>NZ_AP022601.1:5122501-5445003 GCF_010726765.1 Mycobacterium gallinarum
GAGTACAAGGACGCGAATTATGCTCCGCCGCCGCTGCTCTTGCGCATGGTCGAGGCGGGCCAGCTGGGTAAGAAGTCAGGTCGGGGTTTCTACACGTACTGATGGTCGAGCGCGGGTAACCAGGCGGCGAGCGGCTCAAGCCTCGGCGAGTCGCTTCTTCTCCGCCTCGACATCGAAATCGGCTGGGGGCCACGATAAGTTCATCGACTCGAGCGCCTCGATCAACAGCTCGGTGATCGCCAACCTGCTGTACCACTTTCGGTCGCACGGAATCACGTGCCATGGTGCGTAATCGGTCGACGTCTTGTCCAGCAGCGCCTGGTACGCCTCCTGGTACAGCGGCCACTTGAGCCGCTCGTCGACATCGGCGGGGTTGTACTTCCAGTACTTGTCCGGACGATCCAACCGCTCTGCCAGCCGGGCCTTCTGTTCGTCGAGCGAGACGAACATCGCCACCTTGATCAGCGTCATGCCTTCATCGACGAGTGCCTTCTCGAAGGTGTTGATCTCGCCGTAGCGCGCTCCCCATACCTCGGGCGCGACCAGGTTGTGCACCCGGACGATCAGCACGTCCTCATAATGGGAGCGATCGAAGACCCCGATGTGGCCCGCGGGCGGCAATGCCTTGATGATGCGCCACAGAAAGTGGTGCGACAGCTCTTCCTCGGTTGGCTTTCCGAAGCTTTTGTACCGAATACCCTGTGGATTACCAGCTCCCGCAACGTGTTTGACTATCCCGCCCTTTCCCGCGGTGTCCATACCCTGGAGCACCAGCAGTATCGCCCGGGGGTCTCCGGAGCGGCTGTTGGCGTACAGCATCTCCTGCAGCTCGGCGAATCGTGCGTTGCGTTCGGCCTGCAGCGCGGGCGCGTCGGCCTTCTTACCCCTGAACCCCGGGGTCGCACCGGCGTCGATGTCGGCGACCTTGTCGCCGTGACGGAACTCGAGATGGGTGTGCGGCTCGTGGGTCCACAAGGACGGCAGGTGTGACTCGCTCATCAGCTCAGTCAAGCAGTTGCCGGGGCAAAACCGGCGAAGGATGCGGGTCCTGCCGAAACTTCTCCAGCGACCCGCCGACCTCGACGATGCCGCACAGCGCGCTCCACGACAGCATCGTGAGGTAATCGATCAGCTCGTCGGAACTCATGCGTGGGTTCGACATCCACGAGTGCGTGGCCAGCTGCACGCCGCCAACGGTGTGATAGGCCCACGGCTCGACGCCGCCGGTGTCCATCCCCGCCTCGGCCATGCGCCGCCGCAGCATCACCGCGAGCATGCGAGCGATGATCTGCTCCGAGCGTGCGACGGCCTGGCTCTTGGAGGCCGAGTTGTTCGCCATCACGAATTGGTACGGCTCCGGCTCGGCGGCGACGGTTTCGACGTAGACCCCGATGATCCTGCGCGTCAGGTCGTAGCCGTCCAGGTTGGATGAGAGAGCCGCAGCCATATTCGGGATCAGTGTGGTCTGCGCGAACCGCATCATCACGGCGGTCGTCAGGTCGTTCTTGTCGACGAAGTAGCGGTAGAGCACCGTCTTGGACACACCGATCTCGGCTGCGATCTCGTCCATGCTGACGTTGCTGCCGCGGCGCCGAATCGCCTCCAGGGTGCCATCGACCAACTCATTGCGCCGTTCCACCTTGTGCTGGTGCCAGCGCCTCTTGCGTCCATCGGTCTTGACCGCGACGGACGAGATTTGTTCTGCCACGATCGCCGTAATCCCGTTCCCTAGTTCCCCTCGATAGTACGGGTGATCTTGCGTTCGAGCGTTGTCGGCTGGAACCGCCACTCCGCGGGTAGCGGATGATGTAGGTGTGGCACACAGACCGAGCGCCGGCAATCCGGCTCCGCGTAGCTTCGCCGAGTCGCTGGCGGCTGCCGACAGTGGCGCCGATGCCGAGCGCCAACGCGGCCTGCGGCGGATGAAGATCGTCGCGGTGTCGTTTCTGCTCGGCGCCACGGTGATCTTTCTCGTATGCACCTGGGCTCAGTCCCAGGGGGCGCCGCCTTGGGTTGGCTATGTCCGCGCCGCCGCTGAAGCGGGCATGGTCGGCGCGCTGGCCGACTGGTTCGCTGTCACCGCGCTGTTCAAGCATCCGCTGGGTATCCCGATCCCACACACCGCGATCATCAAGCGCAAGAAAGACCAACTCGGCGAGGGGCTGGGGACGTTCGTCCGCGAGAACTTCCTGTCACCCGAGGTCGTGGAGGCCAAACTGCGCGACGCGCAGGTCGCCGGACGCCTTGGCAAGTGGGTCTCCGAGCCGGTGCACGCCCAGCGCGTAGCGGCCGAAACATCAACGGTGCTGCGGGTTCTGGTGGAGATGCTGCGCGACGAGGACGTTCAGCATGTTTTGGATCGCATGATCATCAAGCGCATCGCCGAACCGACGTGGGGCCCGCCGATCGGCCGCGTCCTGGCCACCCTGCTCGCCGAGGGCAGGCAGGAAGCACTGATCCAGCTGCTGGCCGATCGGGCCTTCCAGTGGTCGCTCAACGCCGGCGAGATCATCGAGCGCGTCATCGAACGCGACTCACCAACCTGGTCGCCACGCTGGGTCGACCACCTCGTCGGCGATCGCATCCACCGCGAGCTCATGGACTTCACCGACAAGGTGCGCCGCAACCCCGACCACGAACTGCGGCGCTCGGCGACCCGCTTCCTTTTCGAGTTCGCCGACGACCTCCAGCACGACGCGGCCACGATTCAGCGCGCCGAGAACGTCAAGGAACAACTGATGGCCCGCGACGAGGTCGCGCGGGCGGCGGAGACGGCGTGGAGTGCGGCCAAGCGGATCATCCTCGAATCGGTCGACGACCCGTCGTCGGCTCTGCGGACCCGCATCACCGACTCGGTCGTGCACATCGGAGAGTCGCTTCGTGACGATGCCGATCTCCGCGACAAGGTCGACAACTGGATCATCAGAGCGGCTCAGCATCTGGTGTCGGAATATGGGGTGGAGATCACAGCGATCATCACCGAGACCATCGAGCGCTGGGACGCGGACGAGGCCAGTCGCCGCATCGAATTGCATGTGGGTCGTGACCTGCAGTTCATCCGAATCAACGGCACCGTGGTGGGTTCGCTCGCGGGTCTGATCATCTATTCGATAGCTCAGCTACTCTTCTGACCTGCGCTAACTAGTGCTTGCAAAAGTTAGCACCCCGTCGTACCGTGGGATGTGTCGTTACCGGTTACCCGATGCTCGAGGGGGTCACGCATGCCGCAGGATGAGAAGATCGCCGCAGTGGTGTCCAACGCTGCACAGGACATCGGCACCTTCATTCGCACGCAGCGCGAGGCAGCCCAGGTATCGGTACGGCAGTTGGCCGAGAAGGCCGGCGTCAGTAATCCCTACCTCAGTCAGATCGAGCGGGGATTGCGGAAACCCTCCGCCGATGTGCTCAACCAGATCGCCAAGGCGCTGCGGGTGTCCGCGGAAGTTCTCTATATAAGGGCGGGAATCCTGGAGCCCAGCGAGAACAACGAAGTCCGCGACGTCATCATCACCGACTCGGCGATCACCGAGCGGCAAAAGCAGGTGCTGCTCGAGATCTACACGTCGTTCGTCCAGCAGAACGAGGCCCAGCACGACGAGGGTCAGCAGAACGAGGGCCTGCAGATCGAAGCCGCGCGCGTCCAGACCGACGAGGAGCAGACGACTGAATAGAAATTCGCACCGTATTTAGTCCAACCGAACCGTCCGTTTGAACGTATGAACACCAAATCTCCAGAAAGTGAAAGGAAACACCGACATGGCTAAGAACACCCCGGCCAAGAACAAGAACCAGCCGACCGCTGACGACCTGAAGGCCCCGCTGCTCGCCGCAGTCGGCGCTGCCGATCTGGCCCTCGAGCGCGTCAACGAGATCGTCGCGGCCCTGCGCGAGCGTGCCGAAGACGCGCGCACCGATGCCGGGACCCGCGTGGAAGAGACCCGCGCCCGTGTGACCAAGCTGCAGGAAGAGCTGCCCTCGCAGTTCGGCGATCTGCGTGAGCGCCTGAGCTCCGAGGAGGTGCGCAAGTTCGCCGAGACCTACGCCGAAGCCGCGCAGACCTCCTACAACAAGCTGGTCGAGCGTGGCGAGGCCGCTCTCGAGCGCTTGCGCAGCCAGCCGGCTCTCGAAGAGGCCGCCGGTCGCGTCGAGGCCCTTTCGGACCAGGCCGTCGAGCTGACCCAGGAAGCGCTGGGCAACGTCGCCACCCAGACCCGTGCGGTCGGCGAGCGCGCCGCCAAGCTGGTCGGTGTCGAGCTGCCGAAGAAGGCCCAGAAGGCCGCGGCGCCCGCGAAGAGCGCCGCCAAGAAGGCTCCGGCAAAGGCCCCCGCCAAGAAGGCCGCCGCCAAGAAGGCTCCGGCCAAGAAGGCCCCGGCCAAGAAGGTCACGCAGAAGTAGCATTTCGGCACTTGGTCGCCCGGCTGGGCGAGTAAGAGTCGACCAGGGGACGTAGCCCGCATACGCTTGGAGCGTGCAGCTCCAAAACTTGGCGGGTTACGTCCTCTTGTTGTTGGCGGTCGTCGTACTGGCCTTCACCCTCTATGCCTTCGTGCACGCCGCCATGCAGCGGCCCGACGCGTATACCGCGGCGGGCAAGCTCACCAAGCCGGTCTGGCTTCTGATCATCGGCGGTGCAGGTGCCTTCGCCCTGCTCACCAGCCTCGCCGGAGTCTCTGTTTTCGCGATTGCGATCGCTGCTGTCGCGACCGGCATCTACCTTGTCGATGTGCGGCCGAAGATCCTGGAAATTCAAGGAAAGTCCCGTTAACCGGCGTTTCGTCGCGGCCGCGGTCGCGACGGTCTTCGTACCCCTCACCTTCGCGCCCGACGCCCCGGCCAATCCGGCGCCCCCGCCCCCCTACGTCGACCACGTCGAATGGGCGAAGTTCGGCGACCTCTCGAGTCTGCGGGTGTATCCGACCGCTTCGGGGCGGCAGGCGTCGCTGGTCGCGACCGTCGACACCGAGGCCGCCGCATGGCAAGAGGTGCTGGCGCTGTCGCCCGACGCGGCGATGCCCGGAATGTACGAACAATTCGTATGCCACTGGGAGTTGGCCGAACTCGGCCGCCCCGGAAAGACCAGTTGGAATCTCGAGCCGTGGCGGCCCGAGGTCGATGACGGCACGTTGATCGCGACGGGCTGTAATCCGGGCGGGACCGAGGAACCGTTTTAGTGAGCGACTACTGCCGCGATGACGTGGCTGCGCTCATCGATCACACTCTGCTCAAACCCGAAGCCACCGAACACGACGTTGCGCGACTCGTCGAGGAAGCGACCGAACTCGGGGTCTACGCGATCTGTGTGTCACCGTCCATGGTCGCCATCGCGGAGCGAGCCGCCAGGGGCGCCAAGCCCATCGCCGCGGTCGTCGGATTCCCTTCGGGCAAGCATCTTTCGGCAATCAAGGCCGAGGAGGCGCGCGCTGCGGTGTCGGCGGGGGCCGCTGAGATCGACATGGTGATCGACATCGGCGCCGCGGTGTCCGGCGACTTCACCGCCGTAGGGGCGGACGTCGCCGCGGTCCGGTCGGCGATCGGTGGCGACGTCGTCCTGAAGGTGATCGTGGAGTCGGCGGCGTTGCTCAGCATCGTTGGAGAGGATGCGCTGGTGTCGGTGTCCAGGACCGCCGCCGATGCCGGCGCCGACTTCGTGAAGACCTCCACCGGGTTCCACCCGGCGGGGGGCGCATCGGTGCACGCGGTGGAGCTCATGCGTGGGGCTGTCGGCCCGAGTGTCCAGGTCAAGGCCAGTGGCGGCATACGTACGACGGCCGATGCGCTGTCGATGCTCGAGGCCGGCGCGACCCGGCTGGGACTGTCTGGGACTCGGTCGGTGCTGGACGGACTGAAGGGGGCGCGGCGCGTTATTGACGCAAACTAGTAATATTTGCTGAGTTCGATTTACGAGTGTGCCAAAAGTGTGCGAAGATCTAGATCAAGCTCACCTATTCCGCTGGTGATAATCCGATAGGATGGAAAGATGACGACCGACAATCGTTTGCTTCGTCGAGTTTCAGCAGTTGCGGGAATTGGGGCCATCGCCGCGATGGGCTTCTTCACCGCATCGTGCGCCAAGGAAGAGGAAAAGGCGCCCGAGACCACTACGACCACCACCACGACCACGACTTCCGCCGCACCGGTCGAGCCGACCGAGAAGGCTCCCCGTCTGGAGCCGGGCGGACCGAACCCGTTCTCGCCGAGCGTTATTGCGCCGCCGGCACCGGAGGCCACGCCTGGCCGCCATCGCTGATAGGCGACTCCGGGTTCAGGCCAGGCTCTCGGCACTCGTCGCCGCAGCGGCGCTGACTGCCACCAGCTTCAGCGCCGCTTGCGCGCGGCAATCTCCCGACCCGATCACGGGTCCCTACGCAGCATTGCTGGCGAGTTCGGCCGACCTCGGCCCGTCGCGTTCTGCTGACACCCAACTGACCGTCACGCTCGCGGACCCGACGCAGGCACCGGCATTGACCCGATGGGCCGGTGATCGGGGCCTGAGGGTACGTACCCGCCCCGGTGACGGCTGGGCCATCGTCGAGGGTCCGGCCGCTGAGGTGGCACGGGCATTCGACGTGCCCATCCATGACTACCGCGGCCGCAAGGGCCAGGTGTTCTACGCGTCCACTCATCAACCGTCGATACCGTCACCCCTGCGTGGCGTGGTGGCGGAGGTGGGCCGCATCAACAGCTACACCCCGCACCACATGAAAAGCCCCGGGTTCCTACCCCTTGATGTCCGGTGGGGTGGGCTGACCCCCGACGGTCTGTTGCAGGCTTACAACGCCGACCCGCTGGCCGAGCAGGGCATCACCGGTAAAGGCCAGACGATCGTCTTCTTCGCGTTCGACAGCGCCGACCAGGAGGACTTGGACCTCTTCGCCGACACCTCCGAACTGCCCCGATTCACCCCGGTGATCGTCGGCGGGAAGCCCGAGGAACAGCACGGCGAAACTGCGATGGATCTCCAAGTGGCACATGCGATTGCGCCGGATGCCCGGCTCGTCGTGGTCAACGCCCGGCCCACGGTCCAGGGCGACGGCGCCTTCGAGAAGATCGGCAAGATGTTCGAAGAGGCCGACCGCCAGTTCCCCGGGGCGGTGTGGAGCCTGTCGATCGGATGGGGTTGCGACAAGCTCGTCACTGCGGCGGATCTGGCGCCGGTGGCGGCGGCGCTCGAAAGGGCGCAGCGTCGTGGCACCTCCGCGTTCGACGCGAGCGGCGACAACGCGGGCCTCGAGTGCAAAGCCAGCGACGCATGGTCGGCCCCACCGGGTCCCGATGACATTGGCCTGGACGCGGTCTCGTCGATACCGGCGATGACGACGGTCGGCGGCACGACGTTGTCGACAAGCCCTCGCGGCGACTGGGTGGGCGAGCGCCCATGGGTGGATTCACCGCTGTCCCAAGGCTCGACCGGTGGTGTGTCGGTGCTGTTCGACCGGCCGCAATGGCAGAGCCAGTTGGACATCGAGCAGGACCCTCAGCGTCGCCGCCTCGTGCCCGACGTCGCGGCGGTCGGGGATCCCTTCACCGGGGTCAGGTTCATCTACAAGCAGACCGAGGTGCTCGGCGGCGGCACGTCGCAGTCGGCGCCGATCTGGGCCGCGATGACCGCGCTGATGAACCAGTACCTCGTCGAGCGCGGCGGCCATCAGATCGGGAACGCGAACCCGCTGCTGTACCGCGTGGCCGCCGGGTCTTATCTACCGGGATTCCGTAACGTGGGCCGCGGCGGGAACGCGGTCTACTACTCGAATCCCGGCTACGACCTGGTGACCGGACTGGGTAGCCCGAACATCGACAACCTCGCCCGCAATATCCTCGGACTCCAGAAGGGGGTGGCGCCTCGGTGAGCAGCCCAGGTGGCTCATCCACCATGGTCTGTCGGGCGTGCGAAACCGAAGTACCCGACGCGGGCTTCTGCGGCAGTTGCGGCGCGAAACAGGCCGGCGGACAGGGGCGTTGGCGCCTTGGCGCGTACGCGGTCGCCCCGAACGAACACACTCTGCTGCCCTTCTTCGTCACGTCGCTTTTCCCGCAGCTGTCACAGCGGTCGCACATAGTCTTTCGGGTGGGGCTGGCGGTGCCCCTCCTCGGGGTGATCGCCTTCGCATTGCTGCGGTGGCAGGCGCCGCTGATCACGGTGGGCGCGCTCGGACTGCTGATCCTGTTCGTGCTGTTTCTGCGCGAATCCGACGTCGACGACGACCTGCCGCGTGGCTTGTTGGCGCTGACCGCCGCGATGGGAATCGTCTTGGGTGTCGGCTGCGCCTACGCCGTCAACGAGTTCGTCCCCGACGACTACGTATTGACGCTGGGAAGCGAGTACACCACACAGACGCTGTTCGACAAGGCACTCGTGATCGTGACCCCGGTGTTTTACGCGCTGCTGATGCTGATTCCGACGGTGGTGATTCGGCTGATCCAGCGCGGACCGCGAGAGTCGTTGGACGGCTACGTAATCGGGGCGCTCGGGTCGATCAGTTTCACCTCCGCGGCGACCCTGACGCTGCTGTCTCCTCAGTTCGAGACGGGGATCAGCGCCAGCGACCGAGCGGTCGACACCTTGGTCGTGCAGGCCGGAATTCAGCTCATCGCCGTTCCTTTGACGGCGGCGATGCTCGGCGGGTTGTTCGGGATGGCACTGTGGTTCGGCCGTCGGACCCTCATCGCGATCAGCGTGCTGTTGATCCTCGGCTTGTACGCCCTGTTCGGCCTGATGGATCTCGAGACGATTCCGATATTCGTGGAGTTGGTGCTCTACCTGTTCATCGCGCTGTTCGCCGTGATCGCGCTCAGGCTCGGCGTCCAGTTTGTCCTCATGACCAAGGATCACGACCCGGCAACCCACAGCGGGTTTCTGCGCTGCTTTCACTGTCACTACGTTGAACCTGACATGCCGTTCTGCCTCAATTGCGGGGTCGCCGCGCATGCGGCATCGCGGTCCTCGCGCGATGTTCGACGCACCGCAGAGGATGTCGAGACCGCGCCGGTGCGTCGCCCGAGCCACGCCCGTCTGATGACGGCGCTGGCCATCGGCACGGCGGTCGCCGCGGCTGCGGGCATCGCCGCCGCATTTGCGTCGACGCCCCAGGTGGTCGCCTACCAATGCCCGCCCGACTGCGGACGTCCGCCGATCTACGAACCGATCGAATCGTATCCGCGTTACGTCTCCGAGGACGGCGCGTTCTCGGTGCAGTACCCCGGGCCGGGAACGGCGTACGTGGCAACACTGCAGCCGGATGGCGTCGAATTGAAATTCACCGGGGGCGACACCGGCACCATGGAATTGTTCGGACAGCCCGCCGAGGGTAGGACAGCGAAGCAGATTACGGAAAGCCTTGTCGCCGAACATTTCCCGAATGCGACCGTCGATTATCAGATTCCCAACGCCATGGTCGGCTACGAGCCCGGGTACGGCGTCGTCTACGACGAGTATCCGCAGGACGCCCGCGGATCGTTCACCCGGCTGCGCCTCCTCGTCATGGTCGCGGTCAAGAACGACTATGCATTGGCTGCGGCCGCGATCGGGCCGTACCGCGAGTTCACCCGGGACGACGGACCGGGCCACCCATCCGCGGCGAATCTGCAACTTGCCATGGATATGGGCAAGTACGTCAACAGTTTTCGGTGGACAGAGCCGAAGGACTGACCGTCAGATGCTCGAGAAGCAGGAGTCTTGCTCGCTCCTGGGAATCGTCGCGTTCTGGGTGGAGAACTGGGTCTCGACGCCCGCGTCGGTCACCTTCACCGAGTCGGCCTTGATGTCCATCGGCAGCTCCTGCTCCAACTGGGCGGTGAGCGAGTCGAGTGCGGGCTGAATCGTCTCCCGCGGCAACGTGAAGCCGAGCCCGGTCAGCTCCGTCACCTCCAGCGTCAGAGCGCCGTTCTTGACCGTCGGCTTGGTGACGATGCTGCCGAGCGCCGCCTCCAACTCGACCGTGCCGTCGGACGGGTTGGTGGTGACGCCGGAGATCAATGATCCGACGAGTGGAATGGCGTCCTGAATGGACTGCGACATGCCGGCCGATGTCCAGTCGATCTTCGCGACGAGCGACCCGATCGTGCCGCCGCTACCGGAGCCGGCGTCTTCATTCAGTTTGACGTCCTTGACGGTCACGTCGGCCTTCATGCCCTGCAAACTGCCGATCTGATTGCCCGCGGTTTCGATGTGCAGGCTCGAATAGTGCCTGGACATGTGCTGTATCAGGAAGGGCGGCATGAAGGCGAAGGACACCTCGGCCTTGTCCTCGACAAGACATTCGACGGCGGAGGCGACCCTGGTCTCGCCTTCGTTGCGGGCGTACAGCTCGACGCCGATCAGCGCTGCCGCGACCACCGCGACGACGATGACCAGCGTCAGAATGATGGACAGCGGGTCGCGAAGGAAGCCCTTCGACCGCTTCTTGGGAGTGGGCTCCTCCTGCTGCGGCGCCGACGTCTGCGGCCCGGGTCCCTGGGGTGGCGGCGCGGAGTAACCCGGCGGCGGCCCCTGCGGGTACTGCGGCTGGCTCTGCGGGTACTGAGGTGGGCCCTGCGGCCTTTGAGGCGGGCCCTGCGGCTGGTTGCGGCCGTCCCAAGGGTCTGTCATCCCCGCGATTCTGCCTTACGCCATAGGTGATCTGTGCGGTTGTGCATGACCGCGATGGTTTCGCGGACCTTCCGGGCCGCATCGAGGTCGATCTCGGTGACAAGCAGAGCCGGATCGTCACCCGCCGATGCGACGACCTCGCCCACCGGAGACGCGACGACGCTGCCGCCCACCCCGGTGGGTCCCAGCGCTGCGATTTCGTCGCCCGGATAGGCCTGATCGACTGCGGCGACGAAACCCGTCGTGTCGATTGCACGGGCGCGGGCCAGCAGCGTCCACTGGTCGAGCTTGCCCGCACCGGTGCCCCACGATGCATGGACCGTGACGAGTTGTGCTCCGCGGCGGGCCAATTCGATGTACAGCTCAGGGAAGCGGACGTCGTAACACAGCGTGAGGCCGACGGTGACCGGACCGGAGTCACCGTCGACCGTGATCACCACGGGCTCGCGGCCCGGCGCCACGGTATCGGACTCGGTGAACCCGAACGCGTCGTAGAGATGGATCTTGTCGTAGTGGGCGTCGACTCCCGGTCCCGTCGCGATCAGGGTGTTGGTCACCCGCGCCCGCCCATCTCGGGTGTCGGCGGGGACGAACATGCCGGCGACGACGACGATGCCTGCGCGCTCGGCGATCTGCCGCACTCCCGTCGCCCATGGGCCGTCGAGCGGTTCGGCGATCGAGGCCAGCGAAGTGCCGAAGCGGCACATCGTCGCCTCCGGGAACAACACCAGCCGCGCGCCGGCGTCGGCTGCGCGTCGGGTGTAGTCCTCGACAAGGCCGAGGTTGGCCGCGGGGTCGGTGCCGCTGCGGATTTGTGCCAGGGCCACACGCATGATCACCAGCGTAGGACGTTCAGGCGAGGGGATTAGGCGCCACGGCCTGCCACGGCACCGTCAGCACGCCGTCGCGCATCCGTCGTCGCGGTGGATCGACCTGGAAGCCGCTGTTGCTCAGGAGATCCAGCATTGCCCGCCAGCGCACCCTCGGGCCGAAGACACCGTGGCCCGCGACGCTGGCCCACGCGTGATCGGCCGCCGCGAGCAAAGCGTGGATCGGCTGACCGTCGACATTGTGGTGGATCAGCACCTTGGGCAGTCGCACGGCGAGGTCGGACGGGCGCTCGATGGCGAACGGATCGCAGGCCAACGTGAGGCTCAGCGGACCGTCGGCGTCGAGCAGCACCCAACAGCAGAGCCTGCCGAGTTCATCGCACGTGCCGTCGACGATCAGACCGCCGGGAGCCAACTGAGCTTGCATGGTCGACCACGCTTCGGCCACCGCGTCGACGGGATATTGGCGCAGCACGTTGAATGCGCGCACCAGGGCGGGGCGCCGCCCGGCCAATTCGAAACCGCCGAGGGCGAATTCAACGGTGTCACCGCCGGCGGCTCGTGCCGAGGCGACTCGGTCGGGGTGGATCTCGAGGCCGATGACCCGAATGTCGTTGCGCACCATCCGCAGTCGCTCGGCCAGTTCGAGGGTCGTCACCGGCAGCGCGCCGTAGCCGAGGTCGATGACCAACGGGTCGGCGGCGGACAGCAGTGCGGCGCGCACCCGTCGCGAATGCACCAGCCAGCGATCGCTGCGTCGCAGTCTGTTGTAGCCGGTGGTACCTCGCGTGAGCTGTCCAAGTGGGGCAGCCATGAATTCAAGTTTAAGCCGGTCGAGTCCCTCCGCCCTGCACCACGCCGCAGGGCGGGTGACCTAAGCGTTCTCGGAGATCCACGCCGTGGTGAACCGCTGCTCCTGGACCAACAGGTCGACCAGCTGGCTGCCGATGAAGTTCTCGATCTTTCCGCCGACGAGTGGAATGTTCACCTCGACGGTGGCATGGAACTCGAGCCGCGAACCGGACCCGGATTTCGCCGGGGCCAGGATCGCGGTGCCGCGCAGCGTGGCGGGCGCCCCGGTGATCGATCCAATGATCGTGGCGGTCGTCTGCCCGTCAATGACCGGCGTCCAGGTTTCTTCGCGGACGAAACTGAGGTTGCCGCGGTGGAACTGGGTGACGACGCCCGGCAATCGGTCGGCGCGCAGCGTTTGCGTCGTGGTGATGTCGATGCCGCCACCGGAGCAATCGATCGAGTCCAGCGAATAGACGTCGGCACCGGACTCCGTCAGGCGGGCCAGCCAGTACCTCTCATCGCGGAATGCGCGGTGGACTTGTTCGACAGTGCCCTCGTACTCGGTCGCCATGTCGAATGAACGTGGCATAGCTGGCCACGCTACCGTTACCGCCCGTGGTCACCTCGCTCATCGGCGGCGCGTCCGTCTCCGAAGCGGTGCCGCTGGCACCGCTGACCACGTTGCGCGTCGGGCCCGTCGCACGGCGCCTGATCACCTGCGACACCACCCAGAAGGTCGTCGACGTGACGCGCGCGCTAGGCCCCGACAGCGATGCCCTCGTGCTGGCGGGTGGATCGAATGTCGTACTGGCCGACGACCTCACCGACCTGACCGTCGTCCTGCTCGCCAACACCGAGATCACCGTCAAGGGCAATGTCGTACGCGCAGAGGCCGGCGCGGCGTGGGACGACGTCGTCGTGACGTCGCTGGCGCACGGACTGGGCGGGCTGGAATGCCTGTCCGGCATCCCCGGGTCCGCGGGTGCAACACCGGTTCAGAACGTCGGCGCGTACGGCGCCGAGGTTGCCGACACCATCCGGCGGGTTCGCCTGCTCGACCGGCGCACCGGCACGGACTCCTGGGTGCCACCGCCGGCCCTGCAGTTCGGCTACCGCACCAGCATCCTCAAACGCTCATCGGCAGCGACCGTGCTCGAGGTGGAGTTCGAATTGCGCCCCGACGGACTCAGCGCACCGATGCGCTACGGCGAGCTTGCCAATGCCCTTGGTGCAGAACCGAATTCGCGGGTCGACGCCGCCCGTGTGCGTGACGCGGTGCTGGCGTTGCGGGCCGGTAAGGGCATGGTGCTCGACCCGGCCGACCACGACACCTGGAGCGTGGGCTCCTTCTTCACCAATCCCGTCGTCGACCAAGAAGTCTTCGACCGGCTCGAAGGGAGCGTCGACGGAGTCGTGCCCAACTATCCGGCGCCCGACGGCGTGAAGCTGGCCGCGGGATGGCTCGTCGAGCGTGCGGGCTTCGCCAAGGGCTATCCGGGGAACGACGCTGTAGCGCGGCTTTCGACCAAGCATGCGCTGGCTGTGACCAATCGGGGCAAAGCGACGACATCTGATGTGATTGCGCTGGCCAGGGCGGTACGCGACGGTGTCAGAACGACATTCGGGATCGAACTCACCCCCGAACCGATTCTGATTGGCGCCGCTCTCTAGGTACCCTGGGTCCACGTGAGCCCTGCCGATGCCGTGCCCTCGATGCCGGCTATATCCAGACGGCGCGCCTTGACCGCATTTGCGGTCGGGGTCATCGCGCCGGGCGCTCTGGCGGCCTGCTCCAGGGGGTCTCTGCCCTCAGCCGGCGAGGCGATCGAGCCGCCCGCCCCGTCGCTGACATACCAACCCGCGGACGCCACCGCTGACGTGGTGCCGACCGCGCCGATCGGGATCGAGGTCCGCGACGGCTGGTTCCAGCGGGTCGCACTGACGAATCCCGAAGGCAAGGCCGTCGCGGGTGCGCTCAACCGCGATCGCACCGCCTTCAACATCACCGAACCGCTCGGCTACGGCGTCGAGTACACGTGGAGTGGCTCGGTGGTCGGCCGTGACGGCAATGCGCAACCCGTCGCAGGCAACTTCACCACCGTCAACCCCAGCGCTCAGGTCAGCGGTCGGTTCCAGCTCGCCGACGGTCAAGTCGTCGGCGTCGCGGCGCCGATCATCATCCAGTTCGACGCGTCGATCAGCGACAAGGCGTCCGTCGAGAAGGCGGTCAAGGTCACTACCGAACCTGCCGTCGAGGGCAGCTGGGCATGGCTGCCCGACGAGGTCGGCGGCTCGCGCATGCACTGGCGCACCAAGGATTACTACCCGGCGGGCACGAAGGTGCACGTCGACGCGAAGCTCTACGGGGTTCCGTTCGGTGACGGCGCGTTCGGCGCGGCGGATTCGACGTTGGCGTTCGAGACCGGCCGCCGTCAGGTGGTCAGGGCCGAGGCGTCGTCGCACCGCATCCAGGTGCTCGACGCCGGCGGCGCGGTCATCATGGACTTCCCGTGCAGCTACGGCGAGGGCGACCTGGATCGCAACGTGACGCGCAGCGGCGTGCACGTCGTCACCGAGAAGTACGAAGACTTCTATATGACCAACCCCGCGGCCGGATACGCCAACGTCCGCGAGCGGTTCGCCGTTCGGATCTCGAATAACGGCGAGTTCATCCACGCCAACCCGGCCAGCCTCGGTTCGCAGGGCAACTCGAACGTCACCAACGGCTGCATCAACCTGTCCGAGTCCGACGCCCAGCAGTATTTCAACAGTGCGATCTACGGCGATCCGGTCGAGGTCACCGGGACCCGGATCCAGCTGTCCTACGCCGACGGCGACATCTGGGACTGGGCGGTTTCGTGGGACGAGTGGACTTCGATGTCCGCGCTGTCGGACCAGGCTTCACCTGCGGGGATTCCCAGCTCCGCTCCTGCCACGCCGTCGGGTGCACCGGAGCCCGCCGGCGCAGGACGCCCCGGCGGCTGACCCAATGTCGTGCTGACAGCGCCGGCAAGGCTATATATGCACGGCGACGCTCTCAGGCGGACATTGTGATCTAGGTCTGGCGGTTGAAGCGCGAGCCGCTGGCGCCGCTGACCTGGTCACGCGGCCGCACCACGATCAGATCAAGGTCGACGTGGGACGGACGGCTGGCGACAAACCCGATCACCTCGGCGATGTCCTCGGCCACCAGCGGTGTGACACCTTCGTACACCTTGGCGGCGCGCTCCTCGTCACCGTCGAACCGGCGCAGCGAGAAGTCGGTCTTCACCATGCCCGGCGCAACTTCGGTGAGCCGCACCGGCTTTCCGAGCAGCTCGCTGCGCAGCGTGCGATGCAGTACTCCCTGGGCGTGTTTGGCCGAGGTGTAGCCGCCGCCGTTGTCGTAGATCTCGACAGCGGCGATCGAGGTGACGGTGACGATCAGCCCGTCGCCGGAGTCGATCAGCTTCGGCAGCAGTGCGCGGGTGACCCGCAGAGTGCCCAGAACATTGGCCTCCCACATCCACCGCCAGTGCTCGATATCGGCCTCTGCCACGGGCTCGAGTCCGCGCGCGCCGCCGGCGTTGTTGACCAGGACATCGACCCTGTTCAGCCTGTCGGCCAGGGCGTTGACGGCATCGGAATCAGTGACGTCGGTCACAATTGCGGTCCCACCGATCTCGTCGGCCAGGGCCTGGATCGGCTCGGCGCGACGGGCTGCGCAAACGACGTGAAAGCCAAGGGCTGCAAGGGTTCTCGCGGTCGCTGCACCGATACCGGCGCTGGCGCCGGTGACCACCGCGACCCGCCTGTCGGTCTCTGGTGTTGTCATGGGCCCAACTTTAGTTGGCGTGCTAAATTCACCGTGTGTCCAGGAGTCAGGCTGCCCGCATCACGCGGCACTGTTGTTGTTGCGCACTTCGCCGCTCCTGATTGCGCTGTCCTGACGACAGTCCCCGGGTGTGGCACCGACCCCCCGGCCGACTTCACAAAAGGACACTCCCGTGCGCACCGCATCTCCCACTCTCCATAAGCCCGCTGCCCCCGCTCACGCCAAGCGCGCTCTTCTCGCACGTCACCACGTCGTGGCGCCCTCGCTGCGGGTAGCCGAGGCGGCCGCGGGCTCCGTGTTCAGCGCCGCGCGCCTGCGCGGCCCGATCGCGCGTGACGTCATCGCGCAGGTCACCGGACTCAGCATCGCCACGGTCAACCGTCAGGTGACGGCGCTGCTCGATGCGGGAGTCCTTCGGGAGCGCGCCGACCTGGCCGTTTCCGGAGCCATCGGCAGGCCGCGAGTGCCCGTCGAGGTCAACCACGAGCCCTACCTGACTTTGGGTATCCACATCGGTGCGCGCACCACCAGCATCGTGGCCACCGATCTGTTCGGCCGGACGCTCGACGTCGTCGAGACGCCGACGCCGCGTGCCCCGCAGGCCGCCGCCTTGGCGTCGTTGGCCGCCAGCGCCCGCCGCTACCTGAGCCGTTGGCACCGCCGCCGCGCTCTGTGGGTCGGCGTGGCCGCCGGTGGCGTCGTCGACAGCGCGACGGGTTACCTCGATCATCCGCGGCTGGGCTGGTCGGAGGCTCCCGTCGGGCCGGTGCTCGCCGAAGCGCTCGGCCTGCCGGTGTCGGTCGCCTCCCACGTCGACGCGATGGCCGGCGCCGAACTTCTGCTCGGGGGCCGACGGCTACCGGTGTCCGAGAGCGCGGGAACAAGCCTGTACGTCTACGCCCGTGAGACCGTCGGCTACGCGCTGTCCATCGGCGGGCGGGTGCATTCGCCGAGCAGCGGACCCGGCACCATCGCCGCGCTGCCCGCGGACTCGGAACTGCTGGGCGGCACCGGCCAGCTGGAGTCCACCGTGAGCGACGAAGCCGTGCTGATCGCCGCCCGCAAGGCCCGCATCATCAGCGGCGACGGTCCGGCCTCGACGATGCAGGCGGTGCTGCGGGCCGCCCGGCAGGGCAACGAGCAGGCGCAGGGCCTGCTCGCCGAGCGGGCCAGGGTGCTGGGCCAGGCTGTCGCGCTGCTGCGTGACATGCTCAACCCCGACGACCTCGTGGTCGGTGGCCAGGCCTTCACCGAGTATCCGGAGGGCATGGAATTGGTCGAGGCGGCGTACACGCAACGCTCGGTCATGCCGCCGCGTCAGATCCGGGTCACGGCCTTCGGTAATCGGGTGCAGGAGGCTGGCGCCGGTGTGGTGTCCCTCGTCGGGCTCTACGCCGACCCCATCGGCGCGATGAAGCGGGCCCTCAACCGGCGCCCCGAGGTGAGTGCGTAGCGGGCCGTTGTCCGGCCACGGTGTAGACATGTGTGTGTGCGCCCAGCCACGGATCTGACCGGCCTTCCGGCTCCGGGGCCTAATGTCGCCGGCCTTCCGGCTCCGGGGCCGAATGTCGCCGGCCTTCCGGCTCCGCGACGAGTAGCCGTTCTTTCGGTCCACACCTCGCCGCTGGCGCAGCCCGGCACCGGAGACGCCGGCGGAATGAACGTCTACGTCCTGCAGAGCGCGCTGCAGATGGCCCGCCGCGGCGTCGAGGTGGAGATCTTCACCAGGGCGACGTCGTCGGCCGATTCGCCCGTCGTGCACGTCGCGCCCGGAGTTCTCGTCCGCAACGTCGTCGCCGGCCCGTTCGAGGGTCTGGACAAGTACGACCTGCCCACCCAGCTGTGCGCCTTCACCGCGGGCGTCCTGCGCGCCGAGGCCACCCACGAGCCCGGCTACTACGACGTCGTGCACTCGCACTACTGGTTGTCGGGTCAGGTGGGCTGGCTGGCACGGGATCGGTGGGCCGTGCCGCTCGTACATACGGCGCACACCCTGGCCGCGGTCAAGAATGCGGCGCTCGCCGACGGCGACGCGCCCGAGCCGCCGCTGCGCGCGGTCGGCGAGCAGCAGGTGGTCGACGAGGCCGACCGGATGATCGTCAACACCGAAACCGAAGCGCGCCAACTTGTTTCGCTGCACAACGCCGATCCGGCACGCATTGACATCGTCCACCCCGGCGTCGACCTCGAGCTCTTCACACCCGGTGACCGGGCCGCCTCACGCGCCGCGCTGGGGCTGCGCGCCGACGAGCAGGTGCTGGCCTTCGTCGGGCGGATCCAACCGCTGAAGGCGCCCGACGTCCTGCTGCGCGCCGCGGCCCGGCTGACCGGCCGGTTCGGCGCACTGCGGGTGCTCGTGGCCGGCGGACCGTCCGGCAGCGGGCTCGCCGCACCCGAATCGTTGATTCAATTGGCCGACGAACTGGGTATCACCGCACACGTGACTTTCCTGCCGCCGCAGTCGCGCGATCAACTCGTCGACGTGTACCGGGCCGCCGATCTGGTCGCCGTGCCGAGCTATTCGGAATCGTTCGGGCTCGTCGCCATCGAGGCGCAGGCCTGTGGGACGCCCGTCGTGGCGGCCGCCGTCGGCGGGCTGCCGGTCGCGGTGCGCGACGGCGTCACCGGAACGCTGGTCGACGGCCACGACGTGGACGACTGGGCGAACGCCATCGGCGCCGTGTTGGACAGGGGGCCGGAGACGATGCGTGCGGCCGCCGTCGAGCATGCCGCGACGTTCTCATGGACCCGCACCGTCGACGCGCTACTCACCAGCTACGGACGTGCGATGACCGACTACCGCGCCCGTCAGCGCAAGGACGTGGCGGCGCGCCGCAGTGTCCGGCGCTTCACGATCCGGCGCGGGGTGCGTGCGTGACTGCCAGCGTGCGGGACGTCATCGAGCAGACCTGCAAGGAGAACGGCCTCACCTGCACCCGCCATGAAGGCGCCCGCGGCGGGTTACCCGGCATCATCGTCGAACTGCCCGGCGAGCGTCGGCTGACAACCAACACCATCCTGTCCATCGGAGAGCATTCGGTGCGCGTGGAGGCGTTCGTCTGCCGTAAACCCGACGAAAACCACGAGGGCGTCTACCGGTTTCTGCTGAAGCGCAACCGCCGTCTGTACGGCGTCGCCTACACGCTGGACAACGTCGGTGACATCTACCTCGTCGGGCGGATGGCGCTGGCCTCGGTGACCTCCGACGAGATCGACCGGGTGCTCGGCCAAGTACTCGAAGCCGTCGACTCGGACTTCAACACCTTGCTGGAGTTGGGTTTTCGGTCGTCCATCCAAAAAGAGTGGGAGTGGCGGGTGTCGCGCGGCGAGTCACTGAAGAACTTGCAGGCCTTCGCTCACCTCATCGACGACGGATGGGGTGGCGGGAACGGCACAGCCGAGGAGACCTCTCCCGACTAGGCTCTGTGCCATGGGAGACTCCACGCTGATTCTGCTGCGGCACGGTGAGAGCGAGTGGAATGCGAAGAACTTGTTCACCGGCTGGGTCGACGTCGACCTCACCGACAAGGGCAGGGCCGAGGCGCTGCGCGCTGGCGAGCTGATCAAGGAGCTCGACCGTCAGCCCGACGTGCTGTACACCTCGCTGCTGCGCCGCGCGATCACCACCGCGAACCTGGCGCTGGACGCCGCGGACCGGCACTGGATTCCGGTGCACCGCGACTGGCGGCTCAACGAGCGGCACTACGGCGCCCTGCAGGGTCTCAACAAGGCCGAGACCAAGGACAAGTACGGCGACGAGCAGTTCATGAAGTGGCGGCGCAGCTACGACACCCCGCCACCGCCGATCGAGGCGGGCAGCACGTTCAGCCAGGACCGCGATCCGCGGTACGCCGATATCGGCGGCGGCCCGCTGACCGAGTGCCTCAAGGACGTCGTCGAGCGATTCGTGCCGTATTTCGAGGGCACGATCGTGCCCGATCTTCGGGCCGGCAAGACCGTGCTGATCGCCGCCCATGGCAACTCGCTGCGCGCGTTGGTGAAGTATCTGGACGGAATGTCGGACGAAGACGTGGTCGGACTGAACATTCCGACCGGCATTCCTCTTCGCTACGACCTGGATTCCGACCTCAAGCCCACGGTCGTCGGCGGCACCTACCTGGACCCCGAGGCCGCGGCGGCGGGCGCGGCCGCAGTTGCTGCGCAGGGCGCGAAGTAGACCGCGACGCAGTGCCGCCGGGCAAACGGCGGGTTAACGGGGGAAAGCCAGGGTTCGAATTTCCTAGATTCCTTCTGTGACTTGTCCCGATTTGGCCGCACGCTGCTGGGATGACGTTCACCGGATGCGTACGATTTTCGCGTGAGTGTGGTAACGGCGCTGCTGCTGTCGGCGCTCGTGGCACTGCTCGCCCTGGTGATCGGTGCGGCGCTCGGGGCGGGGTTGGCGCCCCGTCTGATGGAGCGCAGGCAACGGCGCGCGACCGCGCAGTCGGGGATCACCGTTTCCCAGATGCTCGCCCACATCGTGTCGCAGTCGCCGGTCGGGATCGTCGTGGTCGACACCTACCGTGACGTGGTCTACACCAACGACCGGGCGCGCGAGTTGGGTCTCGTGCGTGACCGGCTGCTCGACGACCGCGCGTGGCTGGCGGCCGAACGCACCCTGACGACCGGCGAGGACGGTGAGGTCGACCTGTCGCCACGAAAGCGTGCTCATCCGGGCCGATCGGGATTATCGATCCGTGGGCACGTCCGCCTGCTGACCGAGCAGGATCGCCGCTTCGCCGTCGTCTACGTCGACGACCAGTCCGAGCATGCGCGGATGGAGGCGACCCGCCGTGACTTCGTCGCCAACGTCAGCCACGAACTCAAGACCCCCGTCGGGGCGATGGGGGTGCTCGCCGAGGCGGTGCTGGCGTCGGCCGACGACCCCGACACAGTGCGCCGGTTCGCCGAGAAGATGTTGGTGGAGTCGAATCGGCTGGGCAACATGGTGGGCGAGCTGATCGAGCTGTCGCGGCTGCAGGGCGCCGAACCGCTGCCCGACCTGGAAGCCGTCGACGTCGACACCGTGGTGGCCGAGGCGTTGTCGCGGTACAAGGTGGCCGCCGACAACGCCGACATCGCGATCACCACCGACGCGCCGACCGGATTCCGTGTGCTGGGCGACCAGCCGCTGTTGGTCACCGCCATCGCGAACCTGGTGTCCAACGCAATTGCGTACTCGCCTAACGGTTCTGCGGTGTCGATCAGCAGGCGCCGCCGCGGCGACAACATCGAAATCGCCGTCACCGACCGCGGTTTCGGCATCGCCAGCGCGGATCAAGAGCGGGTGTTCGAACGGTTCTTCCGCGTCGACAAGGCGCGTTCCCGGGCCACCGGCGGCACGGGACTCGGATTGGCGATCGTGAAACACGTCGCCGCCAACCACAACGGAACCATCCGGCTGTGGAGTCAACCAGGAACGGGATCGACGTTCACCCTGTCGATTCCGGCATATCCGCAGGGTGACGATGACCTAGAAGTGCACGTCGAACGAGAGGACTAGCTAGACAATGACCAGCGTGTTGATCGTGGAGGACGAGGAGTCCTTGGCCGATCCCCTGGCCTTTCTCCTGCGCAAGGAGGGCTTCGAGGCCACGGTGGTGGCCGACGGGCCGTCGGCCCTGGCCGAGTTCGAGCGGGCCGGTGCCGACATCGTCCTGTTGGACCTGATGCTCCCGGGGATGAGCGGTACCGACGTTTGCAAGCAATTGCGTTCGCGCTCAAGTGTTCCCGTAATCATGGTGACTGCTCGCGATAGTGAAATCGACAAGGTGGTCGGACTCGAACTCGGAGCCGACGACTACGTGACGAAGCCGTACTCCGCGCGGGAACTGATTGCGCGTATTCGCGCCGTGCTGCGTCGCGGCAGCGACAACGACGACGCAGCGATCGGCGACGGCGTTTTGGAAGCCGGGCCGGTGCGGATGGACGTCGAACGGCACGTTGTTTCGGTCAACGGCGATATGATCACGTTGCCGCTCAAAGAGTTCGACCTGCTCGAGTACTTGATGCGCAACAGTGGCCGGGTGCTCACCCGCGGTCAGCTGATCGACCGGGTGTGGGGTGCCGACTACGTCGGCGACACGAAAACCCTTGACGTGCACGTGAAACGGCTGCGGTCGAAGATCGAGTCCGACCCCGCGAATCCCGTTCATCTGGTCACGGTCCGCGGCTTGGGCTACAAACTGGAGGGCTAGGAACCCAGGATCTCAAAAACCTCAAAGGTGTTGACCCCCGCGGTGACTGACGGATCGCGCTCCGCGATGGCCAGCACCTCGGCGCGGTCGGCCGCGCGCAGGACGCCAAGGCCCCACACGCCCTCGGGGTCGGCGACCGGACCGTAGACCACGACCCTGCCGTCGGCCTCCAGCTGCTGCCAGTAATCTTGATGAGCTGCCATGGCCTGCTGTTCGGCCGGTGTCATCGTCTGCGCGAAATCCGCACGGGGCGGAGTGAGGCGAAAGAAGAAGAGGCTCATTCGGCCGCGCGGGTCGCGGGGTGCACGGCGATCAGCCCTAAAGCGCTGCGCCGCTTACACATCGCGGCCAGCTCTGCGTAGGCCTTCTCGCCGAGCAGTTCGGTGAGTTCTGCGGCGTAGGACTCCCAGACCTGTTTCTTCCCGACGTGCGCGTTCGGATCGCCGGTGCAGTACCAGTGCAGGTCGGCGCCGCCCTCGCCCCAGCCCCGCCGGTCGTACTCGGTGATCCACGTCTTCAGTATCTCGGTCCCGTCGGGTCGTTCCACCCATTCCTGGGTGCGGCGGATCGGCAGCTGCCAGCAGACCTCGGGTTTGAGGGTCAGCGGTTCGACGCCGATCTTGAGCGCTTTCGAATGCAGCGCGCACCCGATGCCACCGGGGAAGCCGGGACGGTTCAGAAAGATGCAGGCGCCCTTGTACTTCCGTGTGCGCAAATTGGGTTTGTCGTCGTACTCGTCCATCTCGAGGTAGCCCTTTTTACCGAGACCCTTGTCCCGGAATTGCCAGTCCTCGTCGGTCAGGAGTTTGACCGCCTCTTCGAGTTCGGCGATGTCGTTCTTGTCCGACATGAAGGCCCCGTGGCTGCAGCACCCGTCGTCGGGTCTGCCCTCCACGGTGCCCTGACAGGCGGGCGTGCCGAACACGCACGTCCACCGCGACAGCAGCCACGTCATGTCGGCCGCGATCAGATGCTCGGGGTTGTCGGGATCGAAAAACTCCACCCACTCACGGGCAAAGTCGAGTTCAACCTCGCCGGGCCCGAGTGATTTGCTCTTCGCCCGAGGACTCATCGCTGATGCGCTCACAGTATTCAACGGTAAACCCACTACCGTGTAGAGGTGCGATTAGGCGTGCTGGATGTCGGCAGCAATACCGTCCACCTCTTGGTGGTGGACGCGCGTCGGGGCGGCCACCCGACGCCCATGAGTTCGACAAAGGCGTCGCTGCGCCTGGCAGAGTCAATCGACAACAACGGCAAGCTCACTCGCAAGGGCGCCGACAAGTTGATCGGCACGCTCGACGAGTTCTCCAAGATCGCGGCGAGTTCGGGTTGCGCCGAGTTGATGGCGTTCGCGACTTCCGCGGTCCGCGATGCGAAGAACTCCGAAGAATTACTCGCCAGGGTGCACGCCGAGACCGGCGTGGCGCTGCAGGTGCTCAGCGGGGTCGACGAATCCCGGCTGACGTTCCTCGCAGTGCGTCGCTGGTACGGCTGGAGCGCGGGCCGCATCATCAACATCGACATCGGTGGCGGCTCGCTTGAACTGTCGAACGGCGTCGACGAGGAGCCTGAGGTTGCGCTGTCGCTGCCGTTCGGTGCGGGCAGGCTGACGCGGGAATGGCTGCCCGACGATCCCCCGGGCCGCCGCCGCGTGAACATGTTGCGCGACTGGCTGGCCACCGAGCTGGCCGACGCGGGCGCCGAGATGCTCAAGGCGGGCACTCCAGACCTGGCCGTCGCGACCTCGAAGACGTTCCGCTCGCTGGCCCGCCTCACCGGCGCGGCCCCGTCCGGGGCAGGTCCGAGGGTGAAGCGGACGTTGACGGCCACCGGCCTGCGGCAGCTCATAGCATTCATCTCTAGGATGACCGCGGCTGACCGTGCAGAGTTGGAAGGGGTGAGCGCCGAACGGGCGCCGCAGATCGTGGCCGGAGCCTTGGTAGCTGAGGCGAGCATGAAGGCTCTGGATGTCGAAAGCGTGGATATCTGTCCATGGGCATTGCGAGAAGGGCTGATTCTGCGGAAACTCGACAGCGAGGCTGATGGAACTGCCTTGGTGGAGACATCTGTCCAGCGACGCTGACCAGCAGACTGGAGGCTTACACGGCGCCGAATCCAGGGGCCCAGAGGCGAGAGACGAATGACAGGACCAGAAGACAGCCAGAGCACGCGACCGATCTCGGTCGCGGAGTTGCTGGCCCGTAACGGCACAATCGGTGCCCCGCCGGTCGGGGGCCGCCGCAGGCGCCGTCGCGGCGACACCGACTCGATCTCCGTCGCGGAGCTGACCGGTGAGATTCCGATCGTCACCGATCGCGACATCGTCGAACAGCCCGTCGCCGAAGAACCGTCGGCCCAGCCGGATGTCGCCGAGCCCGTCGAGGTCCCTGTCGAACAGGGCGAATCTGTCGAGCCGCCGGAGCTGACCGGCCCCGCTGTGAGTAACGGCGCCGTCGACCATCAGGACACCGACGTGGTCGAAGCGGTCGAGGCCGACGAGGCCGACGAGGCCGATGAGGCCGTCGAACAGGACGCGGCCGATGAGGCCGTCGAACAGGACGCGGCCGACGAGACCGACGATGACTATGCCGACGCGGTCACCGACTACGCCGCGCACATGCAGCAGCGGGACACCGACGCCGACGTCGACTTCTTCGCGCCACCGCGGCGCTCGAATTACGCGCCGCGCCGGTTCGGCGCGCTGGTCGACGCCGAGGAGATGAGCCCCGATCCGGACCCGGTCGACGACGACACCGCCCTGGACTGGTCGGCGCCCGAGATCGAGTCCGAGGACGACATCGACGCCCTCGATACGGTCGGCGACCTCGAGGACGACGCCAAGGATTCCGACCGCTCGCCGTCCTATCCGCGTCCCGTAGAGGGTGCGTTGTTCGGCGGCCAGACCGTCGCCGACGACATCGCGCGCAGGGGCGCAGCGCCAACGCCCGAAGACATCGAACTCGACGACCCGGATCACGAGATCGAAGCGGCCGAGCCGACGACCATGTCGTCGTTCATGCACGGTGTGTGGATCGTGGGGCAGTGCGTCCTGGCGGTCGCGTTCGGCGCCGGCCTGTTCGTCGCTTTCGACCAGCTGTGGAAGTGGAACAACATCGTCGCGCTGGTGCTGTCGGTCCTGGTGATTCTCGGCCTCGTCGTCGGGGTGCGGGTGGTGCGCAAGACCGAGGACATCGGCAGCACGCTGATCGCAGTGGCTGTAGGGGCTCTCGTCACGTTGGGTCCCTTGGCGCTGCTGCAGTCGGGTTGACGGCGACCACCGCCGCCGAACAGCCAACGTGCGCCCCGCAATCAAGGTCGGTCTGTCGACGGCCTCGGTCTATCCGCTGAGGACCGAGGCTGCTTTCGAGTACGCCGCAACCCTGGGCTACGACGGTGTCGAGCTGATGGTGTGGGCCGAAACCGTTTCTCAGGACATCGATGCCATCGCCGAGCTGTCCGAGCGCTACGAGATGCCGGTGCTGTCGGTACACGCACCCTGTCTGCTGATCTCGCAGCGTGTGTGGGGCGCCAATCCGATCTCGAAACTGGAGCGCAGCGTGCGGGCCGCCGAACAGCTCGGCGCACAAACGGTCGTCGTCCATCCGCCGTTCCGGTGGCAGCGCCGGTACGCCGAAGGGTTCAGCACGCAGGTCGCCGAATTGGAGGCGTCCAGCGAGGTGATGGTGGCGGTGGAGAACATGTTCCCGTTCCGTGCCGACCGGTTCTTCGGTGCGGGCCAGACGTCGATCGAGCGGATGCGCAAACGCGGGGGTAAGCCAGGACCGGGCATCTCGGCGTTCGCGCCGTCCTACGACCCGCTGGACGGCAACCACGCGCACTACACGCTCGACCTGTCGCATACCGCGACCGCGGGCACCGACGCCCTCGAGATGGCTCACCGGATGGGTGAGGGCCTGGTGCACCTGCATCTGTGCGACGGCAGCGGCGCGTCAACCGACGAACACCTGGTTCCCGGCCGCGGCACCCAGCCGACCGTCGAGGTGTGCGAGATGCTGGCGGCGAGCGACTTCTCCGGGCATGTGATCCTTGAGGTGACGACGTCGGGGGCGCGGTCGGCGAGTGAGCGCGAGGCGCTGCTGGCCGAGTCCCTGCAGTTCGCTCGCGCCAATCTGCTGCGCTGACCGAGGTGAGGATCCCATGCCGAGCTCGACCCTGTTCACCGATGCCATGGCGCTGACGAGCGCCGGCGACGGCGTGTATGACGGTGAGCTGAACGAACATTGGACGATCGGCGAAAAGGTGCACGGCGGGGCGATGCTGGCGCTGTGCGCCAACGCTGCGCGCACCGAGCATGGGGGAGATGTTCAGCCGATTGCGATCTCGGGCAACTTCCTGTGGGCACCCGATCCCGGCCCGATGCGTCTGACGACGACCGTGCGCAAGCGGGGCCGTCGCGTCAGCCTCATCGACGTCGAACTCCATCAAGGTGACAGGACAGCGGTGCGGGCGTCGGTGACGCTGGGGGAGCCAGAGCATCACGTGCCTCCGCTGCTTTCGGTCAATCCCGTCATCCCGCTGATGCAGCCGGAACCGCCGCCTGGGCTGGACCCGATCGGCCCCGGCCACCGGATGGCCGACATCGTCCATCTGGCGCACGGGTGCGATATCCGTCCGTCGCTGACGACGATGGAGCCGCGCGCCGACGGTGGTCCGCCGGTGATCGAGTACTGGGTTCGCCCCAAGGGGGTGGCACCCGACGTGCTGTTCGCACTGCTGTGCGGCGATGTGTCGGCTCCGGTGACGTTCGGGGTCAACAGGTTCGGTTGGGCGCCTACCGTGCAACTGACCGCCTATCTGCGGGCATTGCCTGCCGACGGCTGGCTGCGGGTGCTGTGTACGACGGTGCAGATCGGCCAGGACTGGTTCGACGAGGACCACATCGTCGTCGACTGCGCGGGGCACATCGTCGTGCAAAGCCGCCAGCTGGCGTTGGTGCCGCCCCCGCAGTAACCGCGCGCTGCATCTGCAATGCTTGCCCGCATGGCCAGAATCGCGATCATCGGTGGCGGGAGTATGGGCGAGGCGCTGCTGTCGGGCATGCTGCGCGCCGGTCGGCAGGTCAAGGACCTGGTGGTTGCGGAGAAGGATCCCGACCGCGCCAAGTTCCTGTCGGAGACGTACTCGGTGCTGGTCACGACGGTGGGTGACGCGGTCGACACCGCGACGTACGTCATCGTGGCGGTGAAGCCGTTCGACGTCGAGGGGCTGGTCGCCGAGATCGCCGATGCCGCGGCCAGGGCCGAAACCGATACTGCCGAAAAGGTTTTCGTGACTGTCGCGGCCGGCGTCACGGCGGCGTTCTATGAGAACAAGCTGCCTGCGGGGTCGCCTGTCATCCGGGTGATGCCCAACGCCCCGGTCGTCGTCGGGGGCGGGGTGAGCGCCTTGGCGCCGGGCCGCTTCGCTACTGCAGACCACCTCAAAGGGGTGTCGTCGATCTTCGACGCGGTAGGCGGTGTGCTCACCGTGCCGGAGTCACAGCTCGACGCCGTCACCGCCGTGTCCGGATCGGGTCCGGCCTACTTCTTCCTGATGGTCGAGGCCTTGGTGGACGCGGGCGTGGCCGCGGGTCTGTCGCGGTCGGTGGCGACCGATCTGGTCGTGCAAACGATGGCGGGTTCGGCCGCTATGTTGCTGGAGCGGCTCGATGAGGCGCAGCCGTCGGGGGAAGTCGCGCTGGGGACGGCGATCGACACCACGGCGGCTCAGCTACGCGCGACAGTTACCTCGCCCGGGGGTACCACCGCAGCTGGTCTGCGAGAACTCGAACGAGGCGGTTTGCGGGCCGCCGTAGCTTCCGCGGTCGAAGCCGCAAAAACCCGGTCTGAGCAGCTGGGAATTACATCCCAGTAATTCAATCAATTCAAATTGATTAGCCCACACCCGTCGCAGTAACCCCATACGCCACGCTATTCTCCTCGTGTAAGCACGGGTTGGTGCCAGCGGTGGGGAAGCTGCTGGGACTGCTCGTGCCTGAACTGAATGGGTTGCGATGACGTCTATGAACGGGCCATCGGGTCGTGATTCGGCGAGCGGCAAGCGGGACAGCAGCGGTTCCGACGGCCAGCCGCCTCGTGCTCAATTTCTCACCGTCGCGGAAGTGGCCAGCCTGATGCGGGTCAGCAAGATGACGGTATATCGCTTGGTGCACAACGGAGAGTTGCCCGCAGTGCGTGTCGGCCGCTCTTTCCGCGTGCACGCCAAGGCAGTGCACGACATGCTCGAAAGCTCGTACTTCGACGCGGGCTGATTGTTTGGTTGTCCTCGCCCCGCACCGCTGACCACCGAGCCCGATGTCACCGAGCCTTCCGGCTCCGTCACGCGCTTTTCGTTTAGCCTGACCGCCCAGGTAAGGTAGCGGGTCGAGTCACGTGCGCGGAAGTGCACAAACATCATCTAGATTGCGGAGTTCATGGGTTCAGTCATCAAGAAGCGGCGCAAGCGTATGTCGAAGAAGAAGCACCGCAAGCTGCTTCGTCGCACCAGGGTCCAGCGCAGAAAACTCGGCAAGTAGTTCTCGCGCTCGGTCGCTAGGCTGACCGGATGGATTCTGAGGGTCGTTCTCCAGACGACACCGTCCACTACCCGAAGGTCGTGCTTGTCACGGGCGCATGCCGATTTCTCGGCGGGTATCTGACGGCACGGTTGGCCCAGAACCCGCTGATCAATCACGTCATCGCCGTCGACGCCATCGCCCCGAGCAAGGATCTGCTGCGCAGAATGGGTCGCGCCGAGTTCGTGCGTGCCGACATCCGTAACCCGTTCATTGCGAAGGTCATCCGCAACGGTGAGGTCGACACCGTTGTGCACGCCGCCGCGGCCTCCTACGCGCCGCGAGCCGGGGGGCGGGCCGTGCTCAAAGAGCTCAACGTGATGGGCGCGATCCAGCTGTTCGCCGCCTGCCAGAAGGCACCGACGGTGCGCAGGGTGATCGTGAAGTCGACGTCGGAGGTCTACGGCTCACACCCGCACGATCCCGTCCTGTTCACCGAGGCCAGCGGTGCGAGGCGGCCACCGGGCGAGGGCTTCGCCCGCGACAGCATCGACATCGAGGGCTACGCCCGCGGTCTCGGTCGGCGAAGGCCCGACATCACGGTCTCGATCCTGCGGCTGGCCAACATGATCGGTCCCGCGATGGACACCGCGTTGTCGCGGTATCTCGCAGGTCCGGTGGTGCCGACGGTCATCGGCCACGACGCGCGACTGCAGCTGCTGCACGAACAGGACGCGCTCGGCGCTTTGGAGCGCGCGACGATGGCGGGCAAGTCGGGCACCTTCAACATCGGTGCCACCGGGATCATGATGATGAGCCAGGCCATCCGGCGCGCCGGGCGCATCGCCCTGCCGGTACCTCGGTCCGCGCTCTCCGCTGTGGATTCGCTGTCGCGCGCAACTCGCTACACTGAGGTCGATCGAGAGCAGCTTGACTACTTGAGCTACGGCCGCGTCATGGATACGACACGTATGCGTAACGAGCTTGGCTACAGCCCGAAGTGGACAACCTTGGAAGCGTTTGACGATTACGTGAGAGGTCGCGGGTTGACTCCGATCATCGACCCGAAATGGGTACGCTCAATGGAGAGTCGCGCCGTGTCCATGGCGCAGCGGTGGGGAAGATAACAGCAACGATTCGAATCGGGTCGGGGAGAAGGTACGAAGGTGGCGGGCGAGTCGAAGGCCAAAGTCATTCCGCTGCATTCCAATTCGGGTCGATCGACGGCCCAGCGGCGGGCTGCGGCAGCGCGCGCGGAGAGTTCCCGTCGACATCCGTCCGTGTTCTCCGACAGCGGTGCGCACGCCTCCGCTGAGCAGATCGCCGCGGTCGTTCGCGAAATCGATCAGGCCCGTGGCGGCGCCGCGGGTGCCGGCGCCACCGACGCGACTCCCTCCGAACTCGCCAAACGAATAGGTGCGGGAGCTGAATTCATCCGCCAGCGGATGATGGGCGACTACACCGTCGACGAGTTCGGCTTCGATCCCCACCTCAATAACGCAATCTTCTTGCCTTTGCTGCGAGGGCTTTTCAAGTCGTGGTTCCGGGTCGAGGTCAGCGGTATCGAGAACCTCCCGGAAACCGGTGCCGCGTTGGTCGTCGCCAACCATGCCGGGGTGTTGCCCTTCGACGGGCTGATGACCTCAGTGGCGGTACACGACAACCATCCAACCAATCGCGATCTGCGCCTGCTGGCCGCCGACATGGTATTCGACATGCCCTTTCTCGGGCAGGCTGCGCGCAAGGCCGGGCACACCATGGCCTGCACGTCCGATGCGCACAGGCTATTGGCAGCCGGGGAACTCACCGCGGTCTTCCCCGAGGGCTATAAGGGTTTGGGCAAGCACTTCAAGGACCGCTACAAGCTGCAGCGGTTCGGCCGCGGCGGGTTCGTTGCCGCGGCCCTGCGGACCAAGGCGCCGATCGTGCCGTGCTCGATCGTCGGATCCGAAGAGATCTATCCGATGATCGCCGACGTCAAGCTGTTGGCCCGCCTGCTCGGCCTGCCGTACTTCCCCGTCACACCGCTGTTCCCGCTGGCCGGGCCCGTCGGCCTGGTGCCGCTTCCGTCGAAGTGGCACATCCAGTTCGGCGAGCCGATCTACACGTCGGATTACGACGAAGCGTCCGCCGATGATCCGATGGTGACCTTTGAGCTGACCGACCACGTCCGCGAGACCATCCAGCAGACGCTCTACCAGCTGTTGGCCAACCGGCGGAACGCCTTCTTCGGGTAGCGGCGCGTAACGGAAGCTAGCTCTGCTTAGAGCTTTGCTTGGCAATCATTTTCGCGATGGCGTCGTCGCGCGCCGCGGCGATCCGTGCGCTCACCTCGTCGGCCTCGGTGTCGGATTCGGCTTCGCCCATCACCGTGACGATGCTGGTGATCACCGGCTTGCCCTCGGCGTCGGTCACCTCACCGCGGATCTCGGTGAGAATCGCGCCGTGCGACTCCATGACCGAGTCCAGATAGGAATCGAAATACAGCTTGTCGCCCGCCAGGATGGGCCGGTGGAAGACCAACTTCTGATCGCGGTGCAGTACCCGCTCCATGTTGATCGGCACATCGAACTGGTTGAAGAGCTCCATCTGTACCCGACGGCCCGCCACCGCCAGGAACGTCAGTGACGCGACGAGGGCGTCGTGGCCGTACTCCTTGGCGGCTTCCTCGGAGTAGTGCGCCGGGTGCTCGTCTTTGACCGCACGCGCGAACTCACGGATCTTCTCCCGGTTGACCTCGAAATAGTCGGGGTAGCGGTAGTGGGTCCCGATGATGTCTTCAGCGATAGCCATGGCGTTCTCTTCGTCTCGTGATGTGCGGGCGCGAGCCTATCAGCGCTGGTCTCAGCGGCCGTCCTGGCGCCGCGACACTACCGCCGCCAATGCGCCGCCTGCGGCGCCCAGCGCCAGCGCCGACGGCACCCCGATGCGCGCGGCCTTACGCGCGGTGCGGAAGTCGCGGATCTCCCATCCGCGCTCCCTTGCGAGATCACGCAAGGCGGCGTCCGGATTGATCGCCACCGCGGTGCCGACCAGCGACAGCATCGGGACGTCGTTGAAGCTGTCCGAATACGCGGTGCAGCGCCGTAGGTTCAGGCCCTCCCGGATGGCCAGCGCCCGTACCGCATGCGCTTTACCTGCACCGTGCAGAATGTCGCCGACGAGCCGGCCGGTGAACACACCGTCGATCGATTCGGCGACGGTGCCCAGCGCACCGGTCAGCCCGAGCCGCTTGGCGATGGTGGCCGCCAGCTCGTAGGGCGTCGCGGTGACCAACCACACTTGTTGGCCGGCGTCGAGGTGCATCTGTGTCAGGGCGCGAGTGCCCGGCCAGATCTTGTCGGCGATGATCTGGTCGTAGATGTCCTCGCCGAGGGCCATCAGTTCCTCGGTCGACCGGCCCTCGATGAACGCGAGCGCCTTTCGCTTACCGGCGGCGACGTCGTCGCTGTTCTCCCGGCCGAGAAGTTGAAACTTGGCTTGCGCGTAAGCGAATCGGCCAAGATCGCCGTAGGTGAAGTACTTGCGGGCGGCCAGCCCACGCGCGAAATGCACCAGCGACGACCCGTGTACGAGCGTGTTGTCGACGTCGAAGAACGCCGCTGCGGTCAAGTCGGGCGGCGGGGCGCCTGCTGCGCTGGGCTCATCCAGGTCGAAGACCGCCGCACCCGCACTGGCCTCGCCTGCGAGCTTTTGATCATCGGCGTCTGTCCCCCCGGAGGGCTCGATGACGTCGGAGTCGGACACGAATTCAGCCTAGGTCACCGTGCGGAGATACTTGCGCCATGGGAAGACGGGTGGAACTGCTCACGCGTGCCGGCTGCACAATCTGCACCGGCGCCGCGGCGCGGCTCGCGGAGCTGGCCGACGAGCTGGGCTTCACGTTGACGATCACCGACGTCGACACCGCTGCGGCCGATGGGGACCCGGCGCTGCGGGCCGAGTTCGGCGATCGGCTGCCGGTGGTGCTGCTCGACGGCGCCGAACACAGCTACTGGGAAGTCGACGAGCCTCGGTTGCGGGCGGATCTCCGGAAACTGCCGCCGAAATAGGGTTCCGGTACGGATTCCGGCCGTCAGACGTGTCGAATGTCCCATCTCGGCAACGTCGATAATTTGGTGAGCTCGCTGGTCAACGATTACCTTGGATGACGTGGTGGACAAGCCGTGAGCGTGCTGCTTTTCGGGGTTTCGCACCGCAGCGCGCCGGTGTCTGTTCTCGAGCAGTTGAGCACCGATGAGGCAGAACAGGCCAAAATCATCGAGAAGGTCCTGCAGTCGTCGCTGGTGACTGAGGCCATGGTGCTGTCGACCTGCAACCGGGTCGAGGTCTACGCCGTCGTCGAGGCCTTCCACGGCGGACTGTCGGTGATCGGGCAGGTGCTTTCGGAGCACTCCGGTATGGGCCTCAACGACCTTACGAAATACGCGTACGTGCGCTATGCCGAGGCGGCCGTCGAGCACCTGTTCGCGGTGGCCAGCGGCCTGGATTCCGCGGTGATCGGCGAGCAGCAGGTGCTCGGGCAGGTGCGCCGGGCGTACGCCACCGCGGAGTCGAACCACACCGTGGGCCGCACGCTGCACGAACTGTCCCAGCGCGCCCTTTCCGTCGGCAAGCGGGTGCACGCCGAAACCGGTATCGACGCCGCCGGCGCGTCCGTGGTGTCGGTGGCGCTCGATATGGCCGACGCCAAGCTCGGTTCGTTGGCGGGCCGCAGCGCCGTTGTCATCGGCGCGGGCTCGATGGGTTCGCTGTCGGCGAAGTACCTGGTGAAGGCGGGTGTCGAGCGTATTCACGTGGTGAACCGCACGCTGCCGCGCGCGAAGCGGCTGGCCGAGAAGATCCGTGAGCTCGGTGTCACGGCCGACGCGTTCCCGTTCGACCACCTCACGCCGACGCTGACCGACGCCGACGTCGTCGTGAGCTGCACGGGCGCTGTCCGACCGGTGGTGTCGCTTGCCGATGTCCACCGCGGTCTCGCGCACGGTCAGACGCCCAAACAGCTGGTGATCTGCGACCTTGGCATGCCCCGCAACGTCGACCCGGCCGTCGCCGGTCTTCCCGACGTCTACGTCGTCGATATGGACAGGATCCAGCGCGAGCCGTCGGCGCGCGCCGCGGCGTCGGACACCGAGGCGGCCCGGACCATTGTCGCCGCCGAGGTGGCCAATTACCTTTCCGGCCAGCGGATGGCCGAGGTCACGCCCACCGTCACCGCGCTGCGCCAGCGCGCCGCCGACGTGGTCGAGGCCGAGCTGTTGCGGCTGGACAACCGGCTGCCGGGGCTTGAAGCGGCCCACCGCGACGAGGTCGCCAAGACGGTGCGACGGGTCGTCGACAAGCTCCTGCACGCTCCGACAGTCCGGGTCAAGCAGCTGGCCAGCGCCCCGGGCGGCGACAGCTACGCCGAGGCGTTGCGGGAGCTCTTCGAGCTCGACCAGCAGGCCGTCGACGCTGTCGCTGCGGGCGAATTGCCTTTGATGGCAACCGATCTCGACAAGACCGAGTAGAGCTTGACTGTAATCCGGATAGGGACCCGGGGCAGCCTGTTGGCGACAACCCAGGCCGGTCTCATCAAAGACGCGCTCGAGGGCAGGGGCCACGCCGCCGAGTTGGTCATCGTGTCCACCGAGGGCGATCGATCCGACGCGCCAGTGGCCGAGATCGGTATCGGCGTGTTCACCGCGGCGCTGCGGGAGGCGATTCACGACGGCCGTGTGGACATGGCGGTGCACTCCTACAAGGATTTGCCGACCGCGCCCGACGATCGATTCAAGATCGCTGCGATACCCCCGCGAGAGGACGCTCGCGACGCCCTGGTGGCCCGCGACGGCCTGGTCCTGGGAGAGTTGCCTGCCGGGTCGGTCATCGGCACATCGAGCCCGCGACGGGCCGCGCAGCTTAGAGCATTGGGTCTCGGTTTGGAAATCCGCCCCCTAAGAGGCAACCTTGACACCAGGTTGAACAGGGTAAGCAATGGTGACCTCGACGGCATCGTCGTCGCCCGGGCGGGTCTGGCCCGCATCGGACGATTAGCCGATGTCACCGAGACTCTGGAACCGGTGCAGATGTTGCCAGCGCCGGCTCAGGGTGCCCTCGCGGTCGAGTGCCGCGCAGGCGACACCGAGCTCGCCGCGCTGCTGTCGGAGTTGGACGACGCCGACACCCGCGCAGCGGTCACGGCGGAGCGGGCCCTGCTCGCCGCACTGGAGGCGGGTTGTTCCGCGCCGGTGGGTGCGATCGCTGAGGTGGTCGAGTCCATCGACGAGGACGGCCGGATCTTCGAAGAGGTGTCGTTGCGCGGTTGCGTGGCGACGCTGGACGGATCCGACGTGATCCGCGCGTCCGCGGTAGGGACTACCGATCGGGCACGGGAGCTGGGGCTCTCGGTGGCCGAGGAGTTGTTCGAGCTGGGGGCGCGCGAGCTCATGGCGGAACGCGACGGCAGTAGCTAGAGCTGCGACAAGCATCGAGGTGAGTGATAGATGACAGGCCAAGGGAGCGGGCGAGGGCGTAAGCCGAAGCCGGGCCGCATCACGTTCGTCGGTTCGGGCCCGGGTGATCCGGGTCTGCTGACGACGCGGGCCCGCACGGTGTTGGCCAACGCCGCCCTGGTGTTCACAGACCCCGACGTGCCGGAAGCGGTGCTCGCCCTCGCGGGTTCTGAGCTGCCGCCGCCGTCGGGCCCCGAACCCGCCGATCCGCCGGCACCCGTCGACGGCGACGCAGCCGAGAATCCGGCACCCACGATTTCAGGTGGTCCCGACATCCGGCCCGCGCTGGGCGATCCGGCCGAGGTCGCCAAGACACTGGCGGCCGAATCGCGCACCGGTGCCGACGTCGTGCGTCTGGTGGCCGGTGATCCACTTTCGGTGGACGCGGTGATCACCGAGGTGACGGCGCTGGCGAAGACCCATCTGGATTTCGAGATCGTGCCGGGACTGCCCGACACCACCGCGGTGCCCACATATGCGGGTCTGCCGCTGGGGTCGGCGCACACCGTCGCGGACGTCCGCGGCGACGTGGACTGGGAGTCGCTGGCCGCCGCGCCGGGCCCACTGATCCTGCACGCCACCGCATCTCACCTTCCCGACGCGGCGCGCACGCTGATCGAGTACGGCATTGCCGAGAACACCCAAACCGTGGTGACCGCGAACGGCACGACGTGCCAACAGCGTTCGGTCGAGACGACGCTGGCCGGGCTGCTGGACAAGGCGACGCTGATCGGCGCCGAACCGGCGGGACCATTGCCCGGACCGCTGGTGGTCACGATCGGCAAGACCGTCGCCAACCGCGCCAAGCTGAACTGGTGGGAGAGTCGCGCACTGTACGGCTGGACCGTATTGGTGCCGCGCACCAAGGACCAGGCCGGCGAGATGAGCGAAAAGCTGGTGTCCCACGGCGCATTGCCGATCGAGGTACCCACCATCGCCGTCGAGCCGCCGCGCAGCCCCGCGCAGATGGAGCGTGCGGTCAAGGGTCTCGTCGACGGCCGGTTCCAGTGGGTGGTGTTCACCTCCACCAACGCGGTGCGTGCGGTGTGGGAGAAGTTCAACGAGTTCGGCCTCGATGCCCGCGCATTCTCGGGAGTGAAGATCGCGTGCGTCGGTCAGGCGACCGCCGATCGGGTGCGCGCTTTCGGTATCAACCCCGAGCTGGTACCTGTCGGTGAACAGTCATCGATCGGCTTGCTCGACGAGTTCCCGCCCTACGATGACGTTTTCGATCCGGTGAACCGAGTGCTGCTGCCGCGCGCCGACATCGCCACCGAGACGCTGGCCGAAGGTCTGCGTGAACGCGGTTGGGAGATCGAGGATGTCACCGCGTACCGCACGGTGCGTGCGGCGCCGCCGCCTGCGCACACACGCGAGATGATCAAGACCGGTGGCTTCGACGCAGTGTGCTTCACCTCGAGCTCGACGGTGCGCAACCTCGTCGGCATCGCCGGCAAGCCGCACGCACGCACGATCGTGGCGTGCATCGGGCCCAAGACCGCTGAAACCGCTGCGGAATTCGGCCTACGCGTGGACGTGCAGCCCGAGGTCGCCGCGGTCGGTCCGCTGGTTGAGGCGCTCGCCGAGCATGCGGCCAGACTGCGTGCCGAGGGTGCGCTGCCCCCGCCGCGTAAGAAGAGCCGTCGCCGCTAGCCGCAACCATCTCGTAGGAATGGCATTACATGTCCTATCCGAGTCACCGACCCCGTCGACTTCGATCGACACCCGCGTTGCGTCGGTTGGTGGCGCAAACCTCGCTGGAGCCAAGGCATTTGGTGTTGCCGATGTTCGTCGCCGACGGGATTTCGGAATCGCGGCCCATCGCTTCCATGCCCGGCGTCGTACAGCACACTCGTGACTCGTTGCGCCGCGCCGCCGCTGACGCGGTCGCCGCGGGCGTGGGCGGCCTGATGCTGTTCGGTGTGCCGCGCGACCAGGACAAGGATGCCGGGGGGTTGGTCGGGGTTTCTCAGGACGGCATCCTCAACGTCGCGCTGCGGGATCTGGCGAAGGATCTCGGCGAGGACACGGTGCTGATGGCCGACACCTGCCTCGACGAGTTCACCGACCACGGTCACTGTGGTGTCCTCGACGCGACCGGCAGGGTCGACAACGACGCGACCAACGAACGTTACGTCGAACTTGCTGTGGCACAGGCTGATTCAGGTGCTCACGTCGTCAGCCCCAGTGGCATGATGGATGGCCAGGTCGCGGCCATCCGCGCCGGTCTGGATGCGGCCGGCCACATCGACACCGTGATCCTGGCCTACGCGGCCAAATTCGCTTCGGGCTTTTACGGCCCGTTCCGTGAGGCGGTGTCGTCGAGCCTGCGGGGCGACAGGCGCACCTATCAGCAGGAGCCGGGCAACGCTCGCGAAGCGCTGCACGAGGTGGAACTCGACATCGACGAGGGAGCCGACATCGTGATGGTCAAGCCCGCGATGGCCTACCTCGACGTGGTTCGGGCGGCCGCCGACATCTCTCCGGTGCCCGTGGCCGCCTACCAGGTCTCCGGCGAATACGCGATGATCTGCGCCGCCGCCGAGAAGGGCTGGATCGACCCGCAGACCGTCGCGCTGGAGACGTTGACCGGCATCCGCAGGGCGGGTGCGGACATCGTGTTGACGTACTGGGCGGCCGACGTCGCCGCTTGGCTGGCGTGACGCCGCCGGTCGAGCCCTCCGGCCGGCCGGTGGACGTCGACACCGGGTTCTGGCTGTGGGTGGCGTCCCTACCGCTGCTGTTGGCCGGCCACATCATCGACATGGTCGCCGCTCCGAATGATCGGTTGCCCACTGCGGTGTTGGCGCTGTCGATACTTTTCGTCGTCGTGCTGGCGGCCGTCGTGCTGACCTTCCAGATCCTGATGCGCCACGGCTACCGATGGGCTCGCACGGTGCTGACCGGCGGTGGGGTCGCGACGGTCGTGTACGTCGCGACGAACCTCTTCACGGTCACCCGGCCTACCGTCGCGGCGATGGTCTACGCGGTCTGCGGCATCCTGGGATCGGTCCTGATCGCGGGCGGGGTGTTCCTGTTGCACCGCAAGGACGCCCACGCGTTCTTCACGCGGTGAAGCGTTACGCTGGCCCGATCATGACAGCTCAACAGTTGCGACCGCGCGTCGTGTCCGCCGGGTTCTGGTGCTGGGCGGCCGGCGCGGTGCTGCTGGTGGCATTCGGGCTACTGCTCGCATTCTCGCCGGACGCCCTCCCCTCGCTGTTCCGCGGTATGGGGGCGCTGTTGGCCGCATCGGGTCTCGGCCTGGGATTTCTGGCCGGCCGGGCCCGCCTGGGCGACGAGCGGTTCCGGCGCGCGGCCATCGCGCTGTCGCTGGCGGTCGTGGTGGTTCTCGCGCTCTTTGCGCTGTACAGCCGCGGGCCGATCTGGCTGCTCATCATGATCCTGACCATGGTCGGCACCGTCCTGATGATGCGGCCACCGGCGCTGGAGTGGTTCGCACGAGATCAGAAAGACGAGCCCACGTGACCGACACGAGTTCGCCGCCCCAGATCCTGTTCTACGAGCCAGGTGCCACGTGGTGGTGGATCCTGGCCGGCCCCGTCGCGGGCATCTCCATGGCGCTGATCCAGCTCTCGGCCGGGTTGGGCATCCAATGGGTGGTGCCGGGCATCTTCTTCGTCCTCGTGACGGGGTTTCTGTGGATCCAGATCAAGGCGGCCCGGATCCACACCTCGGTGGAACTGACGCCGGATCATCTGCGCCAGGGCGAAGAACGCATCAGCATCGACGACATCGTGCGGATCTATCCCGAGGCCACCGGTGCTGAAACGCCGAAATGGCAGTCATCGCGTGCACTCGGTGAGCTCACCGGAGTGCCGCGTGGACGTAAGGGCATCGGCCTCAAGCTGACCAACGACCGCAGCGCCCAGGCATGGGCACGCAAGCATCAGCGGTTGCGGACCGAACTGACCCGGCTGGTCGAGGAACGCATCCCGCCGGAGCCGGCTTCGTGAAGGCCCGCGCCGTCGTCCAACTGGTGCTGGCGGCGGCCGCGGCCGTCGGCTGTGTGCTGAGCTGGCTGGCCGCGATCACGACGGTCGAAGTGCCCCCGATCATCGAGGGTGAGCCGATGACCACGTCGTCGGTTTACAGTGCGCCCCTGCTGAGTTTGGCTCTGCTGCTGGCGACCGTCGCGGGCGTGCTTGCCGTGCTGGGGATCGCGGGGTGGCGACGCGTCAATCGCGGTCGAGTCGATGGTACGGCTCCAGTGTCCGCGTGAACGAGCGGCGTTCGGCTCAGGCCAGCTTGTCCAATTCGTCGAGCGCGTCACCGGTGTACACCGCGAGGCGCTGCAGGTGTGGCAGGGCGTCCCGGCATCCGATGAATCCGAAGTTCAGGGTGTCGGCGTAGCTCTCCAGTGTGATGTTGAGTGCCATCCCGTGCATCGGAATCGAAACCGGATAGGTGGCTTCCAGACGACTTCCATTGAGATACAGGGTTTCTCGCGGCCCAGGAACGTTGCTGACGCACAGGTTGAACGTGAATGGCAACGGTCCCCTGACGCCGGTCATGGCGCTGGCGAGCTGAAATGCCGTCGGCGCCATCAAGCCTGCGGTGTAGGCCAGCACCTCGGTCTGTGACATGTTCTGCAGCTGACCTTTCGCCGCCCGCGTCGACGCGGTGATCGCGTGCAGCCGTTCGACCGGGTCTTCGATGTCGGTGCCCATCGTGGTCAAAATCGTCCCCACCGCGTTGCCACCGCCGACGTCGTCCTTCGGTCGGATGTTGACCGGCAGAAATGCGACCAGGGGTTTGCCGGGCAATTCCCCGAGTTGATCGAGAAACGCGCGCAGACCCCCGCCGATGATCGTGAGCGCGACGTCGTTGACGGTGGCGTCGTGCTTGCTGCCGATGCTCTTGAGGCGCTCGAACGGGTAAACCTGCGTAGCGAACCGGCGATTGCGACTGATGTGCTTGTTCAGGATCGAATGCGGGGCCTGGAAGGAGTTGGTTATCTGTCCGTATTCGTCGTCGCTGCGGATTTGTGTGTTGTACAACGCCTTTCCGACGTTGACCACCGACTGTGCTCCGCCTACGGCGCCGCCGAGCAAGCCGCCGACCAGACTCACGATGGGATTGCGGGGCGGCGCTGGTGTCTTCGAGCGTTTTCTCGACGGCGGGCCGACGTTGAAGAACAGGGGCTGATCCCGCAGCGTCGGGTCGGTCGACATGCTTCGCTCGAGGATCTTGTTCCCGGTGTAACCGTCCACCAGCGAGTGGTGGATCTTCATGTAGATCGCGAACCGCCCGCCCTCGAGCCCTTCGATGAAGTGCAGTTCCCACGGCGGCCGCGTGAAGTCGATGTTCTGGCTGTGCAGTCGGGAGACCAGGATGCCCAGTTCGCGCTCGTCGCCGGGACTCGCGAGCGCCGACCGGCGGACGTGGTAGTCGATGTCGAACTTCTCGTCTTTGACCCACGACTGGTCCGGCCGAAACAACATGCGGGGATGGGACAGCTTGAGATTCCAGGGCTCGACGACTTCGAGGTGTCGGGTTTCCTCGAACATCTGGCGCAGATAGTTGGCCGGTGCGTCGTCCGGCGGGGTGAATGGCATCAGCGCGGCGACGTGCATCATCGAGCTGGGAGTCTCGCCGTAGAGGAAGAGCATGTCCTGCGGAGTCAGACGCTTCGCCACCGGGCGCTCCTTGATTGTTGGAAGCAGTGGCTTCGACGATATGCCTGCGGACGCATTCAAGTGCGACAGGAGTCACACCCCGTTGTGGTTGGTACAAAGTTCGAAATTTGTAACACTGTTCCACATGACTCTCCAGGCCGAGAATGCCGAACAGACGCTCGACGCCCTGCCACTGGGCCCGGACTCGCTGGTCTGGAGGTATTTCGGTGACAACCGGATGTACCTGATCGGGCCGCGGCCCGCCGTCCTGCAGAACATGCTCGCCGAACTCGGCCAGGGCGTGCTGGACCACTCGGTGTTCTTCGCCGACACCGCCGCGCGGGTCAAGCGGTCGCTGCCACCGATCTTCATGACGGTCTACGGCGCCGACGACGACAACGAGGGGACCCGGGTCCGCGACTTCCACACCAACATCAAGGGCGAGATGCCCGACGGTTCTCGCTACCACGCCCTGGATCCGGACACGTACTTCTGGGCGCACGCCACATTCGTCGAGCAGGTGCTCTACTTCGCCGACACGTTCGTCAAGCGTTTGACGCGCGCGGAGAAGGAGCAGATCTACCTGGAGTCCAAGACGTGGTATCGCCGCTACGGCGTGAGCGAGCGGCCGATGCCCGCCGACTACGACGAGTTCGAGCGGTACTGGAACCGGATGATCGACGAGATCGTCGTCGCGCATCCCACCGCCAAGTACGGCGTCGGCTATGTCACCAAGGGCTTCCCGCGCCCCAAAGGGGTTTCGCCCGTGCTGTGGCGGCTGATCGCGCCGGTCTTCAACCCCGTGGCAGCGTTCCTCACCACCGGCGGCATGCCGCCGCGGACCAGGGACCTGCTCGGACTGCCGTGGAGTGAGCGCCAAGAACGTCGGTACCAGCGCTTCGCCGCGCTGTGGCGCACCCGGCCGGTGAACTGGCTGTGGGATCATCTGCCAATGCGGTTGCGCTACAACACGTTCGCCCAGACCGGCTATGCCAGGGGCTGACCCCACGACGGTGCCTGATTCGTCGTCCACGACGGAAGCCATCCTCGACGCCGCCGTCGTCGAGTTCGAACAACACGGATTCCGCCGGGTGGCGCTCGACGATGTCGCGCGGCGCGCCAAGGTCAGCCGCACGACCATCTACCGGCGGTTCCGCAACAAGGACGAGCTGGTCGCGGCCGTCATCGAACGCGAGAACGTGACGCTGTTCGCCGACATCGCCAACGAACTGAAACAGGCGGGCCCGCAGGCGAACTACTACGTCGAGGCCTTCACCCTGGCGATCCTGAAGTTCCGCAGGCACCGCGTTCTCGACCGGATGATCAGGGACGAGCCGGCGCTGGTCCTCGAACTGGCGGCTCAGCACCACGGTGCCGCGATCGTCCGAATGGCCGAGGCGCTGCGGGTCATTTTCCCGACCGGCTTCGCCGAGCGGATCGGTGAGCAGGCCGTCAACGAATTCGCCGACACGATTCTGCGCTATGCGGCGATGGCGCTGCTCCTGCCCAGCGCTCAACCGCTGGACAGCGCTGACGACATCCGGGCCTTCGCCACGCAGCACTTCCTCCCCAGCTTGCCTGCCGCGCTGCGTGCCGCTCTAGCTGCTGATTAGCGCACCTCTGTTTGGTGGGTCACACCACGGGGCAAACAGACAGGCATGGCTACCGAACAACAGCAGAGCAACGACGAGCTACAGAGCACCGAGGAACGGCGCAACGCCGAGCCCGAAACCGACGAACACCACAACGTCATCAACGCACCCGATCGGCCGGAACCCACGGAGAAGCCCGAGGTAACCGACGAGCACCGGGAAAAGGCCAAGGCAATGGCCAAGGACAACAACGACGACCGGCCGACGATCTCGATGCCGGGCACCGACGGCGCAGTATCGGGTACCGCGGTCAACGACTGGGTCGACGACGACGGCAATCCCAAGTTCAGCGAGGAAAGTGGCAAGCAGGACAAAACATAGACCGCGTTAGAGTTCCGGCGTGACCTCTCTCGAGAAGATCGCGCCCCCGTTCATCGACATGGCCCATTCGATCGTGTGGGCCTCCGCCGCCACCGTCGACGCTAACGGCCATCCACGCAGTCGGGTGCTCCACCCGATCTGGGAGTGGGACGGCACCGACCTGTTCGGGTGGATCGCGACGGTGCCGAGCCCGATCAAGAAGGCGCACCTTGCGGTACACCCGCAGATGTCGCTGAACTACTGGACCCCGAGCCAGGACACCTGCAGCGCCGAATGCCTCGTCGAGTGGTATCTCGATGACGAGACCCGCGCCGCGGTGTGGGACAAATTCGCCAGTGCTCCAGCACCGGTGGGCTACGACCCCCGGATCATTCCGCAATGGGCCGACGGGCCCACGTCCGCGGATTTCGCGGCGTTGCGGCTGGCCCCGTACCGGTTGAGGGTCATGGCAGGCGCGGTCATGATGAAAGGTGAAGGCGCACCGCTGCTCTGGAGTGCGCAGTGACCTCCACCGTCGACGTCGGCGCCCTGCCGTTGGTCCCGAAGAATCCCCTGCCGATCCATCGGTTGGTGAAGCTGGTGCGCAGGCTGGATACCGGGCAGGAAGTCATCCGCGATGCCGGTGGCACCATTACCCGCATCCAGTTCGGACCGAAGAACTTCATACCGCCGATCGTGGCGGTGATGTCGCCCGAAGCGATGCGTGATGTGTTGGGGCGCAGCGACGCATCGTCTGACCGGTGCGTCATCCACGACGAAGTGCGGAACATGGCCGGCGACAGCCTGTTCGTGCTGCCCAACGAACAGTGGCGGCCCCGTAAGCGGGCGCTGCAACCGGTGTTCACCAAGCACAATGTCCGAAACTTTGGTGGCCATATGTCTAGGGCCGCACAGCATTTCGTCGATCGCTGGCTGGCGGGCGGCGATGTCGACCTCGACGTGGAATGCCGCAAGATCGCCATGCAGTCGTTGGGCCGCTCGGTGCTGGGTGTCGATCTCAACGAACGTGCCGACACCATCGCAAACTGCATGCACGTGGCGTCCTCCTACACCGCCGACCGGGCGTTACGGCCGGTGCGCGCACCGCGATGGATGCCGACACCGGCGCGCCGCCGGGCCAGGGCCGCGGTCAGGAAAATGCGCACGATCACCGACGAGATGGTGGGGGCCTGCCGCGCCGACCCGACGCGGGACGCGCCGCTGGTGCAGGCCCTGCTCGCGGCGACCGATCCGGAAACCGGGCAGCCGATCTCGGACGACGACATCTCCAATGACCTGCTGATCTTCATGCTCGCCGGCCACGACACCACCGCGACGGCGCTCACCTACTCGTTGTGGATCCTGGGCCACCATCCCGACGTCCAGGATCGGGTGGCCGCCGAGGCGGCGGCCATCGGCGATCGAGAGCTCACGCCCGACGACGTGCCCGCACTCGGCTACACCGTGCAGGTGCTGCACGAAGCGTTGCGGCTGTGTCCTCCCGCGGCGGGTGTCGCGCGGCTCGCGACTCGCGATATCGCGGTCAACGGATACCGAGTGCAGGCGGGCAGCCTCATCGCCGTGGGCATCTACGCGCTTCATCACGATCCGACGTTGTGGCCCAATCCAATGGACTTCGACCCCGACCGGTTCAGCCCGGAGAACGTCAGGTCCCGTGATCGCTGGCAGTTCCTCCCGTTTCTCGGCGGTGGGCGCCCCTGCATCGGCGAACATTTCGCACGGCTGGAGACCACGCTGGCGCTGGCCACCATCGTCCGGGCGATGAAGGTCAGCTCGCTGGACAAGGACTTCGACTGCGAGGTGCCGTTCACCACGGTCGCCAAGGGGCCGATCCGCGCGCACGTCGACCTGCGGCACTGAGGGCTCCTAGACCCTGGTGAGCAGCACAGCTTGCTCGAACGGCAGCCGTGCGAAGAGTGGCCGCCCCAGACCTGTCACCGATGCCGCTGCCTGGGCCTTCGGCATGACCCGCGGATCGCGCACCTCAAAGGTCTTGCCGTAACGCCTGATTCGGCCGCCACCAGCCGCGGCGATGTTCTTGAGCCAGTCCCGGTTGGGTCCGTAGGTCAGGAGGATCGCCACGCCGTCGTCGGTGGAGAAGACCGTCAGCGGGGTTCGGTACTGTTGGCCCGATTTGCGGCCGACGTGCTCGAGAATCCCCATCGTCGGCGCCCAACCAGCCCACAGCCGCTGGATCGGATTGGTCACGTGCCTGTTGAACCGCGCCAGCCATTGCGGTAGTTGCATACCGGCCATCAAACTCTTCAGGGCGTGGCGTACGTCAAGCCCCCGTGGTTCACGCGCACGATATTCAACAAGATCGCGATGGCGACCGGCATCGGCGGCAGCCAGACGCTGACCGTGACCAAGCGCCTCAGCAGGCAACCGCAGAAGATCCCCGTGGTCGTGCCCGAGGTGGACGGGGTGAAGTACCTGGTGTCCACGCGCGGCGAGGCGGAGTGGGTGAAGAATGTGCGCGCTGTCCCCGACGTCATCGTCGGTGACCAGCGTTACGTCGCCAGCGAGATTCCGGTGGCGCAGCGGGCGCGCGTCATCGCCGCTTATCGCCCCCTGGCAGGCAAGGTCGTCGAGGGCTACTGGCGCCAGCTGCCCGACGATGCCGATCACCCGGTCTTCGTGTTGACCCCGAAGGGCTAGCCACTACACCCTGTAGTTGACGCATTTGGCCCGGCTGGGAGACTGGTGGCATGCGCAGCACCTCCTCAGCGACGGCGACCTCCGCTGCGCTGTTCGCCGACGCCTGCGCCCTCATCCCAGGTGGGGTGAACTCCCCGGTCCGGGCGTTCAACTCGGTCGGCGGCACCCCGCGGTTCATCACCTCGGCCAGCGGCTACTGGCTCACCGACGCCGACGACAACAAATATGTCGACCTCGTGTGCTCCTGGGGACCGATGATCCTCGGACACGCGCACCCCGCCGTCGTGGAGGCCGTTCAACGTGTCGCCGCCAATGGCCTGTCGTTCGGCGCCCCCACCCCGTCGGAGACCGAGCTCGCCGCAGAGATCATCGGGCGCGTCGCGCCCGTCGAGCGGATCCGCCTCGTGAACTCCGGTACCGAGGCCACCATGAGCGCGATCAGGCTCGCCCGCGGATACACGGGCCGGGCCAAGATCATCAAATTCTCCGGCTGCTATCACGGGCACAGCGATGCCCTCCTCGCCGACGCCGGGTCCGGTGTCGCCACGCTCGGCCTGCCTTCGTCGCCCGGTGTCACCGGGGCCGCCGCAGCCGACACGATCGTCATGCCGTACAACAACGTCGCTGCGATCGAGGACATCTTCGCTCAATTCGGCGACGAGATCGCCTGCGTCATCACCGAGGCCAGCCCCGGCAACATGGGCACAGTCCCGCCGCTGCCCGGCTACAACGCGGCGCTGCGACGCATCACCGCCGACCACGGCGCGCTGCTGATCTCCGACGAGGTCATGACAGGGTTCCGGGTCAGCCGATCAGGTTGGTACGGAGTCGATCCCGTCGATGCCGACCTTTTCACGTTCGGCAAGGTCATGAGCGGCGGCCTGCCCGCCGCGGCGTTCGGGGGCAGGGCAGAGGTGATGGAACGACTGGCCCCGCTCGGCCCCGTCTACCAGGCAGGCACCCTGTCGGGCAATCCGGTGGCGATGGCCGCTGGGCTGGCCACGCTGCGCGCGGCCGACGACGCCGTATACGCAAGCCTGGATGCCAACGCCGACCGCCTCAACGGCCTGTTCACCGAGGCGTTGACCGAAGCGGGTGTGGCGCACCGGGTTCAGCGCGCCGGCAACATGCTCAGCGTGTTCTTCACCGATCAGCCGGTGACCGACTTCGCATCAGCGCGGGCGTCGGAAACCTGGCGCTTTCCCGCCTTCTTCCACGGACTGCTCGATGCGGGGATCTATCCGCCGCCCAGCGCATTCGAAACCTGGTTCGTCTCAGCCGCTCTGGATGACGACGCATTCGACCGCATCGCCGCCGCCCTGCCGGGCGCCGCGCGTGCCGCAGCGGAAGCGACACCGCCCGCATGACAGTGAAAACGGTGGTGCACGTGATGCGCCACGGCGAGGTGCACAACCCGGAGAAGATCCTGTACGGCCGGCTGCCGGATTACCACCTCTCGGACCGGGGTCGGGCCCAGGCGCAGGCGGTCGCCGACTGGTTGGCCGAGCGCGACATCACCTACGTCGTGGCATCGCCGTTGGAGCGCGCACAGGAGACAGCCGGGCCGATCGCGGCCGCACACAATCTGCCGATCGACACCGACGGCGATCTGATCGAGTCGACGAATATCTTTCAGGGCCAACGGGTATCGCCGGGCGACGGTGCGCTGCGCAATCCGAGGAACTGGTGGCACCTGCGGAATCCGCGGCAGCCGTCGTGGGGTGAGCCCTACCGGGAGATCGCCGACCGGATGACGGCCGCACTTGAGCGGGCCCGCGGCGAGGCGGCCGGTCATGAAGCGGTGTGCGTCAGCCACCAGCTGCCGGTCGAGACATTGCGGCGCGCCATGACGAAGCGGAACCTGCATCACTTCCCGACCCGTCGGCTGTGCAACCTGGCTTCGCTGACGTCCTTCTACTTCCACGACGATGCCCTCGCCGGCTGGGGTTACGCGGAGCTGGCCGGGCAGTGAAGTCGTTGGTGGCCAGCTCCGGCGTTCGGCTCCTCGCGCTCATCGCTGCGGGTGCCGTGTGCATCGCGCTGGCCGGTTGCTCCACCGGAACCGACGCCGTCGCCCAGGGCGGCACGTTCGAGTTCGTCGCCCCCGGCGGTAAGACCGACATCACGTACGACCCGCCCGAAAGCCGCGGCCGCCCAGGCCCGTTGTCCGGTCCCGACCTGATCGATCCCGAGAGGACGATTTCGCTCGACGACTTTGCGGGCAAGGTCGTCGTGATCAACATCTGGGGGCAGTGGTGCGGGCCCTGCCGCACCGAGATGCCACAGTTGCAGCAGGTGTACGACGCGACGCGCGCGCAGGGTGTGGCGTTCCTCGGCATCGACGTCCGCGACAACAACCGGCAGGCCGCGGTCGATTTCGTCGTCGACCGCAAGATCACCTTCCCGTCGATCTACGACCCGCCGATGCGGACGATGATCGCGTTCGGTGGCAGATACCCCACCACCGTCATCCCGTCGACGGTGGTGCTGGATCGCGAGCACCGCGTCGCCGCGGTGTTCCTGCGCGAACTTCTCGCGCAGGACCTGCAACCGGTCGTGGAACGCCTGGCCGCCGAGGCGCCGGAGCCGGGTGAGGGCGGCACGTGAGTCTCGACCAGATCGACGAGCTGATGGCGGGTGGTCCGGTCCTGCTGGCCTTCCTCGTCAGCGCACTGGCCGGGCTGGTGTCCTTCGCCTCTCCGTGCGTGGTGCCGCTGGTACCGGGCTATCTGTCGTACCTCGCGGCCGTCGTGGGTGTGGAGGACCGGTCCGCACTGGGCACCTCGTCGGGGGAGAAAGGCGTCGCGGTCCGCACGGCGCGGGTGCGCGTCGCGGGAGCCGCAGCGCTGTTCGTCGCCGGGTTCACCGCGGTGTTCGTGCTCGGCACCGTCGCGGTGCTGGGCATGACGACGACGCTGATCACCAATCAGCTTCTGCTGCAACGTATTGGCGGCGTGGTCACCATCATCATGGGCCTGGTGTTCGTCGGCTTCATTCCGGTCTTGCAACGAGACACCCGGTTCGCGCCGCGTCAGCTCTCCACGCTCGCCGGCGCTCCGCTGCTCGGCGCGGTATTCGCGCTCGGCTGGACGCCGTGTCTGGGACCGGCGCTGACCGGCGTCATCGCCGTGGCGTCGGCGACCGACGGTGTCAACGTGTGGCGGGGCGTGGCACTGGTCATCGCGTACTGCATGGGACTGGGAATCCCGTTCGTGCTTTTGGCTTTCGGCTCCGCGCGTGCCGTCCAGGGCATGGCGTGGCTGCGCAGGCACGCGCGTGCCATCCAGATCTTCGGCGGCGTGCTGCTCATCGCCGTCGGCATCGCGTTGGTCACCGGACTATGGGGCGATTTCGTGTCCTGGGTGCGCGACGCCTTCGTCAGCGACGTGACATTGCCGATATGACCGACACATCCGCGCGAACCGGGCCCCCGCGAGAAGACGTGAAAGCCCCTAAAAGGACCCATTTCAAGGGGATTTCGCGTTTGCTTGCGCTGATGCGCAACACCTGGCGCACCTTGACGTCGATGGGCACTGCGCTGGTGCTGCTGTTCCTGCTCGCGCTCGCCGCCATCCCGGGTGCGCTACTGCCTCAGCGCAGCCTCAACGAGGCCAAGGTCGCGGAGTACATCGCCGAGCATTCGACGATCGGCCCGTGGCTGGACCGCCTGCAGGCGTTCGATGTGTTCTCCAGCTTCTGGTTCACCGCCATCTATGCGCTGCTGTTCATTTCACTCGTCGGCTGCCTGACGCCGCGGATGATCGAGCACGTCCGCAGCATGCGCGCGGTCCCGGTCGCGGCGCCGCGAAACTTCGGTCGGCTGCCCAAGCACCACACCGCCGAGGTGAGCGGCGAACCGCAGGCACTGGCGACGGCGATGACCGGCCGGCTGCGTGGGTGGCGCAAAGTCACTGACGTCCGCGACGGCAGCGTCGAAATATCGGCCGAGAAGGGCTATCTGCGCGAGTTCGGCAACATCGTCTTCCACTTCTCGCTGCTCGGCCTGCTCGTCGCCGTGGCCGCAGGGAAGCTGTTCGGCTACGAGGGAAACGTCATCGTCGTTGCCGACGGCGGGCCGGGTTTCTGCTCGGCGTCACCGGCGGCGTTCGACTCGTTCCGCGCCGGTAACACCGTCGACGGCACGTCCCTGCATCCGATCTGCCTGCGGGTCAACGACTTCCAGGCCGACTATCTGCCGTCCGGACAGGCCGTGTCGTTCGCCGCGGATATCGACTACCAGGCCGGGACGGACCTGACCTCGGACACCTGGCGGCCCTACCGCCTAGAGGTGAACCACCCGTTACGCGTCGGCGGCGACCGGATCTACCTGCAGGGCCACGGCTACGCCCCGACGTTCACCGTCACTTTCCCCGACGGGCAGACCCGCACGCAGACGCTGCAGTGGCGGCCCGACGATCAGATCACCATGCTGTCCTCGGGTGCGATGCGCTTCGACCCGCCGGCGGGCACCTACCCCGATCCGGATGAGCGGCGAAAGAACCAGATCGCCATCCAGGGTCTGTTCGCGCCCACCGAGCTGCTCCACGGGACGCTGCTGTCGTCGAGCTTTCCCGCGCCCAACGATCCGGCCGTCGCCATCGACATCTACAAGGGCGACACCGGCCTGGACACCGGCAGGCCGCAGTCGCTGTTCACCCTCGACCCACGCCTCATCGGGCAGGGCAGGCTGACCAAGCAGGCCAGGGTCAACCTCGGCGTCGGCGAGTCGACCCGCCTCGACGACGGCACCGTCGTGCGGTTCGACGGTGCGGTGCCGTTCATCAACGTGCAGGTGTCACACGACCCCGCCCAGATCTGGGTGCTGGTGTTCGCGCTGACCATGATGGCCGGTCTGCTGGTGTCCCTCGTCGTGCGGCGACGGCGGATCTGGATTCGAATCGGCCCCGGTGGGCCGGGTACCGTGAGCGTCGAGCTGGGCGGGCTGGCCCGTACCGACAACTCTGGTTGGGGCGACGAGTTCGAGCGGTTGACCGAGCGCCTGTTAGCCGGTGCCGACGATGCGCAGCGAGAGGAACCTGAGATGACCGAGCGAGAAGCGAAGCGGGATCGCGCATGACGAACGCCGAGCGCCCATGAACACCGACCACATCGACATCGGCCTGGCCCGGTACTCGGACTGGGCCTTCACCACGTCGGTCGTGGTGCTCGTCGGCGCCCTGCTCCTGCTCGCGGTCGAACTGGCGTACAGCCGAAGCCGCAAGGTCATCGAGCGTGAGGCGGTGGGTGCAGGTGTCGGCCCCGGCGGCGGCGGACCGGGCATCGTGGTCGAGCAGCCGCGGCGCAGTGTCGACGAGCGGATCGGCGGGGCGGGCCTGGCACTGACCTATCTCGGGATCGCCCTGTTGCTGGTCTGCATCGTGCTGCGCGGTATGGCCACCGCACGCGTGCCGTGGGGCAACATGTACGAGTTCATCAACCTGACGTGCTTCTCGGGCCTGGTGGCCGCGGCCATCGTGTTGCGCCGCCCTCAGGTCCGTGCGCTGTGGGTTTTCGTGTTGCTTCCGGTGCTGATCCTGCTCACGGTGTCGGGCCGCTGGCTCTACACCAACGCCGCTCCGGTCATGCCCGCACTGCAGTCCTACTGGCTGCCCATTCACGTCTCGGTGGTCAGCCTCGGGTCGGGTGTCTTCCTCGTCGCGGGCGTCGCGAGCATCCTGTTCCTGCTGAAGATGTCCAAGCTGGAAGAGCCCGATCGAGAGGGCCTGGTTGCCCGAGTCGTCCAGCGACTGCCTGACGCGCAGACGCTTGACCGCATTGCGTACCGCACGACGATCTTCGCGTTCCCGGTGTTCGGCTTCGGTGTCATCTTCGGCGCGATCTGGGCCGAAGAGGCGTGGGGTCGGTACTGGGGCTGGGATCCCAAGGAAACGGTGTCGTTCATCGCGTGGGTGATATACGCCGCGTACCTCCATGCCCGCTCGACGGCCGGCTGGCGTGACAAGAAAGCCGCGTGGATCAACGTCGCCGGCTTCATCGCGATGGTCTTCAATCTGTTCTTCATCAACCTCGTGACGGTGGGTCTGCACTCCTACGCCGGAGTTGGCTAGAAGGGGACAAGAAGCTGGATACGGACGCTAGCGCACCTAGAAACTCTTCTGGCGCAACGGGATTTCGTGGCCAGAATCGGTTTACGAACCCGGCGGAGGACGTGCCGCAGGACTGGACGGCGCCGACGCCACCCACCGGGTTGCCGGTGGTGATCCCGCAGACACCGTCACCGTCGGCCGCGCCCCCACCGCCCGCCCCGGATCCGCCGCCGTATCTGGATCTGTCCACGGTGGCGCTGCTCGGACAGCGCAAGCGGGCCCCGTCGGCGGGCTGGCGCAAATGGCTGTATCTGGCGTCTTTCAAGTTGATCAACGTCGGCGAGAGCCCGAAAGTGATCCACCGTGACGCCCTGATCGCGCAGGCGCAGCACCCGCTGCGTGGCTGCCACCGCATCGCCGTCCTGTCGCTCAAGGGTGGGGTCGGCAAGACGACCGTTACCGCGACGCTCGGTGCCACGCTGGCGTCTGTCCGCGGCGACCGCGTCATCGCCGTCGACGCGAACCCCGACCGCGGCACGTTGAGTCAGAAGGTTCCGCTGGAGACGCCGGCGACGGTCCGTCACCTATTGCGCGACGCCGAGGGTATCGAGGCCTACAGCGATGTGCGCGCCTACACCTCGCAGGGCGCGAGCCGGCTGGAGGTGCTGGCTTCGGAGAGCGACCCCGCGGTGTCGGAGGCGTTCAGCTCCGAGGACTACACCCGCACCCTCGAGGTCCTCGAGCGGTTCTACAGCCTGGTGCTCACCGACTGCGGCACAGGGCTGATGCATTCGGCGATGGCGGCGGTGCTGGCCAAAGCGGATGCGTTGATCGTCATCAGCTCCGGATCGGTCGACGGCGCGCGCAGCGCGTCGGCCACACTCGACTGGTTGGACGCCCACGGGCACGAGGATCTGGTGCGCGATTCGATCGCAGTCATCAACGCCGTCCGGCCGCGCTCCGGCAAGGTCGACATGAACAAGGTCGTCGATCACTTCACCCGGCGCTGCCGGGCCGTCTTGCAGGTGCCTTTCGACCCGCACCTCGAAGAGGGCGCCGAAATCAGCCTCGAACGACTGAAGCCCGAGACGCGGGAGGCGCTGCTGGAACTGGCGGCAGTGGTGACAGCGGGCTTCCCGGGTGCGCGGCGCGACCCGATCTGAGCTACCGCGGTTTGTTCTCAGGGCCGAGTCGACGCAGGAAATCAGGATCGTCGTCCGGACCGATGGTGCGGGTCCGCGGAGTCGCGTTCGCGCGCATCAACCGGTAGCCCACATAGACCACGACGGCCAAGACGAGAATCGCGAACAGGTAAACCACAACAAACCTCCTTGCTCCGAATATACGCGTCGTCGGTAGGCTCGGGCCGTGTCTGATAGTCGGCCGGGATCTCGCCTCGTCGCAGACCTGGTGCTTTACGTGCTGGCCCGGTTACTTCTCGTCGTCGCGCTGACCGCGGTGATCGTCGGAGCGGCCCACCTGCTCGGGGTGCGCGAGTTTCCGCTCGTGGTCGCGCTTCTGTTCGCCATGGTGATAGCGCTGCCACTGGGCATCTGGATGTTCGCCCCCCTGCGCCGTCGCGCCACCGCCAGCATCGCCCTACTCGACGAGCGGCGTCGCAAGGACCGCGAGCAACTGCAGGCCAGACTTCGTGGCGACGAGCCTCCCACGCCATGACGCGGGAAGCATTCGGCGCCGAATTCCTCGGAGCCGATGGATTTCTCAACTCACCCACCTATGGCCTGCCGCCGCAGTTCCTCGTGGACGCGTTGCTGGACTGCATCGGCAAGTGGCAGAACGGGACGATGGACGTCCCCTCGTTCGACGCCCACGTCGCCGCCGGGCGCGAAGGCTACGCCGCGCTGACGGGCCTTCCCGTCGGCTCGGTGGCGATGGGCAGCACCGTCTCCTCGGCGCTGGGGCTGGTGGCTGCGGCCATCCCCGACGGTGCGCGTGTCCTCACGCTGCCGGGTGAGTTCACCAGCACCACATTTCCGTTCGCCGCCCAGGCGCGGCGCGGGGTCACCGTCACCGAGCTGCCCGCCGACGAACTGATTACGGCAGCAGCCGATTTCGATGTCGTCGCCGTGAGCCTGGTGCAGTCGGCAAACGGTGTGGTGCTCGACGCCGATACGCTGCGCAGCCACGTTGCCGGCACCGAGACGCTGACAGTCATCGACATCACGCAGGCGCTCGGATGGAAGCGCGTCGAGCTGGACTGGGTCGACGTCACCGTCGCGGCGGTGTACAAGTGGCTGCTGTCACCTCGGGGTACCGCGTGGGTTTCGTTGAGCGACAGAGTAAGTCGCGCGATGACGCCGCACGCTGCCAATTGGTACGCCGGCGTTGACCCCTGGCAGACGATATACGGGCTACCGCTCCGATTGGCAGACGATGCTCGCCGGTTCGACCTGTCGCCCGCGTGGTTCAGCGTCCTGGGCGCCGGGCTCGCGATGCCGTGGCTGGCTTCGCTCGACGGCGCCGCCGTGCAGTCGCATTGTCTGGGGCTCGCCAACCGTCTACGCGCCGAACTGGATCTGCCGCCGCATGATTCGGCGATCGTCTCGCTGCCTATCGAGGGCGCGGCCGAGGTGCTTCAGCGGGCCGGTATCCGCGCGTCGGTCCGCGCCGGGGCGATTCGGGTGGGTTTTCATCTCTACAACAACGAGAACGACCTGGACCGGTTGGTCGACGCGCTACTGCCCTGATGGCTCCACGATGTCGAGGCGTGGACGGTGAATTCCAGCTATCCGCAATGCGGAACTCGCGAATTGATGGGCACGATGAAGGAATGTTGTTGCGGGTTCGGCTATGCGCTGTCTGATCGTCGACGACAGTCAGAGCTTCCGTTGTGCGGCGCTCGGGATGCTCGAGCGTAGCGGCATCGCGGTGGTCGGCGTTGCGTCCAACAGCGCCGACGGTCTGCAGCGCTACCTCGACCTGCGGCCAGACGTCACGCTCGTCGACGTCGATCTCGGTGAGGAAAGCGGATTCGATCTCGTCGAGCGACTGTGTGCGAGCGGCATCCCGCACCTGTCGCCGGTCATCTTGATCTCGGCCCACGCGGAGCGGGACCTCGCCGATCTGCTCGCCAACAGTGCTGCGGTGGGGTTTCTGCCGAAGATCGAGTTGTCGCCCGAAGCGATCGTCGATTTGGTCCGTGGCCGTGGCGACAGCAACGGGGATTCGGCTGCAAACCGATCGTTCAGCGCGCCTCCAGAAACGTGATGACAGCACGGACCCTGCGGTGATCGTCGCCGGTTTCGGGCAGGTTCAACTTGGCCAGGATGCTGCGGACGTGTTTTTCGACGGTGCCCTCGGTCACCCACAGCCGTCGCGCAATTCCCGCGTTGGAACGGCCCTCTGCCATCTGCGCCAGCACCTGCAACTCGCGCGAACTCAGCACGCCCAGTGGGTCGTTACGCCGGCGCGTCGAAAGGAGTTCGGCAACCACTGCGGGATCCACCACCGACGCTCCCTTGGTGATGCGCGTGAGCGTGTCGATGAAGTCGCCCACATCGGTGACGCGGCTCTTGAGCAGGTAGCCGATCGCGCGATCGCCGCCGAGAAGCTCCATCGCATGGTCGACCTCGACATGGGCCGACAGTACGAGGATGCCGGTGTCCGGCGACTCGGAGCGGATCGCGCGAGCCGCGTCGAGTCCTTCGCTGCTGTGCGTCGGCGGCATCCGGATGTCCACGATCACCAGGTCGGGCCGGTGGGTGCCCACCAGCGACAGCAACTCCACGCCGCTGCCGGCCTGACCGACCACCTGAAAGCCCGATCGATCCAGGAGACTGGCCAAACCTTCGCGCAGCAGCACGTCGTCGTCGGCGACGATCACCCGAGCCCCGGCCGTCTCGGCCTCCTGTACTGCCATCGCCACCAGCACACCGGATCGCGAGTGCACCGACAATGCAGCTAGCAGGCATTCCTGGGTCGGGTTGGCGGGGAACAGCGGGGGACAGGTCGGTGGGCGTATTTTTGCGCTTGACGGGGTAGTAAATCCGCATGTCTTCTATGAAGGAGTGCGTGATCTCTGCGAAAGAGCTTTACGGGCGCTGGATTGACGAACTGTGGGCGGGCAAACCAGTGGCGAATGACCTGGTGTCCGAAGATTTCGTCGGGCATTGGCCGGACCATGAGGTCCACGGGGCCGATGAGTTGAATGCGATGGTCGACAAGACCAGGTCGATGTTGACCGATCTGCGTTTCGTCATCGAGGTGGAACCGTTCGTCGAAGGCGACATGCTGGCGGCTCGCTGGATCGGGACGGGTGCCACGCCGGACGGTCCGAAGCGATTCACGGGCAACGACATTCTCAGGATCGCCGACGGTCGAGTGGTCGAGTACTGGACGGGAACCTCGGCAGGCTGACCTTCTGGCCCGTCACGCCAGGAAGCGTTCGGCATACGGGCTGAACCGGGCCCGCATGTCGCGCTCGTCCAGCCCGAACATCTCGGCTGACGTAGCGACACGGCCAAGGCGACCTCGCTGGTGTCCGGCGAGGTAGTCCTGGATCGAGGTCCGTGCGTCGTCGGCCAACGGCTCTCCCGCGAGGTCGTATATCTGTTCGACGACGCCCATTTCGTCGGCCATGAAGTCGTCGAAGCGGATGTCGACCGAACGTTGCGGCGCAATGACGGCACGGTCGCGCACCAACGCATTGAGCATCAGCTCGAGACGATCGATCCACGTCGCCGCGATCTCGTGCACCGGAACCGGATAGCGGTGCATGCGGGCGCTGTAGGTAAGCATCGCGAGCATGGAGAGCACCACGGGCACCGGGTCGCGATGAGTGAACACGACGACCACCCCGGGGAAGACGGCGTTCAGGACCGGCAGCTGCTCCAGGTGTTGCGGGGACTTGAGCAGCCAGCGCCGTCCGCCGCGCAGGAACTGCAGCGCCTTCAGCTGGACGGCGAGGTATTCGTAGTGCGACGTCTGATCATGGGACAGGTAGTAGTCGCGCCATGCCGGCACATGGCCGAGGGTCTCGAAAAGCATCGTCGAGAAGTCGTTGGCCAGCAGCTGAATCTCTTCGTGCACATGGTCTGTGGTCATCTCGTGCATCAGCGCGAAGTGCGGCATCACGATGTTCATCACCTCGACTGCGACGTCCATTCGCGTCCGGCGAGGATCCGGCTCGATGCCCGCCTCCGACGGTAGGGGGAACGGCTCGTTGCTCTCCCAGTAGGGGATGGTGCGAAACGTCGCCTCCGGCCGTCCGGACGGAGAATTGGAGGAGGCCGCGCCGAGGAGGTTGTGCAGATGGGTGGTTCCGGTGCGGGGTAACCCGGCGATCACGACCGGCGGAGCGAGCTCGATGTCGTGGATCTCGGGATGGCGGGTCAGCAGGTCGGTGAGCAGCAGCCTGTTCTTCAGCCACTGCAACAACTGGGCGTGGAAGTTCACGATGCCCGCGTCATGCATGCCCGGAATGTCTTGCAGCGCTCCAAGAAACACGTCGAGGCGTTCGCGGTAGTCGTCGGGGCCGAAATCGTCGAGCCCGGTTTCGGCGGCGGCCTTGGTGTGCAGTGCGTCGGCGTCCAGCGGGCAATCCGCCGCCATTGCTCCCATCATTTCGCGAATGGGCTCGGCCTCTGGTGAGAAACGGGGTTCGGCGAGGTCGTCGAGGTGCACCGTGGGAGGCGCTGAGTGGGCATCAGTCACGGCAAGTTATGTTACTGTCAGTTCCATAATGATGGTGGAAATTGGGCGACCGCGCGATCCACGGATCGACAGTGCGGTTCTTCAAGCGACGGCCGAGTTGCTCGGCGAGACCGATTACGCATCGCTGTCGGTGGACGCGATCGCGAAGCGTGCGGGCACCAGCAAGCCGGCGATCTACCGGCGCTGGCCGAGCAAGGCGCATCTCGTGCATGAGGCGGTCTTCCCGGTCACCGAATACACCGAATTACCTTCGACGGGAAGCACGCTCGGTGACGTGCGCGAGATGATGGCCCGGACGTTCGCGCTACTGACCACCCCGGCGGCGCTGGCAGCACTGCCCGGGCTGGTGGCGGAGATGGCCGTCGACTCGACGCTGCACGCCGCGCTGCTCGAGCGGTTCGTCGACGTGCTGTCCTACGGGTTGGACGACTGGCTGGAGACGGCCCGCAAGCGCGGTGAGGTTCGCGCCGAGGTCCGTCCCGCCGATGTGATCGACGCGCTCGCCGGCATCATCTTCCTCGCTCTCATCACGCACCCCGAGACACTCGACGAGGCCTGGATGGACCGCACCGCCGAGTTCATCGCGAGAGGAATCGGCGCATGACCGAACACGAATCCACGGCGGCTTGGCGCGAGCTTCTGGAAACCCTTGGGGGCCTTGACCGCACCTTCCTCGAAGGTGATCGTGCGGTGACCGATGACCGCCATATCGCCGACGGCTACCGCATGCTCGCGACCACCCTCGGCGTGGCGTTCGACACGTACCTGTTCGCCGACCCCAGCCGGCCGCTGTGGGTGGAGGTCAACTCGCCATTTCGGCCCGACCGCCGGTGGGGTGGCGACAATACCGACGCCTACTACTTCATGTGCCCTGTCGATCCGAATCGGCGATACCGGATCAGCGGGAACAAGGGCGACAGCGTCTACTTCTCGGTGACTGCCTACAACGAGCCGTCGCCGGGTGCGTGGTCCGACCGGATCGTGGCCATCCTGCGCGACGACGACCTCGACATCGATGCCGACGGCAACTTCTCCTTCGACTTCGGTCCGACGCCCGACGCGGCGGTGCTGATGACACGTGACTACCAGGGCAATCCGCAAACCGGGCGCCCGGTGAAGTGGCAGATCGAAGCACTCGACGAACCCGATCCATTCCGGCATGGCGATGCGGAGACGGCGGCTGCGCTGCGCTCCAGTGCGGCCTGGTTGCGCACCATGTTCGCGATCCTGCCGCTGGCGGTGGGTGTGCGCAGCGAGCAACAACACACGCTGGGACACGAGATTGCGACGGCCGCAAATGAATTCGCTGATCCTTACCAGGTACCCGATGCGAACTTCGGCTGGTCGGCGCGCGACGCCTGCTATGCCTACGGCAGTTTCGTACTCGACGAGGATGAGGCGCTCGTCGTCACCCACCGCCCGCCGTCGTGCCGATTCTGGAACCTGGTGGTGTGGAATCAGTTCATGGCGACGCCGGGTGTCGCCGACGCGCGCAGCTCGGTCAACGGCTACTCGGCGGTCCCCAACGCCGATGGCTCAGTGACCGTCGTCATCTCACGGGGTATGACCAAACATCCGAATTCGATTACGACGCTTGACTATCCGCGTGGCAATCTCGCCTTCCGCTGGTTTCTGGCCGACGAGGTTCCGGCTCGACCCGAGGTCGCACTGGTGAAGGTGTCGGAAGCGCCAGTTGCGATTTCGGTGTAGACAGTCGCGGACAGCGCGACCAGCTACACCGAAATCGCGGTCAGCTAGACCTTTGTCAGCGTGAAGGTGAACTGGTCGTAGGGCTGCGGCGGTTTGCCACACGCCTCGGTTGACGAGAATGTGTGTCCGTAGCCGGTGAGGTCGTCGGACCACCGGAAGTTCATTCCACCGGTCGCGGTGGTGCCGTCGGGGCACTTCATCACGTCGGGCAGGTTTTCCACCGTCAGTACCCAGCCCCGGAAGTTCGTCGCCTGTCCGCTGAAGCCGGGCTTACCCGCGCCGGGAGAGGCGACGATGTTGATGCAGACGGGCTCGCAGGGGGTGGCCACCTACTGCTGGGTGCTGACCCCGTCGGAATAGATGGAGGTGCCGTCGAGGTCGCGGGGATTCTCGGCCCCGGCCGGACCCGCGAACCCCACGGCGGCGATTGCCAAGATAACCGCTGAGTGTATTGCTCGACTCGTCGTCATGACGTGCCTCCGCATCAGCTTCTTCAGCTATCGCAGCAGTTCGGGGCTCGGTTCGGACGGAATCAGCCAAAAAACAGCGCCGCAGAAACGGCGAGCGACCAAACCAGCATGGTCAACCCCGTATCGCGCAGAACCGGGATCAGATCTTTGCCACCGGAACCTTTTCGCACCGGAGAAGCGGCCCGCATCGCCAGGGGGAGCGCCACCAGGCCGACGGCGGCCCACGACGTCGCGAGGATCAGCACCAGCGTCAGGGCGAACGCCACCGCCAGCAGCGTCTGGTACAGCAGCCGCGTGCGCGGGTCGCCGAGCCGGACGGCGAGGGTGATCTTGCCGTATTCCTTGTCGGTCGGGATGTCTCGCAGGTTGTTCGCCACCAGCACCGCCGACGACATCGCGCCCATCGCGACGGCCATCGCCGCGCCGACCCAGTCGATCCGCAGCGCCTGGGTGTACTGGGTGCCGAGGACGGCGACGAGACCGAAGAACACGAACACCGCGACCTCGCCCAGCCCGAGGTAGCCGTACGGCTTCGAGCCGCCCGTGTACAGCCACGCGCCGGCGAGACACAGTCCGCCGACCAGGATCAGCCACGGGGCACTGAACCACGCGAGCGCGAGTCCGGCGAGGGCCGCGATGGTCAGGCTGACGATCGCGGCGGTCAGCACCGAGCGCGGGCTGGCGACCTTCGACCCCACCAGCCGCAACGGTCCCGCCCGCACGTCGTCGGTGCCGCGGATGCCGTCGGAGTAGTCGTTGGCGTAGTTCACCCCGATGATCATCGCGACCGCGACGACCATTGCCAGCAGCGCTTTCCACCAGCACCACGCGTGCAACCAGGCCGCCGCGCCGGTACCGGCGATGACCGGGGCGATCGCATTCGGCAGCGTTCTGGGCCGGGCACCCTCCACCCACTGCGCGAAACTGGCCACGAGCGCCAGTCTTGCACGGTCGTTGTTTTCCTCTTCGGGTCCGGCGCCCGTACGCGTGGCAGACTGTGCTCATGGAGGACCGACTCAGTAAGACCGAGATCCGCAAGGACGCCGTGCAGGAGATCGTCGAGTCCGGCGCGGCAACCGTCGGCGATGTGGCCTCGATCATCACCACCGCAGTCAAGGACGTCGCAAACGCCATCGGCGGCTTCGCGACCGATGTATTCGAGATCCGCGACGGAGCACGACGCGCCTCGCAGCAGTCGGTGGTCGAGGACGAAACACCGGGCGTGTAGCCCTTGCTCGGAGTCATCGGCGGCAGCGGGTTCTACACGTTCTTCGGTTCTGACGCCCGCGCGATCAGCTTGGACACCCCCTACGGCGAGCCGAGCGCGCCGATCACCGTCGGCACCGTCGGCGACCACGAGGTTGCGTTCCTGCCACGACACGGTGCCGGGCACGAGTTCTCCCCGCACACCGTCCCGTACCGCGCCAACATGTGGGCGTTGCGCGCGCTCGGTGTGCGGCGCATCTACGGGCCATGCGCCGTCGGCAGCCTGACGCCGGACCTGGGGCCGGGCGCGATGGTGGTGCCTGATCAACTGGTCGACCGCACCAGCGGCCGCGACGACACCTATTTCGACTCGGGCGGCATCCACGTCGGGTTCGCCGACCCGTACTGCCCGACACTGCGCGCCGCGGCGGCCGACCTACCCGGGGTGGTCGACGGCGGGACGATGGTGGTGGTGCAGGGACCGAGGTTCTCCACCAGGGCTGAGAGCCGCTGGTTCGCGAGCCAGGGTTTCAGCCTGGTCAACATGACCGGATACCCAGAAGCGGTCCTCGCCCGTGAGCTCGAAATGTGTTATGCGGCAATCGCTTTGGTGACGGATGTGGACGCGGGGATCGACAGCGGAAGCGCGGTCCGCGCGGTCGACGTCTTCGCGGAGTTCGAGCGCAACCTGGTGCCCTTCAAGAAGCTCGTGCACGAGGCCATAGATCAGGTTCAGCTCGAGCGGACCTGCACGCATTGCCTTCCGCACGAAGGCATTCAACTTCCGTTCGACTTGCCGTGAGAGTTCTGCTGACCGGAGCGGCCGGGTTCATCGGAACCCGGGTCGACGCCGCCCTGCGCGACGCGGGGCACGACGTCGTCGCCGTCGACGCCATGCTGCCCGCCGCGCACGGTCCGGGTGCTGTGCCGCCCCCGGACTGCCGGGTGCTCGACATCCGCGACGGGTCCGCGCTGGCGCCGCTGCTCGACGGTGTCGACGTGGTGTGCCACCAGGCCGCGGTGGTGGGCGCCGGGGTGAACGCCGCCGACGCACCGTCGTACGGCAGCCACAATGACTACGGGACGTCGGTTCTGCTGGCCGAGATGTTCGCCGCGGACTGCAGGCGGCTGGTGCTGGCCTCGTCGATGGTGGTCTACGGCCAGGGCCGCTACGACTGCGCCGAGCACGGTCCGATCGACCCGCTGCCCCGCTCGCGCGCCGATCTCGACGCCGGGGAGTTCGACCACCGCTGCCCGGTCTGTGGTGCGACGGTCAACTGGCAACTGGTGGCCGAGGACGCGCCGCTGCGGCCGCGCAGCCTTTACGCCGCGAGCAAGACCGCGCAGGAGCATTACGCCCTGGCGTGGTCTGAGGCCAGCGGCGGCTCGGTCGTCGCGCTGCGCTATCACAACGTGTACGGCCCGCACATGCCGCGCGACACCCCGTACTCCGGGGTCGCGGCGATCTTCCGCTCAGAGCTGGAATCCGGCGACGTGCCAAGGGTTTTTGAAGACGGTGGTCAAATGCGCGACTTCGTGCACGTCGACGACATCGCGGCAGCCAACGTCGCGTCCGTCGAATCCGCGGTCGACGGCTTCGACGCGTTCAACGTCTGCTCCGGTCGGCCGATTTCGATCATGGAGGTCGCGACCGAGTTGTGCGACGCACGCGGTGCCGCGGAGCCGCCCCGACGGCGACATGAGGCTCTAGCGCCCGTCGTCACCGGGCAGTACCGCAGCGGCGACGTCCGCCATATCGTCGCCGACCCCGCCCGCGCCGCCGAGGTGCTCGGTTTTCGCGCCGCCGTTGATCCGCGCGACGGCCTGCGCGAGTTCGCGTTCGCACCGCTGCGGGCGTAGATGAAGCGCCTCGCGGTGGTTGTCGCTATCGTCGCGCTCGTGGCTTCGGGTCTGCTGGCGTTGGCGTGGTCGCAACAGCGACGGTTGATCTACTTTCCGTCGCCTGGGCCGGTCCCGCCAGCGGCAACGATGTTGCCCAACGGTCAGGACGTCGTACTGGACAGCGACGGAATCCGTTTGGGGGCCTGGTATTTCCCTGTCGTCGGCGGCGGTCCCGCGGTGCTGGTGTGCAACGGCAACGGCGGCGATCGATCTGGCCGGATCGCCCTGGCCGCCGCGCTGAACCGTATCGGCCTTTCGGTGCTGCTGTTCGACTACCGCGGCTACGGTGGCAACCCTGGCCAACCTTCCGAGGATGGAACGGCCGCCGACGCGCGGGCCGCCCAGGCATGGCTGGCTGCGCAACCCGGCGTCGAGAAGATCGTGTACTTCGGCGAATCCCTCGGCGGCGCAGTCGCTGTCGGCCTCGCGGTGGAACGGCCGCCCGCGGCCTTGATTTTGCGATCGCCGTTCACCTCCCTGCCCGACGTTGGCGCGATGCACTATCCGTGGTTGCCGGTGCGGTGGCTGCTGATGGACCGGTATCCGTCGATCGACCGGATCGGATCGGTGCACGTGCCGGTCATGGTGATCGCCGGCGACCGCGACGACATCGTCCCCGAGGCACTGAGCCGTCGACTCTATGACGCGGCCAATGAGCCCAAGCGGTACGTGCTGGTGCCGGGGGCCGGTCACAACGACCCTGAGATGGTGGACGGCCGGCAGATGCTCACCGAGATCCAAGGGTTTCTGTCGTCGACCGGTGTGACCTAGTGATACTGGTGGAATGAAGCCCGCCATTTGTGAGCAGTTCGGCATCGATTTCCCCCTCTTCGCGTTCAGCCACTGTCGGGACGTCGTGGCCGCGGTGACCAATGCCGGGGGGTTCGGCGTCCTGGGCGCCACCGCCTACACACCGGAGTTGCTCGACCAGGAACTGTCGTGGATCGACGAGCACGTCGGCGGTAAGCCGTACGGCCTCGACCTCATCGTGCCCGCCAAGTTCGAGGGCAAGGGCGAAAAGTTGGGCCGGGGCGAGCTGGCGTCCCGCATCCCCGACGACTACCGCGAATTCATCGCGGAGCTGCTGGCCAAGCATGACATCGAGCCCGAGGCGTCGCCGAAGACCGGCCCGTCGTTCCTGTCGGGAGACACCGGGCAGGAGCTGCTCGAGGTCGCGATGAGCCATCCGATCAAGCTCATCGCCAACGCGCTTGGGGTGCCGCCCGACTACATGATCGAGGCGGGGAAGAAGAACGGCGTCCCGGTCGCCGCGTTGGTGGGCGCGAAGGAGCATGCGGTCAAGCAGGCGCAGGCGGGGGTGGATCTGATCGTCGCTCAGGGCACCGAAGCCGGCGGCCACTGCGGCGAGGTGACGACGCTGGTGCTGATCCCCGAGGTGTTGGAAGCTCTTGCGGCGATCGGGAGCAACATCCCGGTGTTGGCGGCAGGCGGGATCGTTACCGGCAAGCAGATGGCCGCGTGTGTAGCGATGGGTGCCGACGGGGCGTGGACCGGCTCGGTGTGGCTGACGACGGAGGAGGCCGAAACGGCGCCGCATACGGTGCAGAAATTCCTCGCCGCATCCTCACGCGACACAATCCGCTCGACCGGCCGAACCGGAAAGCCTGCGCGGCAGCTGGTTTCGGACTGGACCGACGCGTGGCAGCCGAACGAGGGCGGTCACAAAACATTGCCGTTGCCGCTGCAATCGATGGTGGCCGAGCCGATCATCCGGCGCATCGACGTGCTCGCGGCGCAAGGCCATCCGGGGGCGCAAGCCTTGGCGACCTATTTCGTCGGACAGGGCGTGGGGCTGATGAACAAGGTGAAGCCAGCCAAAGAGGTGGTTCGTGAGTTCATCGAGGACTACCTGTCAGCGACAGAACGGCTGAGCAACTCACTGCCGGACTAGGTTCCGGCAGTGAGCGTCAGCCAGCAAGTCCTACGGGACCTCGATGCAACCCACGCCGGGAACACAACCGCCGCCGCCACCTGGGCCGCCGCCGCCTGACGGGCCGCCGGGGATGGACCCGCCGCCTCCGCCGGGACCGCCGCCACCCGTGGGGCCGCCCGGGATCGTTCCGCCGCCGCCCTCCGGGCCGCCCCCGCCGGTGGGGCCTCCGGGAACCGCACCGCCGCCACCGGGCGCGGTCGTCGTCGCCGGAGCGGGTGCGGGTGCGGTCGTCGTCGCCGACGTCGTCTCGGTGGTCGTGCTGGTCGTGCTGGTCGTGCTGGTCGATTCACCTTCGTCGCCGCCGCCACAACCCACGGCCAACACCATTGCAGCAGCGCCGCCGAGCACAGCGAACGATGTGCGTAGTTGCTTGTTCACAGTTCCTCCGTTTCCTTCCGACGCGGTGGGACTACCCGTCCCAGTCGGCTCGAAACGGACTTAGTCGAGGGCGATGCGGACCGAGATCGGGTCGCTTTCCATCGCGCGCATCGTGAACGCGGTCGCCGATTGTCCGAATCGGCCGCCACCACCGAAGCTGCGGGCACGGGCGCGCACGTCGTCATCGGGTTCGAAAGTGGCTGTGCCGGTGCGCCACTCGTTGTTCACCCGTACCCGGACATTCGGGTTGGCGGCTATGTTGTAGGCCCAGCCGGCCCGGCGACCGTGTTGGGAGATGACCCACAGGTCGTTGCCGTCGATCCGACCGGCCAGCGGCACCCGGCGCGGTTCTGACGACTTGCGGCCGATGGTTTCGAGCTCGACCACAAGTGACGAGCGGACGCCCAGACGGTCCAGCGCCGTCACCAACGGGTTCATCACGATGCGTCCCATGCGTCGTTCGAACTTGAATTTGCGTCGCGCCTTGTCGGCACTCTTGGTCGCCATGGTTAGCGACGATAGTAGAACGATCACTCAAATACAAGAGTCGCGGATGAGGGCGCCGGTCAGATGGCATGCTCTTGCCATGGGGGGCGTGCCGGAGACGCTGTACGCGCAGGACAACGGTGTCCATTTCGCGTACCAGGTCCTCGGCGACAACGGGCCCGACCTACTGTTGGTACCGAGTCCGAACTTCCCGATTGACCTGGTGTGGGACGACGCCGCCGTCGCCGGACATCTTCACCGCCTGGCGTCGTTCAGTCGTTTGATCCTGACCGATCTGCTCGGGATCGGCAGCTCCGATTCGGCGCCGGCCGACAATCCTTCGATGCAGGTCTGGACCGACGGCCTCGTTTCGGTGCTCGATGCGGTCGGGAGCGAGCGAGCGTCGGTGTTCTCGATGACGGAGTCAGGGCTGTCTGTCATGTTGTTGGCCGCCACCCATCCTCAGCGGATTCGCTCGCTTGTGCTTTCCAGTCCCTACGCAAACTTTCTCCGCACTACCGGCCAGTCTTTCGGACTACCCGAGTCGGAGCTCGCTCGGTTCAACGAGGCGTTCGGTCGAAATGTCGGGACGGGAGCGCTCGTCGACGTGTTGGCGCCGAGTTGGACCAACGACGCCGCCAAGAGGCGTTGGTGGGGCCGCAATGAACGCCTCGCAGGCGGACCCGGGGACTGGGTGCGGGCGTTCGACCTGTTCGCGCGCACCGACGTCCGCCCTCTCCTCGGCAGTATCCAGGCGCCGACGCTGGTGGTGCGCCGTCGCGGCGATCGCCACGTACGCGACGGCCATGCCCAGGACATCGTCGGGCGGATTCCCGATGCTCGACTGGTCGAGTTCGACGGCGAGGACAGCGTGTGGTTCGCCGGCGATGCCGACAGCCTGCTCGACGAGGTGGAAACATTTCTCACCGGCCAACGCGGTGCGCCACCGTCCAACCGCGTACTGGCGACGGTGTTGTTCACCGACATTGTGGGCTCGACCCGACGTGCTGCACAGCTCGGCGATGAAGCTTGGACGAAAGTGCTTGCCGCCCATGACCGCGTCGTCGATCGAAGTGTGGCCAGCTGGCGTGGTGAAGTCGTCAAGTTCACCGGAGACGGCGCGCTCGCGACATTCGACGGTCCGGCGCGCGCGATCGAATGTGGATGCGCGATACGCGACGCGGTCGAAGATCTCGGCTTGGAAGTCCGTGTCGGTCTGCACACCGGAGAGGTCGAGAAATCCGACGGCGACATCCACGGCATCGCGGTCCATGTTGCGGCCCGCATCATGGCGCTTGCCGGTCCTGGCGAGGTGTTTGTATCGGGGGTGATCCCGCCACTGGTGCTCGGTTCCCGACTGCGCTTCACCGATCGCGGTGAGCACCAATTGAAGGGTGTGCCCGGAATGTGGCGAGCATTCGCCGTGGACTAATCCTCGGCAGCCAACGGCAACCGCACCTCGAACCGTGCGCCGGCGTCGAGGTTGTGCGCGGTCAGTGTGCCGCGATGGGCCTGAACAAGACCCGCGGCGATGGCGAGGCCGAGTCCGGATCCGCTGGGCAGCGACGAATCCGAGCGTGGCACACGGTTGTTGGAACCGCGGTACGCGACATCGAACACCCGCGGTAGGTCAGCCTCGGCGATGCCGACGCCGGTGTCGTCCACCCGGGCCCATGCGCCGTTGTCGTCGGCACCGAGTGAGAGCAGAACCTCCCCGCCCTCCGGTGTATGCGCGATGGCGTTGGCCACCAGGTTGGACAACACCCGGACCAAAGCCCGGTCGCTACCCACCACCCGTACCGCCTTGGACGGCAATTCGGCCGTCAGGTGCACGCCGGCGCGCTCGGCGGCGATCCGGTGTGCAGCCAGGACGTCGTCGACGACCTCGTCCAGCGCCACCTTGTCCAGCGCGGGTCGTATCGCGCCTGCATTGATCTTCGACATCTCGAACAGATCGTCGACCATATCGGCGAGCCGAATCGATTCCTGCTCAATCGTTTTGGCGTGCACCTGCACCTCTGATTCGGGAACCACACCGTCGGCGATGGCCTCGGACACCGCGCGGATCCCGGCCAGCGGTGTGCGCAGGTCGTGGCTGACGAAGGCCACCAGCCGCCGCCGCGACTGCTCTGCGGCCCGTTCGGAATCGCGGATCTCCTGCTCCCAGACGGTGCGCCGGGCTTGGTAGCGCGCCAACATCACCGCCGCCGGAATCGTGACCACCGCGACGATGACCAGCACGACCGCCGTCTGTTCAAACGTCTCGGTGAGCATGAACCCGCTCGCGCCCAGCACTCCGGAGAACGTCGCCAGTACCGGGATGAGCACCAGCGCCACCATGCTGACGGCCAACGACCACGACCGTGCCAACCGGATGATGATCGCTCCGGCGAGAACCACCGGCACCGAGCAGGCGAACGCCCACCAGGCGATCTCCCACAGGTCAGTGGGCATGAGCCTGCTGTTCGTCGGCGCTGCTCCAGAGGTAGCCCTTGCCCCACACGGTCTGCAACCGGTGCGCGTCTCCGAGCTTGGACCTCAGCCGCTTCACATGCACCGTCACCGTCGACAGATCGCCGAAGTCCCAGCGCCACACCTGTTTCAGCAGTTCCTCACGGGAGAACACGGTGTCGGTGTGTGTGAGGAAGAACATCAGCAGGTCGAATTCGCGGTTGGTCAGCGATACCGGGTGCCCGGACACGGTCGCCGAGCGCGCGGCTGCCGACACGCTCAGCCCGCCCACCGTGATGTCGAGCGGTGGGGGGCCTGACTGCGCAGGAGCACGCCGCAGCACCGACCGGACCCGCAGCGCCAGTTCGCGCGGACTGAACGGTTTGGTCAGATAGTCGTCGGCGCCGGCCTCCAGACCCGCGATCCGGTCGTCCTCTTCACCGAGCGCGGTCAGCAGGATCACCGGAATCGCGTAACCGCCGCGCTGCCTCAGGCTGCGGCACAGCGTGAGGCCGTCAGGTCCGGGCATCATCACGTCCAATACCGCGACGTCGATGCGCTGCGAGCCGAGCAGCCGCAGCGCCTCCGTTCCGTCGTGGGCGATCGACACCTCGAGGCCATCGCGCTCCAGATACCGGCGCACGACATCGCGCACGACGGTGTCGTCGTCGGCGATCAACACCCGAGTCACCCCCCGAGGTTAGCCCCGCACACCCGCGACCTGCAGCAACGTAATGAATTCGTCATGGGTCACCCTGTTTGACCAGCGCGAGGGTGGTTAGCCTCGAACCATGCCCGACTGTCCCGTCACGGTGGTGCTGCCGTGCCTCAACGAGGCCGCGTCGCTGCCGGGGGTCCTGGCGGCGATCCCGCCCGGGTACCGCACCCTGGTGGTCGACAACAACAGCACCGACGGCACCGCCGAGGTGGCCCGACGGCACGGTGCGGACGTGGTCGCCGAGCCCCGTCCGGGATACGGCTCCGCGGTGCACGCCGGGATCGTGGCGGCGACGACGCCGGTCGTGGCGGTCATCGACGCCGACGGCTCGCTTGATCCGCGTGACCTGCCGAAATTGGTCGACGATCTCGAACGTGGAGCGGATATGGCGATCGGACGGCGGCGTGCCGTGAAGGGGCTGAAATGGCCGTGGCATGCCCGCGCCGGGACCGCTGCGGTGTGCTGGCGGCTGCGTCGCAAGCACGGTCTGCCGGTGCACGACATTGCGCCGATGCGGGTGGTCCGTCGCGACGCGCTGATGGGGCTCGGCGTGCAGGACCGCAGGTCCGGATATCCGCTCGAACTGCTGGTGCGGGCCGCTGCCGCGGGCTGGAACGTCGTCGAACGCGATGTGGACTACGGACCCAGAACCGGCGGAAAATCGAAGGTGAGCGGTTCGATGCGCGGCAGCGTGGTCGCGGCATTCGATTTCTGGCGGGTGATTTCGTGATTCCGGTGGTCGCCCTGGTGGTGGCGAAGGCGCCCGTGCCCGGATTGGCGAAGACGCGGCTGGCCGCCTCGGTAGGGGATCGGGTGGCCGCCGACATCGCGGCCGCTGCGCTGCTGGACACCCTCGACGCGGTCGCCGCCATGCCGGTACAGGCGCGCGTGGTGGCGATGACAGGCGACCTCGATTCCGCGCGGGCATCGGCGACGATCCGTAGCCGCCTGGAATCGTTCACGGTGGTGCCGCAGCGCGGGGATGGTTTCGCCGACCGGCTCGCCAATGCGCACATCGACGCGGCGGCAGCGACGGGCATTCGAACGGTGCTGCAGATCGGTATGGACACGCCGCAGGTGTCGGCCGACATGCTCACCGAATGCGCCCATGAACTGATGGGCACCGGCGCGGTGCTCGGCCTCGCCGACGACGGCGGATGGTGGGTGCTGGGAGTGTCCGACGCCGCGATGGCCGATTGCCTTCGGACGGTGCCGATGTCGCAACCCGACACCGGGGCGTTGACGCTGGCCGCGTTGTGGTCCAAGGGAATCGAGGTCACGCGGGTCGCCGAGTTGGGCGATGTCGATACCGTCGCGGACATCGCGTCGGTCCGGCGGATGTGCTCCGCGGACAGTCATTTCGCCCGCGCCACCGAGGGGGTGCATGCCTGACATGCTGGGCCAACTCTATGACCGCGCTCTCGACGGTGAGCGGTGCTGGATCAGGCGCGACGACGGCGAAGTCCGACGGTTACCGGTGCGACGGTGGCTCGGCGGGAAGCACGCCGACGATAAGTTCGACAGTGCCGTGCTGGAACTGTGCACTGGTCCGACGATCGACTTGGGTTGTGGTCCTGGTCGATTCGTGACTGAACTCATCCGGTGTGGCATTCCCGCGCTCGGGGTCGATCAGTCGGCGACGGCCATCGACTTGGCGCGGCGCAACGGCGCTCCGGTGCTCCGACGAGACGTGTTCGGACCATTGCCGGGGATCGGACGCTGGCAGACAGTCCTTCTCGCCGACGGAAACGTGGGGTTGGGTGGTGACCCACTGCGGATGCTCAGAAGAGCAGCCGAGTTGTTGGGTCACGGCGGCAAGTGCGTGGCCGAATTCGATTCGGAGGCAATGGGAATCCGCACCAGCTGGGTGCGACTGGAGTCCAGCCGGACTATCGGGCCGTGGTTTCGTTGGGCATTGGTCGGCATCGATTCCGCCGCCTCGCTCGCCAAGGACGCAGGATTGGTGATGACGGGTATGCAGACGATCGGCGGGCGCGTCGTGGCGACGCTGGCTTTGCCGTGACGATCAGCGGGGTAACAGATCCTCGGTGATGATCTGCAGCGACCCGTTGGGGCTGCTGCCCGTGATCAGTACCGCGCCCGAACGTGGTTCCACCGCGACCGAATTGGGTTGTTGCACCGTCGGGACGGTGCCGGCGATCCGTGGTGTGGCGGGATCGGCCACGTCGATCACCTGCAGTTGGTTGGTGGCGGTCAGGGTGACGAAAAGCCGTCGACGATCGGGGTCGTATGCCAGCCCGTAGGGCTTGCCCGGCGACTCGACCCTGGCCAGCCCGCTGATCTGCGGCGTGATGCGTTCGATGAGCACGGCGCCGCCATCGGTGTCGGCGAATGCGACGAGGTCGTCGGATAATGTCACCGCGTGCGTCAGCTTGGTACCGACCGGCCCTTGCGCCACCTGCTCCCGGCTCGATCCGTCATAAACCCACACTCCGTTGCCCTGCACGTCGGCCACCGCCGCGTACTTCCCGACCGCCGCGGCACCACCCGGCTGCGGTGGACCCGCGGGTAGTGATCCGACGACGTCCCCGTCCCGAACGAACACCACACCGCCACCCATTTCGTTGGTCACGACGACAGTGCCGTCGGACGTGCGCACGGCATCGTGAGGCTGCCGCCCGACGCCGGCGGTCCTCGACACCACGTCGCCATCGGCGAGGCTCATTTCGACCAACTCGTCGGACGACTCCAGCGGGACCAACACTGGCCCGTCGGCCCCGGCGAGGCTCAGATGCCGTGCAGCTCCGCCCAGCTGGACGGTCTGACGAACGACCCCGGTTCTGCTGTCCACCAGCGCCACACCGGGGGGATTACGTACGGCGATCGCAGCGGTTCCCGATGTGCCGATGACGATGCCCTCGGGCCCGCCGGGGATCGGCACGACCCTGCCGACCGGCGACACCGTCGGAGCCCCGGCCGGAGCGGGTTCGGCAGCGGGCGTACGTGAGGACCGCGGCGCGGATGTCTGCTCCGTTGTCGCACCTTCGCCGCAGCCCGCCACAACCACGATCACGGCGAGCAGCGCCCCGATCGCCTCAACCGGCCGATTCGGCACTTCGAACCGTCCTTTTCTGCGGGCCAGTGGATTTCGCCCGGCTGAGAACGAGCTTGATCGCGAACGCGATGGCACTCGCGGCGAACATCACCGCGGTCAGCAGCAGCCACCGACCGAGGAAAGGTTCCTGGGTCTGTCCGGTGGCGGCGAGATATGTCGGCGCGCCTTGTTCGATGATGCCGGGCAGGAAGACCACCAGCGTCAGCGCGGCCCCCAGCGCGGGTACCCGAATGAAGTTGAGCACAGGCACCTTTGCGACCGGACGCCGATTGGCTGTCAGCAGTCGGTCCGCCAGGGCATAGATCGGAAACAAGACGAGGTCGTGGGCGATGATCGCGGCGGCGAACCACACTGCGATCGACTGCCACCACACGTTGGTGTTCCACAACGTCTCAGGCTTGATCGTCGCGATGACGTAACCGAAGAGCGCGAAACCTGCGACCAGCGTCAGCAGGTGCAGCGGATGCGACCCGTAGATGCGGTGAAATCCGTTCAGTGACATGTCACTTCGCCCTGAAGTCGATGGATGCTACCCATTTGGTGTTGTGCACGCCGGGCAGTGCCGGAACGATGATTCGTGCCGGAAAGCCGTGATCGAGGGACAGGTCGGCGTCGTTGACCCGAAGTGCAAGCAGCGAATCCGGGTGCATCACCTGGTTGGCCTGCAGGGTGGCGCGGTTGAACGCGCCGAAACGTTCCACTGAGCGCACGAATGCGGACCGCGGTTCGGGAACACCGGCGAGCTTTGCCAGGTTCCGCAGTGGCACCCCGGTCCACGTCTCGGTGGTCGACCAGCCCTCGACGCAGGCGATCGGCAATCGTGCGGTGTGCTGCGACATCGCGGTGAGCATCGCGCGGTCGAGAACGACCGGCGACGGCCCACCGGTCAGGGTCAGGCGCCAGCGTTCGCCGGTCAAGTCGGGGGTGATCCGGGCCGCGGCGGCAGTGCGGTTGATCTGGAAGTCGTTTGGCCCGTCGCCGTGGGTCCGCCCGCGGGGCAACAGCAGTGCTGTCTGCCGAGTCCAGCCGCCCAGCGTCTGGCCGGCGGTGATGACTGCCATGAACAGCGCGCCACCGCCGACGAGGGCGAGAGCGCCGCGGCGGCTGATCGTGGCGGGTCCGGGTTCGGCTGCCACGAGCCCGTCGGGTTCGTACGGTTCGGGTCGGGTGTCCCTGGTGTTGGTGCGCAACACGCGTCGCATGGACATCGATCGAAGCCCTAGCCGCATGCGCGGAATCTTGATGGCGATGTGAATCACGAAGCCCGCGATGAAGACCCATGCTCCGTAGTAATGGGCCGTGTAGAAGCTGAAGCCGAATATGTAGTCGTACTGGATGTTGAGGACGCCGGTGATGATCTCGAACAGGATCCCACCGACAAGCATCAGCAGCGAAATGCGTTCGAGCATCTGTGCCACCGAGCGTGACGGTGGCCAAGCGAAGAGTCGCGGAATCACCGACCAGAGTTTGGCCAGCACAATCGGGATCAGGATCAGCCCGAGCCCGACATGCAGGCCTTGGTTGAGCCGGTACAGCCATGACGGGTCGGTCGGCCAGTCGAACGTCGGTAACTTGAGCCAGCCGACGTCGCCCGGAATCGCCTGGCCGAACTGCGGCCCGTACGCGATGTACGAAAGCAGACCGGTGATCGTCACCACCGGAAGGGTGATCAGCAGTACAGACCCGAGCGCAGACGTCAGCCATAGGCCGCGCAGCGGACTGCGCCAGCGCGTGGCGCGTTTCAGGCCCGGTGGCGGATGCTCGTCCAGACCGCGCCACAGGCGTCGGGGGAATCCGTATCCGCGCGCGTCTGTCGGCGCTCCATCAGGCTCCTCGGAATGGTCCATGTGCTCGGGTGTCCGTCCCACCTTGAGTGGCGTGAGTCGCGCGTTCGTTACGCATCCGATTGTCGACCCACAAGCCACCGGTTGCCGGGAATCGAGCAGTGCGTCACCGAATAGTCAGCGACGACGTCACCAATTCGTCAGGATCAGATGGTTCAGCGCGAGCGCGCCGACCACGTTGACGGCCAGCCACCACCGCTGCGAACGTGGCGGCAACAGCGCCCCGGCCGCCGTCAGCCAAATCGTGAACGGCAGCCAGATGCGTTCCGTTTCGGCCTTGCTCAGCATGGACAGGTCCGCGAACACGACCGCGACCAGCGCGCCGAGCACGACCAGATGCAGACCCGGCCGCAGCCTGATCGCGGCCCGGTCGAAGACGCGGCCGATTCCCGCCACGCTGCCCAGTCCGATCGCGCACACCACCGACGCGAAATTCGCCCACGACCAGTACTGGAACGGGCGGTCGTTCGCGATGCCCTGCCAATAGCGTTCCTGCACAAGGACATACCCGTCGAACCACCAGAACCCCGCGGCGGCGAAGACCGCGACAACGACGAGCGCGACCAGCACCGCAGGGATCAGCGCGCGCAGCGCCGCCCGCCAGTCCACCGCCGCGAGCAACACCGCGACGGCGGGAGCTGCCATGAGACCCAAGCCGTAGTTGAGGAAGATGCCCCACCCCAGCAGCAGCCCGGAACCGGCCGCCGCCAGCATCGGCCAGCGCACGGTGCGTCGAGCCGCCAACGCCAGCAACGCGATACCCCACGCCGCCACACCGGCGAAGTAGCCGTCGGCGGACACGGCGATCCAGATCGCCGTAGGCGCAACCGCCGTGAACGGTGCCGCCATCCGCGCGACGTCCTCATTGGCGAGTGCGCGCACCGCGACCACGATCGCGGCTGCCGCGCTCGAACCGACGAGCAGGCACAGCAGCGCCGCCCATCCGCCACCGCCCAGCCCGATGCGGTCGAGCCAGACAAACGACAGCAGCGCTCCCGGAGGATGGCCCGACACGTGGGTGATCCACGAATCAGGTTGGTAATCCAGAATTCTGCTCGCGAAGGTGCGCACCGCCTCCGGGATATCGGTGATGGTGGGTACCTGGCGCAGATACTCATGCCGCGCGGTGAGCCGACCGGCGAAACCGCGTTCCCAGCCGTCGATCATGGCGAGCGAAAACGCCCATGCGCACGCCGTCGCCCACGTGACCCACGGCACCCATCGCCACGGCAGCCGCCGCGCCACCGACGGTCCCCACCACACCGCCGCGGCGCCGATCACGACGGCGGGGACAGTGCCCCAGCCGACGTGGGCATTCCACCACCCGAAGATCGGCGCGGTGCCCGCGAAGTCGCGGAAGCGTTCCGGGGTGGCATTGATCAGGGGGGTGACGATGCCGAGATCCAGGTGCGGCACCACGAATGCCGCGATGACAAGGACAACTCCGACGGCGACCGCCACGATTTCTCGTCGGTGAGAAGTGGCCGCCATCTGAACGACCCTACCCATCCACCATTGCACTACTCGAGGGCACGACAGCGGTCATCGACGTCGCCCCGATCGGGTACATCACCGAGGAGCACCTCCCCATCATCCTGAGCTCCTCCAACACCAACGCGAGGATCTGAGCAGCTTCACCACCGTTGCCGACATCCCCGTCGATGGCGGCGTCAACCAGTTCTAGTAGAGCTGCCTGCGATAGTTGTCGTCGCTGTAGTACTCCTCGAGCTGGGCTTGCGTCCAGTCGGTGCGGACGGCCTTGGCGAGTTCGGCGACGCTCGGCAAGGCCGTCGGATTCCAACTTGACGGATCCCAAGTGTCCGACCGCATAAAAGCCTTGGCGCAGTGGAAGAACACCTCTTCGATGTCGATCTCCAACGCGAGGATGGGCCGGTTACCGTTCACCACCATGGCATCGAAATAGTCTGCGTCAGAGAGGATTCGCGCGGAGCCATTGATGCGCAGTGTGTCGCCGCGGCCCGGTATCAGAAACAGCGTGCCGACCTGCGGGCGCTGCAACACGTTGAGGTAGCCGTCGACGCGCTTGTTGCCCGGGCGTTCGGGGATCGCGACCGTCGTGTCGTCGATGACGTGAACGAAGCCGGGCGGGTCGCCTTTCGGTGACACATCGACGCGGCCCTGCGCATCGGTGGTCGCGACGAAGCCGAGCGGCGAGTGCGCCAGCCAGTCCCGCTGGACAGGGGACAACCTGTCCTTGACCTTGTTGGCGACCGCCTGCTGAGGTTCCCCGACAATCGCGCGGAGGTCGGCGACGGTGGTCACTTCGTGGCGCATGGCTACATCATGCTCGCCGCGTCGCTGCCCGTTCGCAGAGACGGCGCTCACCGCCGATCCGCACCGTTCTGCTCACCGCGATTTGAAACCTCTCGACGCCGGAGCACTGGCGCAATGGCTGTCGTATGAGGCCTAACGGCAGGTCGGCGAGGCTGTGGACCGGCGCATTCACCTGAGCCGCGCCGATCCCTCAATGCGGTTGGTCGGCGGCCACCGCGTCCACCGATAACGTCACCGACCAGGTCAGTCACACGACGACAGCCCCCTGGAGGTGACCGTGGCCAGCCAAGAAGCCCGCGCGCAGCATGCCGAACCGACGCCGATCCGCCGACCCCGAGCCGACCAGGCGCGCCTGGTCGCCGATGTCCTGAGGCACCAGATTCATGCGGGCGGCTACTCCGACGGACTGCCCACCGAGCAGGATCTGGCGAGCGAATTCTTCGTTTCCCGCAACACCGTCCGTGAGGCGCTGGCTGCGCTCAAGGACGAGGGCCTCATCGACCGCGGTCCCCGCACGGGCACCCATGTCGCCATCCGCAAGTACGACCACGGTCTCGACGCGCTCGTCGGCCTCAAGGAGACGTTCAAGGGCTACGGCGAGATCCGCAACGAGGTGCGCACGACCATGAACGTCGCTGCGCCACCGTCGGTCGCGAACCGCTTACAGCTGAGCCCGTCCGAGCCCGTCGTGTTCATCGAGCGTCTGCGCTACCTCGGTGACCTCCCGCTGTCACTCGACATGACCTACCTCGCTCCCGACATCGGCCGCGAGGTCATCGAGCATTCACTCGAGGTCAACGACGTCTTCGCGCTCATCGAGCAGGTCACCGGGCGGCGCCTCGGCGGGGCCACCCTTGCAGTCGAATCTGTTGCCGCCGATGCACATTCAGCCGCCATCCTGCAGGTCCCGGACGGTGCTCCGGTCCTGCTGTTGGAGCGCCTCACCCACCTGGACGACGGACGGCCCGTCGATCTCGAGTACATCCGCATGCGCGGGGATCGAATTACGCTGCGCAGCAATCTGGTTAGGGGAAACTGATGGCCCAGGTCAATCAGCGTGTCGATGTGCCGGTGACCATCGACGAGTCGCTGTGCATCGAAGGGTGCACATTGTGCGTCGAGATCTGTCCACTCGACTCCTTGGCGATCAATCCCGAGAACGGCAAGGCCTTCATGCACGTGGACGAGTGTTGGTACTGCGGTCCCTGCGCAGCGCGCTGCCCCACCGGCGCCGTCTCCGTCAACATGCCCTACCTCCTCCGCTGAGAATCAGGAACATTCATGAAGCGCATACTCGCCGTAGCCTCTGTCGTCCTCACCGCCGGTTCACTGGCCGCCTGCTCGCTTGACTCCCAGTCCGAGTCCGCAGACACCGTCAACGTCGTCATCGGCTATCAATCCAAGACCATCAACACCGTCACCGCCGGAACCCTTTTGAAGGCCAAGGGTTTTCTGGAGAAGCGGCTCGAGGACATCTCCAACTCCTCGGGAGTGAACTACAACGTGCAGTGGCAGGACTACGACACGGGCGCCCCCATCACCGCCCAGATGGTCGCCGAGAAGATCGACATCGGCTCGATGGGCGACTACCCGCTGCTCATCAACGGCTCCAAGACCCAGGCGAACGAACGCGCCCGCACGGAGTTCGTCTCCGTCACCGGCTACAGCCCGACCGGCGCACTGAACATGGTCGTCGTCCCGCCCAACTCGCCCATCCGATCGATCACCGATCTCGCGGGTAAGAAGGTCTCGGCCAGCGTCGGCTCTGCGGGCCACGGCACGTTGGTCCGCGCACTCGACAACGCCGGCATCGATCCGAAGACCGGCGTCGAGGTACTCAACCAGCAGCCTCAGGTCGGCGCGTCGGCGCTGGAATCCGGACAGGCGCAGGCACTTTCACAATTCGTCGCATGGCCCGGTCTGCTGGTCTTCCAGGACAAGGCCCAGCTGCTCTACGACGGTGCCGAGGGTGACTACCCGACGTTCCACGGAGTCGTCGTCCGCCGCGACTACGCGAGCCAACACCCCGAGGTGCTCGACGCGTTCCTGCAGGCACAACTCGACGCCACCGACTTCCTCAACGAAAACCCGCTGGAGTCCGCCCGGCTCGTCGCTGAGGGCAGCGGCCTGCCCCAGGAAGTCGTGTACCTCTACAACGGCCCCGGCGGCACCAGCTTCGACACCACGCTCAAGCCGTCGCTCATCGAGGCGTTCAAGGGCGACGTGCCCTACCTCGAGTCCATCGGGGACTTCGCCGATCTGAACATCGACGAGTTCGTCGACGACACCGCCATCCGCAAGGCGTTCGCGGAGCGTGGGCAGGACTATGAAGCCGCGCTGAATACGACGACGAACCCGTCAGCGCTGGGCGGTCAGGATCCGGTCTGCAACGTTGCGGTCACCGATCCGAAACTGGCGAGCGAACTCTGGATCAATGGCAGGGACGCCACCCAGGCTGCCGCGAACCCCGGATGCCTGTTGCGCGCCGTGCGCGAGGCGAACGCCCGCGGAGAGCAGGTCCGTGCGGCCTACGTCCCCGACAGCGAGTTCGGCACGCGTTGGTTCGCCGACAAGTCCGTCTGGGTCCAGGATGGTCGTAACTTTCTGCCGTTCGGTACGCCCGCCGGTGCGCAGCGCTACATCGGCGGCCATCCCGGCGCGACGGTCGTCGAGTACCAGCAGGCATTAGTGGGTGCGGTGTGACGGCCGCGCCGGCGGTGCTGACACCCGACGCGCCCGCAGTCGCCGCACCGACGGACGCCACCGTCAAGGCACCTGCCCGCAGGACCTGGTCATCCTGGCTGGTGCGCATCGCCTCGGTGGCGGCCGCCATCGCACTCTGGCAGCTGTTGACCGCCAGCGACGTCCGGCTGTGGCTGCGATTCGACACGTTGCCGACGGTCACCGAGATCGTCTCCGCGTTCGGCACGCGGGTGGGTACGCAGGACTACTGGCTGGACCTGGGCCAGTCACTGATCCGCATCCTCACCGGATTCGCTCTCGCTGCTGTCGCGGGTGTCGTCACCGGCATTCTGCTCGGCCGCTCGGGCGCGTTTGCCAACGTCTTCGGCCCGCTCACCGAACTTGCCCGACCGATCCCCGCGATCGCGATCGTGCCCGTCGCGATCCTGCTGTTCCCCACCGACGAGGCGGGGATCGTGTTCATCACCTTCCTCGCCGCGTACTTCCCCATCATGGTGAGCACCAGGCACGCGGTGCGGGCGCTGCCGACGCTGTGGGAGGACTCGGTGCGCACGCTCGGCGGCAACCGATGGGACGTCATCACCCGAGTTGTGTTGCCCGGCATCCTCCCCGGTGTCTTCGGCGGGTTGTCCGTTGGCATCGGAGTCGCGTGGATCTGCGTGATCTCCGCCGAGATGATCTCCGGACGTCTCGGCGTCGGCTACCGCACCTGGCAGGCATACACCGTGCTGGCCTATCCCGACGTCTTCGTCGGCATCATCACGATCGGCGTACTCGGCTTCGTCACGTCTGCCGCCGTCGAACTCATCGGCCGGCGAGTAACCCGTTGGCTGCCCCGCGGTGAGGAGAACGCGCGATGACGGGTATGTCCCTGGAACTGCGCGACGTCGTGCTCAGCTACGGCGGCGCGCCCGTCGTCGACGGACTGGACCTCGACGTCGCGCCCGGCGAGATCCTGGTGCTGACCGGACCATCGGGCTGCGGCAAGTCGACGGTGCTGCGCGCACTGGCCGGCTTGCTGCCACCGGACAGGGGAGAGGTGCTCGGCGACGGTGACCGCGTCACCACCACGTCCCGCGACCGCGCCATGGTTTTCCAAGACAACGCGCTGTTGCCCTGGCGGACTGTGCAATCGAACGTCGAGCTCGCGCTCAAACTGGCCGGACGCCCGCGCCAGGGCCGCCGCGAGGAGGCGTTGCGGTGGGTCGCCGACGTCGGGCTGACCGGGTTTGAGAAGTATCTGCCGAAGAGTCTGTCCGGCGGGATGCGTCAGCGTGTGCAACTCGCCCGCGGGCTGGCCGGGGCGCCGCGCGCGGTCATGATGGACGAACCGTTCGGCGCCCTCGACACGCAGACCCGCGCCACCATGCAGCGCCTGCTCATCGAGACCTGGCGTGCGCACCCGACGACCGTTGTCTTCGTCACTCACGACGTCGACGAGGCCCTGCTCATCGGGGACCGCATCGCCGTGCTCGGTCGTGCGGGGCAACCCCTGCGCGCACTGCTCCACGTTCCATCGCCCCGCGACACCAGCGTAAACCGGGCCACCCTGCGTGCTGAAGTCATTGTTGCACTCGATCATTCGGAGTTGGTCAGCTAGTGGAAGTTCCTGCGCTCGAAGACGCCGTGCGCCTCGACTGCGACGTGCTCGTGATCGGTGGCGGCACGGCCGGAACGATGGCCGCGCTCACCGCCGCCGAGAACGGTGCGCAGGTCCTGCTGCTCGAGAAGGCCCACGTCCGGCACTCCGGTGCGTTGGCCATGGGCATGGACGGCGTCAACAACGCCGTCATCCCCGGCAAGGCCACACCCGAGGACTACGTCGCCGAGATCACCCGCGCCAACGACGGAATCGTCAACCAGCGCACCATTTATCAGACCGCCACCCGTGGTTTCGCCATGGTGCAGCGACTGGAACGGTACGGCGTCAAGTTCGAGAAGGATGAACACGGCGAGTACGCTGTGCGGCGCGTCCATCGCTCCGGCTCGTACGTGCTGCCAATGCCGGAGGGCAAGGATGTCAAAAAAGCGCTGTACCGGGTGCTGCGGCAGCGATCGATGCGCGAGAAGATCCGCATCGAGAACCGGCTGGTTCCCGTCCGCGTCCTCACCGAGAACGGGCGCGCGGTCGGTGCCGCCGCGCTGAACAGCCGCACCGGAGAGTTCGTAGTCGTGGGCGCCAAGGCCGTCATCCTCGCCACCGGACCGTGCGGCCGGCTGGGGTTGCCCGCCTCGGGTTACCTGTACGGCACCTACGAGAACCCGACCAACGCCGGTGATGGCTATTCGATGGCGTTCCACGCGGGCGCCGAACTCTCCGGAATCGAGTGCTTCCAGATCAATCCGTTGATCAAGGACTACAACGGACCGGCATGTGCGTACGTCGCCAACCCCTTCGGGGGCTACCAGGTCAACGCGGCCGGGGAGCGGTTCGTCGACTCCGACTACTGGTCGGGGCAGATGATGTCGGAGGTCAAGAACGAGATCGAGTCGGCGCGCGGTCCCATCTACCTGAAGGTCAGCCACCTACCCGACGAGACACTGAGCACGCTCGAGGGCATTCTGCACACCACCGAGCGGCCGACCCGCGGTACGTTCCATGCGAATCGCGGCCATGACTACCGTACGCACGACATCGAGATGCATATCTCCGAAATCGGTTTGTGCAGCGGTCATTCCGCATCAGGTGTCTGGGTCGACGAGCATGCACGCACCACCGTCCCAGGACTGTATGCAGCGGGTGACCTGGCCTGCGTCCCGCACAACTACATGATCGGCGCGTTCGTCTACGGCGATCTCGCAGGCAGCCACGCAGCGTCCACCCTGACCGATGTCGAATCGCCACAACAACTTCCGGATGATCAGATCGCTGAGGCACACGAGCTGATCTACCGGCCGCTTCAGCATCCCGACGGTCCGCCGCAGACCCAGGTCGAGTACAAGCTGCGCCGGTTCGTCAACGACTATGTCGCCCCGCCGAAGACCGCCGCCAAGCTGTCTATAGCGGTGCAGACCTTCGACCGGATGCGCGGCGAGATCGCGGGCATCGGTGCCACCACGCCGCACGAACTGATGCGGGCCGTCGAGGTGTCGTTCATCCGTGACTGCGCTGAGATGGCCGCCCGCTCGTCGCTCACCCGCACCGAATCGCGTTGGGGCCTCTATCACGACCGCAGCGACAGCCCCGAGCGCGACGATGTGGACTGGCGCTATCACCTCAACCTGCGAAAGACCGCCGACGGCGACATCGAGTTCTTCAAGCGGCCCGTCGCGCCCTACTTTGTGCCGGTTCCCGGTTTCGACGAATTGCCCAGCGGTGAAACGGAACCCATCCCGGTGCGACAGCCCGACCCGGTCGGTGGACAGGCGCCCGCGTCCGAGGTGTCCCGGGTTCGCGACGGGGCAGCCGCGCAACCGCCGTCGCCACGCATCGCCGCCGTGCTGGCGCTCGACGAGCCCACCGTCGAGCTGCTTGCGCCGTTCCTGACCGACAGCGATGCGGGCGTCCGTCGCACCGCGGTCGATGTGTTGACCGAGCACCTGCCCGATGGGTATGCGACGGCACTGGTAGCCGCGCTGAGTGACCCGAACGCCGAAGTGCGTCGCGTCGCGGCCGACGGCATCCGTGAACTCGTGGAAGTGCTGCCGACCGCCGAACCCATCCAAAGCCTGTTGACGTCCGTCGACCCGGTCGTTCGGGGCGCGGCCGTCTACGTGTTGAGTTCCCGCCGCGCCGGGGACGCCGAACAGTACCGTCGAGCAGTCGTCGACGCGGATCACCGCGTGCGCATCGAGGCGGTCCGTGCGCTGGTCTCGGTCGACGACGCTGCGGGCGTTGCCGCCGCGCGCACGGATGCGAACCGTGAAGTGCGCATCGCCGTCGCCAATGGGCTCGGCACACTGCGCACCGGCGCCGACGCGGTCCGCGAACTCATCGACGACCCCGACCCGCTGGTTCGGGCAGCGGCGTTGGCGGCGATGGGGTCGATCGGCTGGAACGACGTCGACGCGACGACCGTCGAGGGCGCACTCGCGGCGTCGGCATGGCAGATCCGGCAGGGCGCGGCCCGCGCGCTGGCCGGGGCGCCCTCGCCGATTGCCGCCGTGCCCCCACTGTCGCGCGCACTGTCTGACCCACACCTCGATGTCCGCAAGGCCGCGGTGTTGAGCCTGACCCGGTGGGCGTCGTCGGAGGACGCGGCCCGGGAGGCGCTGGAAGGCGCACTCGACGACGGCGACGCCGATGTTCGGGCCTATGCCAGGCGGGCTCTCGCGAACAGCTGAAACCTCTTCTGTCACTTTGGTTTCTGCTGTCACAGGCTGGGTGTGGTTGTCGGTGGTCGAATGTATGTTCGAATCATGTTGGCGACTCCGGTTCAGGTGGCGATGGCCGCGCTGCGGTCCGCCTACGAATCGCTGGCCTGCTGCGACCTGGACATGCTCACCCACCGCGAACTGCTCGACGTCCTCGACGAGCTGGAGGTGTTGTCGTGCCAACTACCTACGCAGTGGCACCGCGCGCTGGCCCGACTACAGACCGAAACGACGCCCAAGGAGTTGGGCGCCAAGAACTGGAAAGACGTACTGCGGATCCGGTGGCGGATCTCAGCGACCGAGGCCAACCGCCGCCTGGCCGAAGCCGAAGTACTCGGGCCACGGCGCGCGTTGACCGGTCAACCGTTGGCGCCGGTGCTGCCCGCGACCGCCGCCGCCCAAGCCGCCGGGCAGATCACCGGTGAACATGTGGACAAGATCCGCGACGCCATGGGACGCCTTCCCGGGTTCGTGGATGCCGCCACACGTGAACAGATCGAACAAGACTTGGTGCGTATCGCGGTCGGTGTCGGACCCTACGAGCTGGGCAGGGCCGCCACCACCATGCTGTTCCTGTTGGATCAGGACGGCCCGGAACCCGAGGACACCGAACGACAGCGCAAACGCGGTCTCATTTGTGGCCCGCAGGGCCGTGACGGCATGGTCTCCATCAAAGGCGACCTGACGCCGGAAGCGTGGGCAGTGCTCGAACCCATCTTCGCCAAATGGGGCGCACCGGGCATGTGCAACCCCGACGACGACACCCCGTGCATCAGCGGCACCCCCTCACAGGAGCAGATCGACACCGATCACCGCACCCTGGCCCAACGCCAACACGACGCCCTGCTCGCCCTGGGCCGCAACGCGTTGGAATCCGGCGAGTTGGGTCAGCACAACGGGCTACCGACCTCGATCATCATCCGCACCACCCTGCAAGACCTCGAATCCCGCGCCGGGGTCGGCACCACCGGCGGCGGCAGCCTCATACCGATCACAGACGTGATCCGCCTGGCCGCCCACGCCCACCACTGGCTGGCGGTGTTCGACAAATCCACCGGACAAGCCCTGGATCTGTTCCGCGCGCGACGCACCGCGTCGGCGGCGCAGCGGATCATGTTGATCGCGCGTGACGGGGGCTGCACCAAACCGTGCTGCGCGGTGCCGGCCTACGGCGCCCAGGTGCATCACGCCCTGCAGGATTGGGCTGATGGCGGCCACACCAACGTCAACGAGATGACCCTGGCCTGTGGGCCGGATAACCGCCTCGTCGACAAGGAGAATGGCTGGACCACCACCATCAACGACCACGGCGACGCCGAATGGCGCCCACCACCAGGCCTCGACACCGGCCAAACCCGCATCAACTACCACCACCGCCCCGAACTACTCCTGAAACCACCAGACAAAGACGACGAAAACCCGGAGCGGGGGCCATGATTCGCGAATGACCGAGTTACTGGCCGCCGAACCGCGCCGCCAGCGCCCGCCGGTCGACCTTGCCGATGCCGCGGCGCGGGATCTCGTCGATGACGTGGATTTCCCGCGGTGCCGCCGTTACGTCCAGTGTGGTCGCGATGTGCGCGCGGATGTCGGCCAGCGTCGGGGCGGTACGTCCCGGTGCCACGACAACCGCTGCCGCAACTCGCTGCCCCAAGCGTTCGTCGTCGACGCCGAACACAACGCATTCGGCCACCGCATCGTGCGACGCCACCGCCGCCTCCACCAGTTGCGGCAGTACGGTCAACCCGCCTGTGCTGATTGCATCGTCGACTCGGCCCAGAACTGTGAGCACCCCTGAGTCATCAATCGCACCAACATCATCGGTGCGAAACCAGCCCGGCTCGACGAACGGGTCGGGGTCGACGGGATTGCGGTAGCCCTTGGCCAGCGTCGCGCCGCCGAGCACCACGCGTCCGTCGTCGATACGCAACCGCACACCGTCGAGCGGCAACCCGTCGTACACGCAGCCGCCCGCGGTCTCGCTCATGCCGTACGTGCGGACCACGGGAATGCCCGCGGCCGCGGCTCGGTGTGCCACCCCGGCAGGCATCGGCCCGCCGCCGATCAGCACGGCATCCATCGACGCCAACGCTGCGGTAGCGCCGGCGTCGCGCAGTGCCTTGTCGAGCTGCGCAGCCACCAGCGATACATATCGCCGGCCCGAACCGAGAGAGTCGATGGCCCAAACCAGTTCTATCGCAGAGAAACCCGCCGGTATTGCGACCGGCGCGGTCCCCGCGATGACGCTGCGCACCAACACCTGCAGCCCGGCCACGTGATGGGCGGGTAGCGCCAGCAGCCACCGTCCGGCGCCGCCGAGACGGGCATGGGTGGCCTCCGCGCTGGCCGTCAACGCCGACGCGGTCAGCAGCGCGCCCTTGGGTGTTCCTGTCGTTCCGGACGTCGATACCACTACGGCCACATCGTCGTCGACCTCCGAGTCTGCCCGCAATGACGTTGTGATCAAGGAGGTTTCGCGCTCGTCGTCTTTCGGCACCGGCAACAGCGCCGCGCGTCCGGCGAGCGCGAGTTCCACCATGGGTAGCACCGAAAGCGCCGTAGCACCAGGCGGAACGGCGACGGCGCGGAGGACGGCTATGCCTGCTCCTCGCCGTCACGCGGGTCGTCGAGTGGCCAGCCTCTCGCGGCCAGCCGTGCTCGTACGCGCTCAATGTCGTCCGGCGTCGGCAGTTCGTCGGTGATCTGGGTGATCAGTACGCCGATATCGGCACTGTCGAACTCGCCGAGGTCCTTCAACTCCTTCGCGACGGCCTTCACCTCGTCGTCGGTGAGGCGGCGCTTGAGGAGCGCGAACAGCGGCACCCGGTCCGGGCCAGGCACGCCCTCCGGATAACCGGCGGTGATCCACGCGACGATCCTCGCCAGAAAGGTCACGGCTCCTCCGTACTATCGCGTGCGGTCTAGGGATTCGATGCTAATCGCGCCCCAGGCACGGTGCGATCGGCGCGGCAGGCAAACGTTTACCCCGTTGAAGTTGAACAATGGGTGAACACCTCGCCTGGTCAGACGAAGTCCCTGCTCGACACACCCTTCTGGTGGGGCGTTTCGTTAGGCAAATGGCCCCTCCGGGCCGCAGAATTAGCGCCGTGAGCGCAGAGCTGATCATCCTGGTGCTGTTGATAGCAACGGCACTGGCGTTCGACTTCACGAACGGCTTCCACGACACGGGCAACGCGATGGCGACGTCGATCGCCACCGGCGCTCTGAAGCCCAAGACCGCGGTCCTGTTGGCAGGCGTCCTGAACCTGGTCGGGGCGTTCCTGTCCGTCGAGGTCGCGGTCACCGTGACCACCTCGGTGCTCAAGGTGCAGGACAGCAAGACCGGCGAGCTGATCCCGGGGATCGACGCGTCGACGGGTCTGACGATCATCTTCGCCGGCCTCATCGGCGGCATCCTCTGGAACCTCCTCACCTGGTTGTTCGGTATCCCCTCCAGTTCGTCGCATGCGCTCTTCGGCGGATTGATCGGCGCGGGCCTCGCGGCGCTCGGACTCGCGGGCGTCAACTGGTCGGGCGTCACCGGCAAGGTGCTGATCCCCGCGATCGCCGCGCCGGTCATCGCATGTCTGGTCGCCGCGGGCGGCACCTGGCTCGTATACCGGATCACCCGTCGGGTGGTGGAGGGCCGGCGACGGGAAGGCTTCCGCTGGGGCCAGATCGCGACCGCTTCACTGGTCGCGCTGTCGCACGGCACCAACGACGCCCAGAAGACGATGGGCGTCATCGCATTGGCACTCATCACGACCGGTCACCTGACGGGCGATGTGAAGGAACAGGGACTGCCGTTCTGGATCATCTTCAGCTGCGCGCTTGCGATCGGCCTCGGTACCTACCTCGGTGGCTGGCGTGTCATCCGCACCCTGGGCAAGGGGCTCGTCGAGATCGACTCGCCGCAGGGCTTCGCCGCCGAAGCATCCTCGGCCGCAATCATTTTGAGCTCAAGCGCCGCGGGTATGGCGCTGTCGACCACGCACGTCGCCACCGGCTCGATCCTGGGCAGCGGCGTCGGCAAGCCCGGCGCCCAGGTCCGCTGGGCCGTCGCGGGCCGGATGGCCGTCGCATGGCTGATCACCCTGCCCGCCGCCGGTCTCGTCGGCGCCTTGTCGTACTGGCTGTCCGACGGGGTGAAGTCACTGACGAACTCGGCGCTGGCCGGTGACGGCCTGATCTTCCTGGTGCTGGTGGGCCTGTCCTTCTTCATGTGGTGGCGCGCCCAGCAGCAGAAGGTGGACAGCAGCAACGTCAACGCGGACTGGGACAGCTCGACGAACTCCGTTGTGCCCGCGGAACTTCGCGAGGCCGTCAGGGAATCCAAGCCGACGGCGTCGGTCTGAGCGGGACGACAAGGACACGTTGATGACGTATTTCGAAAGCATCCTCAAGGTGCTCGCCGTCGGACTGCTCCTCGGCGCAGGCCTGCCCGCGGTGTTCGCGGCCGGGCTGGTGGCCTACTCCAACGGGTCGGGCGGCCAGAATGCGGACGGCACGACCGTCGCCCCGAATCCGATGGTGAAGTTCCTCGGCATCGCACTGTTCGTCTTCGTCGGCTGGGTGATCCTGACCGCGGTTCTCTGGATCACGCGGGCGACCATCATCCATCACACCGGTATCGATCTCTTCCCCTTCATGCCCAAGAAATGAGCCGAGACGACATGGCTGTGAATCAAACTGTTTTGGACAGCGTGCTGGGCTGGCTGCACCAGGGTTATCCCGAGGGCGTGCCGCCGACGGACTACTTCGCGCTACTCGCACTGCTGAAGCGCTCGCTCACCGAGGAAGAGGTCGTTCAGGCCGCGCAGTCGATCCTGAAGAGGACCCACTCCGACACGGTGACCGAGGACGAGATCCGCACCGCGGTGCAGGCCGTCATCGACAAGGAGCCCAACCCGGAGGAGATCCACCAGGTCGCCGCGCGCCTGGCCTCGGTGGGATGGCCGCTGGCGGCCGCGCGCTGACGCTATTCGCGATTGTCGCGGCGCAGCGGATGGTTTTCGGGGACCTGCACGAAGATCAGTAGTGTCCCGTCGGGATCGGTGACGTGCATCTCGTGCAGTCCCCACGGCTCCTGACGTGCCTCGCGGTCGATCGGCACGCCGCGCCCGGTCAATTCCTGCTCGGTGGCGTAGATGTCGCGGACCTGAAGCCATATCGTCCCGCCCGCGGTAGGCGTTCCGTGGCCGGCGATCTCGATCAACGACTGGCCGGCGTAGAACACCGTGCCCGCGCCGTAGTCACGCGCGATCGCCAATCCGATCTCGTCGCGGTAGAACGTCAGCGAGCGTTCGTAATCCGCAGGCCGAATGAGCATGCGGCTGGCCAGGATCTCCATACGAACGTGTCTATCACGCTCGGTCAGCCGATTCGACGGTCGACGCCCGCCCAGTACGGTTCGCGAAGCGCTCGTTTGAGCAGCTTGCCGCTCGGGTTGCGGGGCAGCACTTCGGCGAAGTCGACAGACTTGGGCAACTTGAACCCGGCAAGCCGTTCGCGCGCATAGGCGATGAGCTCGGCCTCGGTCGGTGCGGCCCCTGCTACGGGCACGACGACGGCCTTGACCGCCTCGCCCCACCTCTCGTCGGGGATTCCGATGATGGCCACATCGCCGACGCCGGGATGGGTCATCAAAACGTTCTCGACCTCGGTGGGGTACACGTTCTCCCCGCCGGAGACGATCATGTCCTTCTTCCGGTCGTGCAGGTAGACAAAGCCGTCGTGGTCGACGTAGCCGGCGTCGCCGGTCTTCAACCACCCGTCGTCGGTGACCGTCGCTGCCGTGGCGTCGGGGTTGTTCCAGTAGCCGTGCATGTTCTGCGCCGACCGCGTCCACACCTCACCGACCGTGCCGGTGGGTACCTCGCAGCCGTCGTCGCCGACGATGCGCAGCTCCACCCACGGGTAGGGCTTACCGCAGGAGCGCAGCAGCTCAGGACGTCGCGACGGATCGTGAACGTCGAGTTGTGTTACCGAGCCGGTGGTTTCGGTCAACCCATACACCTGGATGAACTCACACCCGAAGCGGTCAAGCCCCTTCACCAGCACGTCGTCGGTGATGGGCGAAGCACCGTAGACAATGGCCCGTACGCTCGAGAAGTCGGCGCTCTCAACCTCCGGCGCGCCGAGCATCATCTGGATCACCGCGGGCACCAGCAGCAGGTTGGTGATCCGATGTCGGACAACGGAATCCAGAATCGCGGCCGGGTCGACGTCGCGCAGCACCACGGTGGTGGCGCCTTCGTACATTCCGACGAACACCCAGCCCGAGCCGGCCATGTGGAACATCGGCATCACCGCGAGGCTGACACTGTCGTCGGTGAACCGCCATTGTCCGGCGATGCCGCTGGACTTGCAGAGATAGTTGCCGTTGGAAAGCATGACACCCTTGGGTAGCCCGGTGGTGCCGGACGTGTACATCAAGAAAGCGATGTCGTCGGGACCCGTTGTGACATAAGGGTCTTCAATTGGATGGCCGGCCAACCAGTCCTCGAAAGACGGCCACCGGTCATGCGCTCCGATCGCCAAGATGTCGCCCACCGTCGTCAGCTGATCCTCGACCGCCTCCAGATGGCCGAAGAATTGGGATCCGACGACGACCATGCACGCCTGTGCGTCCTCGATGATGTGCAGCATCTCCGGTGCGGCCAGCCGCCAATTCACCGGTACGCCAACGGCACCCAGCTTGGTGAGGCCGAACATCACCTCGAAGAACTCCGCGCCGTTCTTCTCGATGAAGGCGACCCGATCACCGAATCCCACACCGGCGGCGCGGAACGCCTGGGCGACCTGGTTGGACCGTGCGTCGAGTTCGGCGAACGAGATCGTCCGCTCACCCACGATGAGCGCGGTGGCGTCGGGCCGCCGTCGCGCCTGGACGCGGACGATGTCGGCGATCGTGGCGATTTCGGGTGCGGTCATCAGCTGCTGGGTTGTACGCGTTGACGTTTCATCACCGCGTTCACCGCGCCGGGGGCGAACGTGTTCACCGCCTGCGCGGTGACGGCCATCCGCGGTGCGATGCGCACCGGACGGACCCGTGCCGCGGTGATCATCCAGTCCGCTGCCTCGTCGGCGCTCAATCCGGGCAGTCCGTCGTAGGCGCGGGTAGGCGCGATCATCGGTGTGAGGACGAGCGGGTAGAACAGCGTCGTCGAGTGCACCCCGTCGTCGCCCCACTCGGTTTCGATGATCCGGCTGACGGAGGTGAGCGCCGCCTTCGACGCGTTGTACACCGAGAACAGGGGCGACGATTCGTTGAGCACACCCCAGGTCGACACGTTGATGATGTGGCCGTCGCCGCGCTCGCGCATACCAGGAGCCAGCCCGCGGATCAGCCGCAGCGGCGAGTAGTAGTTCAGGGACATCGTGCGCTCGACGTCATGCCAGCGGTCCAGGGATTCCGCCAGCGGCCTACGGATCGAGCGCCCCGCGTTGTTGATCAGGATGTCGATGCCGCCGAGGTCGCGCTCGAGCGCGGCGACCAGTTCGTCGACGGCGTCCAGGTCCGACAGGTCGCAGGCGTGGGCCCTCGCGGTGCCGCCGTCGGCGGAGATCCGGTCGACCAAATCGTCGAGGAGTTCCTGGCGGCGGGCGGCGACCACCACCGTGGCACCGCGGCGGGCGAACTTCGCGGCGGCGGCCTCACCGATGCCCGACGACGCCCCGGTCAGCAGGATCCGCTTGCCCTTGAGGTCGATCTCGCCGCGGTCGGGGCGGCGCAGCATCAACTGCGGGGCCAGCGGTGGTCGCATGCCGGCCAGCAGCACCTGTTCGGAGAGCCAGCGCAGCGGGTTCTTACTCACAGTCGGCGAGTCTAGGTCGACCCGCAATCAGAAGTAGCGGGGGAACTGGCTCCAGTCAGGGTCGCGCTTCTCCAGGAACGCGTCGCGGCCCTCGACGGCCTCATCGGTCATGTACGCCAATCGCGTTGCCTCACCGGCAAACAGCTGCTGGCCCATCAGCCCGTCGTCGGTCAGGTTGAACGCGTACTTGAGCATGCGGATCGCCTGCGGCGATTTGCCGTTGATGGCGGCCGCCCACTCGAGCCCGACGGTCTCGAGCGAGGCGTGATCGACGACCTCGTTCACCGCGCCCATCGCGTGCATCTGCTCGGCGTCATACGGCCTGCCGAGGAAGAAGATCTCGCGGGCGAACTTCTGGCCGACCTGCTTGGCCAGATACGCGCTGCCGTAGCCGCCGTCGAAGCTACCGACGTCGGCGTCGGTCTGCTTGAACCGCGCGTGCTCGCGGCTGGCCAGGGTGAGGTCGCATGTCACGTGCAGGCTGTGTCCGCCGCCGGCCGCCCAGCCGTTGACCAGGCAGATCACGACCTTCGGCATGAACCGGATGAGCCGCTGCACCTCGAGGATGTGCAGCCGCCCGGCACGCGCAGGATCGACGGACTCGGCGGTCTCACCGGCTGCGTACTGGTAGCCGCTGCGTCCACGGATGCGCTGGTCGCCACCGGAGCAGAACGCCCAGCCGCCGTCCTTCGGGCTTGGCCCGTTACCGGTGAGCAGGATGACGCCGATCTCGGGCCACATCCTGGCGTGGTCGAGCACTCGGTACAGCTCGTCGACGCTGTGCGGCCGGAACGCGTTGCGCACGTCGGGACGGTCGAAGGCCACCCGCACCGTCGGCTGCGGTTTCCCGTCGACGACATGACGGTGGTAGGTGATGTCGGTCAGGTCGAACCCGTCGACGGCCTGCCACAGTGACGGGTCAAAAGGGTTGTCCTTCATGCGTTTACCGGATCGAATCGGAACACCGGGCAGCGGCCGGCGAGGGCCTCGTACTCGTCGGGGTTCGGACCGGTGATGAGACCGGCGTTTTTCATGAAACTGACACCGGTGGGCACCTCGACGGGGAATAGGCGCAGCAGTGGCTTTGCCTCTTCGGGCGGCAACTCGATGACGCGGACACGTTCGGAGGTCTTGCCCTGCTTCAATTCCGCCTCACCGGCTGCCCGCAGGTTGGCCGCCCAATCGCTGCCCGGCAGGCCGCCGAGCACGTAGCGCTTGCCCTCGACGGTCATCGGAGTGATGGGCGTCGAGCGCGGCTTCCCCGATTTCCGACCGGGGACCACGAGGATCACCGGTCCCTTCTCGCCCAGGGGTAGGCCGATTTTCTGGATACCGATCATGACTTTGTTGACGTACTTCAGCCACCACGGCGGCCGGATGCGCGCGCTGTCGGACATGCCTGGAACGCTACGCGACCGGATCGATGCGAAACACGGGCAGTCGGCCTGCCAGGCTCACCAACTCGTCGACGGTCCCGGTCTTCAGCACGCCTGCTCGCTTCATGATGTCGACACCGTCGGACACCTGAACGGGGAACTCCCGCAAGATCGGTCGAGCATCCTCGGCGCTCAGCTCGACCATCCGCACCACCTCCGACCGCCTGCCCTGGGTCAGCGCCACCTGCGGGGCGGCGCGCACGTTGCGGACCCAGTCGGCACCCGGATAACCGTTCACGACAAATCGTTTGCCGTTCACGTGCATCGGTGTGACCGGAGTCGAGCGCGGCCTGCCCGTCTTTCGGCCCGGTACCGTCAGCACGACCGGTGACTCACGTCGCGAGATCGGCACGCCGACCCGCACCAGCCTCACGACGACTTTGTTCGCGTACTTCAGCCACCACGGCGCTCGGATCGGCTCGGGACCCGTCATAGCTGCACACCGTGATCGGCCAAGGCGGCGCGCAACCCGTCGCGGCGCTCTGCCGTCGGCAGCGGGTCAACGAGCACGAATCCACAGCCCAGGGCGCGCGCACCGCCGTCGGCCTCGTCGCTGTCGCCGACCATGACCGCCCGCGCGGCCTGCACCCCGAGCCGGTCCAGCGCGGTCTGGAAGATCGCCGCGTCGGGCTTGACGGCACCGACTTCGAACGACAACACGAATTCGTCGACGAACTCGGCTGCGCCGATCGACTCGAACGCCGGCCGCACGTCGAAGGCGATGTTCGACACGACAGCGGTCTTGATGCCCTGTCGATGCAGACCCTCCAGCACACCGGCGGTGTCGGGGTACGGCGTCCAGTTCAGCGGGTCGATCATCAGGCCGTAAAGCGCTTCGGCCTGGTGGTCGGCCACCCCCGACTCGCGAAGGACATGCAAGTAGGCCTCGCGGTGCAGGTGCGGGGCGAGGTCACGGTTGATCCACGCGTGATGGGCGTCGGGAGGCATGTTGACGTGCTGGCCCGTAGGTGCGGTCATCCTGCGCATCAGCTCGGCCTGTACATGGCCGTCGATCTGGCGTTCGTCGACTTCGATGCCGTTGAACCAGCTGTCGTCCTCCTCCAGCCGGAACAGCGTGCCGGAGAAATCGAACAGAGCAGCTTCGATGCGATTCACCCGCACCATGCTGCCAGGTGTGAGAACTGGCGAAATTGGCTAATTAACCACCTGTGATGAAGTTCGAGCAGGCGGTCGTGGTGGTGCCCGCGCACAACGAGATCGACAATTTGCCGCGCAGCCTGTCCGCGCTGCTTGCGACGTCGATGAGCGCGCAGATGCCGGTATTGATCGTCGTTGTGCTCGATTCTTGCGACGACGGGAGCGATCGCCTCATCGGGCGGTACGGCCCCAACGTGCACTTCATCTCGACCGACGCGGCCAACGTCGGCGCCGCCCGCGCCGCCGGGTTCGAGTACGCGCGCTCGGTGTGCACCGACGTCGAGCCCGCCCGCACCTGGTTCGCCACCACGGACGCCGACACCATCGTCGGCAGTCGGTGGCTGTCGCAGATGACGCAAGCCGACGCCGACATGGTGCTCGGCACGGTGCGCATACCGGTGTGGCGGCTCCCCGCCGAGGTGGCCCGCCGCTACCGAGCCGCCTACAACTCGAAAGGTCCGGGCCACGATCACGTCCACGGCGCCAACATGGGCTTCCGGGCCGACGCGTACTGGGGTGTCGGCGGGTTCCGTGCCCTGAGCACCGGTGAGGACGTCGACCTCGTCGAGCGATTCGAGGCTGCGCACCTGAGCATCCATCGGGACGCAAAGCTCACGGTGGCGACTTCGGCACGCGAAGACGGACGCGCCCCCGGCGGATTCGCCGCCCACCTTCGCGAGCTGGCTCGGCCACGGCGCAAGGTGCGTGCCCAGACATGACAAGTGGACTGCTCAGCCGATGGTTGGATGCCGGAGCGTTGGAGCTGCCGTTGCCCGGCGGCGGCGAAACGGCGCGACGTTGGCACCGCCTCGCCGAGCTGGCCGAGGTCGACGTGGTGGCGGCCCGCCTCGCCGAAGCTCATACCGACGCGGTCGCGATCATCGCCGAACTCGGCGGATATGAATCGAAATCCGGTGAGCTGTACGGTGTCTGGGCGGCAGAGTCACGCGACGCGGTGCTGAGCGCGCACGGCGACGGCGGATCGACGTCGTTGAACGGCACGAAAGTGTGGTGCTCGGGAGCCGGGCTGTGCACGCATGCTCTCGTCACCGCGCGACTCGACTCCGGCGAGCGCGGACTGTTCGCCGTCGATCTGCGGCACGCCGGGGTACGGCCCTTGCCGAGCGGGTGGCGTAACCCCGGGATGGCCGAATCCGATACCCGCTCAGTGCAATTCAGTGATGTACCGGCCACGCCGGTAGGCCGGCCCGGTGAGTATCTGTCGCGGCCCGGGTTCTGGCACGGCGCGATCGGCGTCGCAGCATGCTGGCTGGGCGGGGCACGCGCCGTCGCCCGGCCACTGTATGCCCGCGCTGCACAGGATTCCGTCGACCCTCACACCCTGGCGCACCTGGGCGCTGTGGACGCCGCACTGGCCGCCGGCGAAGCCATGCTGGACAGCGCGGCGGCCGCGGTCGACAACGATCCGTTGAACCGTAAAGGTGCGGCCGAGATGATCGCGCGACGCACGCGAGCGGTGATCGAAACCGCGGTCGAGGAATCGATCGCGAGAACGGGTCGCGCTCTGGGCCCGACGCCGCTGTGCCAGGACGCGCAGCACGCGAAACGCGTCGCCGACCTGACGGTTTACGTGAGGCAGAGCCACGCCGAGCGCGATCTCGAGCGGCTGGGCGTGCTGGCGGGAGCCGAGCTATGACTGTCGCGAATGTCGACAACTGCGCGCGCTTCGCCGCGAGGCCCCTCACCGACGTTGGTACGCCGACGGAGGAGTGGCTCGATGCGCTCGCAGATGTACCCGAACTGGACCTTGGTGGCTGTGACGAAATCATCGTCGTGGCAGCGCATCCCGACGACGAGACGCTCGGATTCGGTGCGTCGATGGTCGCCCTCGCCGAACGGGGGGTGCGGGTACAGGTCGTCGCCGCCAGTGACGGTGGAGCCTCGCGTGATGGCATAGGGCTGTTGGAGCGTCTGCACCTGGAACGCGTCCGTCGCGCCGAACTCCACGAAGCCATGTCGGTGCTAGGGGTCCCCGCGCCGATCTGTCTCGGCTTGCCCGACGGTGAGCTGAGCGATCACGAGGAACGGCTCGCGGACCTGCTGACCGAGATTCTGGCGCCGAGGACGAACCGGACGTGGATCGCGGCGACGTGGCGTGGCGATGGACATCCCGACCACCAGGCCGTCGGCCGTGCCGCGGCGACCGCCGCGCACCGCTGCGACGCGGTGTTGCTGGAGTATCCGATATGGATGTGGCACTGGGCCACACCCGGTGATATCGCCTTGCCATGGAATCGGGTGCTTGCCATGCCGATCACTCCACACGCTTTCGACCGCAAAACGGCGGCCGTGCGGTGTTACCGCACACAGGTCGAGCCGGACGGTGCCGATGCGCCGCTGCTGCCGTCGTTCGTACTACGGCGGCTGCTCGCCGTCAGGGAGGTGGTGTTCTGATGCCCACTCGGCTATCGACCGGGTATTTCGACCGGATCTACTCCGAGTCCGAAGATCCGTGGCAGCTCGGAGGGCGGTGGTATGAGCAACGAAAGTATGCGATCACCTTGGCGCTGTTGCCCTATCGGCGCTACCGCCATGCTTTCGAACCGGGCTGTTCGATCGGTGTGCTCACCGAACAACTCACCACACGGTGTGATCACGTCACGAGCACCGATATCGCGAGTGCGGCGCTGGACGCCGCGCACCGACGGCTGATCGACGCGGGCCGACGCCAGAACGTGACGCTGCTTCGCAGGTCGGTGGACGACCCGTGGCCGCAGGACGGATTCGATCTGGTGGTGCTGTCCGAGCTCTGCTACTACCTGCATCCCGAGGTGCTACGCGACACCCTGGACCGCGAGATACCCCTGTTGAGGCCCGGCACGACGGTCGTCGCCGCGCACTGGCGTCACCCGGTGGCCGAATACCCGATGACGGGGGACTACGCGACCGACGTCATCGCCGCGACGTCTGATCTGCATCACCTGGGCGGATACCGCGACGCGGACGTGATCGTCGAGGTATTCGATACCGGTTCCTCGAAATCGGTGGCCGCGCGGACGGGTGTGCCGGGGGCTTAGCCACGCGCGCGAACAGCCTTGTCGGCCAATACTTCCCGCTCCCGCTCGTTGTCGGTCAATCCGGCGGCGCGATCGAACTCGTCGGCAGCCTCGGCATTGCGGCCCAGCCGGATGAGGAACTCGCCGCGCACGCTGGGCACCAGGTACGAGCCGTCGAGACCGGTCAAGCCGTCGACGATCGCCAGCGCCTCGGCGGGGTCGCCGGCCATCGCCACCGCGACGGCACGGTTGAGGTGGACGACGGGCGACGGTGATACCTGGACAAGCCCGTCGTACAGCATGACGATGTGTTTCCAGTCGGTGTCACCGGCCGTGGGTGCGGTGGCGTGGCATTCGGCGATTGCCGCCTGCAGGCCGTACGAGCCCCAGCCGACACCCTTGCGCCGCAACGCGTCTGCTGATCGCTCCAGTGCCGCCACGCCGCGCCTGATCTGCGCGCGATCCCACCGGGCCCGGTTCTGAGCCTCCAACAGGATCGGCCTGCCGTCGCTGTCGGTGCGGGCCGCGAATCGCGACGACTGGAACTCCATCAGCGAGACCAGGCCGTGCACCTCTGGCTCGTCGGGAGCCAGCGCGGCGAGCACACGGCCCAACCGCAAAGCCTCACTGCACAGTTCGTCGCGGATCCAGCGCTGTCCGAACGACGCCGAATAGCCCTCGTTGTAGATGAGGTAGATCACCGACAACACAGCCGACAGGCGCTGCGGGTACTCCGAGCGGTCCGGCACCTCGAACGGCACATTCGCTTCGGACAGGGTCTTCTTCGCGCGGGTGATGCGCGCGGCGATCGTCGCCTTGGACGTGAGGAAGGCGCGGGCGATCTCCTCGGTCGTCAGACCGCCGACGACACGCAGAGTCAGCGCGATCTGACCCTCGCGGGAGAGCACGGGGTGCGCCGAGATGAACACCAGACGCAACACGTCGTCGTCGATGTGGTCGGGATCCCACGCCTCGGGGGAGTCCTGGTCCTGCGTCTCCAGTTCGTGCGCCAGCACGGCGTACTTGGCGTCGAGGTTCTCCTGACGCCGCCACTGGTCGATCGCCTTGCGTTTGGCCACCGCGGTCAACCAGGCGCCGGGGTTGCGCGGCACACCTGAGGCGGGCCATTGGGTCAGTGCGTCGAGGAGCGCCTCTTGCGCCAAATCCTCCGCGAAGCCGACGTCGCCGACCATCCGCGTCAACGTCGCGACGATCTTGGCGGCCTCCATCCGCCACACCGCGTCGACGGTCTGCTGGATGTTCGACACCCCACCATTCTGCCGAGGACGGGGAAAACGCTCCGACACGCCGCAGAAATGGCGGCCTCTGCCGCTGTTCGCGCAGGAGAGTTGACGGTGATGACGCACCGACTCGTGACCGCTTACCGGGAAGGCCGGAAGGCCTACCCGCAGAGGATCGCGAACCCGTACGCGGGTATCGGGGACCGGACCGTCGCGCGGATGTGGCGGATGGGCTGGCGGCGCGCCGCCGACGACAGTCGCGGTATCCCCAGTGAACGGGAGCGCATCGAGCGGTTGGCCGCCGAGATCGATGACCTCCTGGAGTAGCCGTCTCGAGGCTCTGCTCGCCCGGGAGGACCGCGTCATCGTCGGCATCACCGGGTCGCCCGGCGCGGGCAAGACGGCGTTGGCGCGTCAGGTCGCGTCATCAATTGATGACGCGGTGCACGTCCCCATGGACGGCTTTCACCTCGCGGACGCGGAGCTGCGACGGCTGGGCCGGCTCGATCGCAAGGGCGCGATCGACACCTTTGACGCGTACGGGTATCTCGCGCTGCTGCAACGCATCCGCCGAGGCGGCGAGGCTGTCTATGCCCCGGCCTTCGACCGCGATATCGAGCAACCGGTCGCGGGCAGCATCTGTGTGGAGCCGACGGCGAGGCTCATCGTGACCGAGGGTAACTATCTGCTCGATGACGACGAGCCGTGGCCGCTGGTGCGGCGCACGCTGGACGAGGTGTGGTTCGTGGACTGCGCACCCGATGAGCGTCGACGCCGGCTCATCGCGCGCCATGTCGAGTTCGGCAAGTCGCCCGAGCGGGCGCAGGCGTGGGTGCGCGCCATCGACGAGCCGAACGCCGAGCGCATCGACCGCGGCCGCGGTAGGGCCGACCTAGTGATCTAGCGCATCGCGAGTGACCGTGTTGGCACTGCGACACGCCGCTATTGGGCGTACAGAAGCGGTCGCTCGCGAAGCAACTCAGCCGATCGCGCGGTCCGCACCCTCCCAGAACTGTGCGCGCACCGCCTTCTTGTCCGGCTTTCCCAGCGCGGTCACCGGCACCGAATCGACGATGATCACCTGCTTGGGCGACTGCACCGAACCCTTGCGCTCCTTGACCGCCGACTGGATCTCGGCCGTCATCGTCGCGATCGCCGCCTCGTCGGACGGGGCATCGGGCCGCAGCACGACCACCGCGGTCACCGCCTCACCCCACTTCTCGTCGGGCGTGCCGATCACGCACACCTGCGCAACCGAAGGATGCTCTGCGACAACGTCTTCCACCTCGCGCGGGAACACGTTGAAGCCGCCGGTGACGATCATGTCCTTGGTCCGGTCGACGATGTACCAGAAGCCGTCCTCGTCCTCGCGGGCCAGGTCGCCGGTGTGCATCCAGCCGTCCCTGAACGTCTCGGCCGTCGCCTCCGGCTTGTTCCAGTAACCGCCGGACACCAGCGGACCGGACACGCAGATCTCGCCGACCTCACCCTGGGGCACCTGGTTTCCGTCGGCATCGAGCAGCGCGGTGCGCGCGAACACCGTCGGCCGCCCGCAGGACGTCAACCGTTTCTCGTCGTGATCGCCCTTGGGCAGGTAGGTGATGACCATCGGCGCCTCGGACTGGCCGTAGTACTGCGCGAAGATCGGGCCGAACCGGTCGATCGCCTCCTTCAGGCGCACCGGGTTCATTGCCGAGGCGCCGTAGTACACCGTCTCAAGTGACGACAGGTCGCGGGTGTGCGAATCCGGGTGGTCCATCAGTGCGTAGATCATCGACGGCACCAGCATGGTGGCCGTGATCTTCTGCTCCTCAATGGTTTTCAGCACCTCAGCCGGATCGAACTTCGTGAGCACCACCAGCTCGCCGCCCTTGATGATGGTCGGCACGAAGAAGGCCGCGCCTGCGTGCGACAGCGGCGTGCACATCAGGAATTTCGGACGATCGGGCCACTCCCACTCCGCGAGCTGAATGGTCGTCATGGTGGTGATCGACTGCGCGGTGCCGATCACGCCCTTGGGCTTACCGGTGGTGCCGCCGGTGTAAGCCATGCCACCGATGTGGTCCGGCGGCAGGTCAGCGGCGACCAACGGCTTCGGCGAGTACTTGGCGGCTTCGGCGGTGAGGTCCACGCCGACCTCGGCGAGTTCCTCGGGGACCGGGCCTATCGTCAGCACCTGCTTGAGACCGGGAACCTTCTCGAGCAACCCCTTGGCCCGCTCGACGAACATCGGGTTCGGGTCGATGGTCAGCGACGTGACGCCGGCGTCGTTGAGCACGTATGCGTGGTCGTCCAGTGAGCCGAGAGGGTGTAGTGACAGGCGTCGGTAACCCTGCGTCTGGCCGGCCCCCAGGATCATCAGCACCTCGGGCCGGTTCAGTGCCAGCAGCCCGCTCACCACCCCGGTGCCCGCACCCAGTGCCTCGAAGGCCTGAATGTACTGGCTGATGCGCTCTGCCAGCTGGCCGCCGGTCAGTGTGGTGTCGCCGAGGAACAGCACCGGCTTGTCCTTGTTGCGCTTCAGCGCGCCGACCGTGAGGTGCCCGGAATGGATGGGATGCCGCAGCAGCGCTGACGAGCGCTCGCGCGAGGAAGAGACTGCATCAGTGCTCATGCCTCCAGATTAGAACGTGTTACAGAAATGGTTTCAAGGGAACCCCGAACGGGCTTCTTCCGATCAGTGAGTGAGAAGAAGTTGCGCGAGGCGATTCTGACGCTGGCCCGCGAGCGGGCGCCGGCCAAAACCATCTGCCCGTCGGACGCGGCACGCGCCGTCGGGGGCGACGACTGGCGCGATTTGATGGAAGGCGCCCGCGACATCGCGCGAGACCTCGCGAGAGCCGGCGACGTGGAGATCATGCAGCGCGGCGAGGTGATCGACCCGGACGCACAGTGGCGCGGACCCATCCGGATTCGCGCTCGGCCGCGGTGACGTTCAGCAACGTGAATAGCTGGTTTCGCTGATTTGCTGTCGGCGCGTTTTTCGATGGGCTAGCGTGCGAATGTTCCACCCGGCGACACTGTAGGTATGGGCGAATTTGCTTTGGCGTCAATAACATTGGGCCTCGCATCGCCTTTCCTTAGCGCGAAGGAGCGAAAGATGAGCTGGACCAATGCCTCCCGTGTCGGCGGCATCGTGGCTAAGGGTGCTCTCGCCGGTGCGCTCATCGTCGTCGCCACGACGGGCGCGGCTGGCCCGGCGATCGCGATGCCCGTCTTCGGCGGAACGTCCATTGCGCCGGCACCGCTCCAGCCGCCCGGGCCACCGACCGGGCCAGACGATCCCCGATGCATCAGCCAGCCAACCAACCCCGTGTGCCAGGGCGGCCCCTATGCGCCGCCGCCTCCTCCCGCCATGGGGTCTCCGACCGGTCCAGGTGATCCTGCGTGCGTCAGCCAGCCTGCCAATCCGGTGTGCGCGGGCGGTCCGTACGGGCTGCCGACGCCGCCTCCACCTCCTCCGCCACCCCCGCCGGCACCCCCGCCGGCGCCGCCGGTCGCGCCGCCGCCCCTGGCGCCGCCGCCGGCGCCGCCAATCGCGCCGCCACCGATGGCGCCGATCGCACCGCCGCCGATGGCGCCGATCGCACCGCCGCCGATGGCACCGATAGCACCGCCTCCGATGGCCCCCGCGGGTATGGGCGGAATCGGCGGCCCGGCCGGCATGGGCGGAATCAGCGGCATGGGCGCCGGTATGGGTGGAATCGGTCATATCGGTGGCATGGGCGCCGGCATGGGCGGAATCGGACATATCGGTGGCATGGGCGCCGGCATGGGCGGAATGGGACATATCGGTGGCATGGGCGCCGGCATGGGCGGAATGCCCGGACACGTGTGACGAGAGGAACGGCATGACCATCACTCGCGAGCTGCCCGCGGCGATCATCCTGGCGGCAGGCGTGGCGATCGGATCGGCAGGTACCGCATCGGCCGACGGGCCTCTCCAGCCTTCACCGGGCGAGCTGAGCGGTACCTACACCTATGAGTCCGACACCGGCCGAGTCAACACATGGGTGATCACGCCGTGCGGTCCCGGATGCGCGGACGTAGCCGTCACGCCGGTCACCGACCCGAGGGTCGTCCCTTATGGGGGGCGGGCCCTGTTGAACAACGGGCGGTGGGACATGACCGTGCAGTACGTCCATGCGGTTCGATGCAGTCCACCCAATGACAACGTCACCGCCCCTGGCACAGTTGTGTTTTCGTTCGAGGCGGCGACGTTGGACGGCACCGCGGTCAACACGCAATCCGTCCCGGCGTGCGGCGATCCTGCCGGGGCCACCTACCAAAGCGGCTTCAGCCTGGCGAAAGTCGCGTAGGCACCACGAAGCAGCGCTGCCCGACCCCTAGGCAGCGCTGCTTCACAGCACGCCGGGCCGGCTCAGCGACTCGCGAACTTGTCGGCGTCCGCGCGCGCCTGCGCCGCGATCTTCTCGGCCAGTTCGGCCTTCCACTGGATCTCCTTCTGGACCCAAGGGTTGTCCTGCGGGAACTCCTCGGTCTCCGACACCCGGCGGACCTCGACCTTGACGCCCTTGCCGAGCGGGATCTTCTGAGCCCATTGCTTGGCTTCCTCCTTCGACGACACGTCGAGGATCCAGAACCCGTTGAACAGCTCCTTGGCCTCGGTGTACGGGCCGTCGGTGACCACGGGCGGGTCGGAGTTGAAGTCGACGACGAAGCCCTCCTCGGGCCCCGTCAGCCCCTCACCGGCGAGCAGCACACCGGCCTTGATGAGCTCCTCGTTGAAGCGGCCCATGTCTTCGATGACCTGGTCGAAGTCGATCCCCGCCTCCGCCATGGCCGCCTCGGCCTCGGCGCTGGACCGCATGATCAGCATGTAGCGCGACATTTTTGTCTCCTTCTAGTTGGGAAGGGGCTCGTTCCATCGTGCCCTCGTGCATACGTCGAACGGCAACCCACTGAAATCGACACGGACGACGAAAGAAACTCATCGAATTTCGGCAACAACTCTGAACTGGTGCGTTGCGGCTCAGAACCGGCCGGGTACGCGTCCTCGTTCGCGAATCCAGCCTTTACGGGCGGCGGGGTACCACTTGAGTGACGCCGGGACGTAGGGCCATCCGGCGCGGATGCCGGCACGAATGCCGCGATATCGGCGTTCGTCGCCGCGGCTCCACGAGATGCCGAACCGCTCGCGCACGGAGGCGGGCAGTCCGCCGAAGATGACCAGTCGCATGGGCGGCGCCAGGGCCATTCGCACCGGCAGGGTGGGCAGCAACGCGTCGGTCAGTGGCCGCAGTCGCGGATGAGAGGGATAGTCCGGCGACGCGCTCATGTCCGGTATCGCGCGCCGGTTGATGAATTCGATCAGGTAGGTCGACGCGGGGTTCGGCACCAGGACCTCGTCGCAGTAGCGCTCGACCTCGCGCTCGAAGACCGCCCGGTCCGGTGGCACGACTGTGCCGGTGACGCCGTAGCGGCGATACCACTCGCAGCCCTCGGCATAGAGCTGCTCGCTCTGTTCGGCGGTCAAGCGGTGGCGATCCCAGTGCAGCGCAAGACGATCGACCATTCGCTGAAATGTCGCGTGCGCCCACCAGAAAGTCTCCGGTTGCAGCGCGTGATAGCGACCCCCGCCGGGTAGCGAGCCCTTGATGTCGCGGTGGAAGTCGCGCACCTGTATGCCGGTCGACTCGGCCAGTTCGCCGTTGTAGATCGTTCCGAGGATTCCCGGGAGAGAACGAAAGACTCGGTCGACCGGATCGTCGAAGAAGTCGGAATGGTCGATCAGTCCCTGTCCGATGGCGGGGTGCATGGTCTGCAGGAGTCCCGCCGTGCCGCCTTCGAAGGCGATGCGCATATCGCCGGCCCATCGCCACAGCAGCGATTGCGGCCCAAGCGCGGGTGGCGCGGATCCGTCAGGCTTCGACACGTCAGAGGGCGAGTTCACCGACGTCATGCCTCTGCTCCCCGAAGTATTTCGCCAGCAGGGCGTCGCTCGTGCGCTCACCCCATCGCTCGAGGTAGGCCCGGCCCACCCGAGTGCGGGCGAGAAGTTGGTAGCGAATGCAGTTCTTGGCCACGATCGGGATGACCGCCCAGGGAATCGCCCGCGGTAGGTCGAGGTCGCGCATTCCCTCAGCACGCAGGAAGTACCGCAGCATGCTCAGTAGTCGGGCGCGGCGGTAGCTGCCCCGAAGGCCCGGCAAGTTCGGGTAATGCAGGTGGCGCTGCGCTTCGACGATCGCATTCGCCAGTGGGGGTCCGGCCGCGCTGACCGTCGATTGCGTGATGAGAAGGTGGTAATTGAGCCGGTGCTGTTGGGCCTCTGTCTCGCACAACCAGTCTTCATCAACCCCCATCAACCAGCCGACGTAGCGCCACAGGTGCATGATCGCCGCAGACTCGGATTTGCTCACCCGCACCCCGAGGAGGCGGATGCCCAGCAATAGAGCGCCGTTGAACAGGCCCAGTGTTGCGGCCTGGTCGGTCTGGTTGATTGGCAGGCCCCACTGGTCGATGTCCCAGCGGCCGTTCGTTTCGAATTGGTGATTCACCAGTGCGTGCATCAATCGGACGTGGACGGTGAGCTTGAAGCCTTCGCCGTCGCGACGCATGGCGTCATGCTGAGACACCGCGACCGCCCACTTCTGCGTCTCGGCCAGACGGCGGACCGTGGTGCGCCCGGTCAGACCTCCGGTCTCAACCAACAGATCGGTGGGACCGCCGAATCGATAGCCTCCGATCAGCGATAACTGCAGCATGACATCGGCGGCATTGGTGCCCAACCGTCGGTAGGCTGCCGCACCCTCGTTCATCAGATCCCAGTCCACCCAGGCGGGTACACGCTCAACCGCGGAGAAGAACTCGCGTAACGCGCCGGGGCAGTCGGGTACGGCGTCGACGCCGTGCTCGAGCGCTGCCTTGAACTGACCCATGGATACGCGGTCGCCGTCACGCTCGCTGCGCATCGCGGCGACCAGCGCTGCGCCGAGTTCGTCGCGCTCGAGCAACCGCTGGCCGATCAGGTCGATCAGTTCAGGATCCGGCCGCGCCGTTCTGGTGAGTACCTGCAGCGGACGCCCAAGACGACGATTGCGGCGGGGTGCCTCCATGAACCGACCGGGATGCAAGGACTGGGCTTGCTGTGCGACCATGACCCGATGTTCACACGAGCAATGACTCGCGTTCAATTCGCCTTCTGATGGCGAAGGTCGATCCCGCGCTGCGCCGGACGCCGCGCCAGGAGCGATCCCGGCTGATGGTCGACCGCATCCTCGACGCCGGTGAGCAGATGCTGATCGCCCACGGGTATGACGGAGCCTCCACCAACCGCATCGCCGCGGCCGCGGGAATCAGTCCGGGCTCGCTGTATCAGTACTTCCCCAACAAGGACGCCATTGCGGCGGCCGTGATCGACCGGTACAGCGATCAGTTGTCCGCCCGGGTCGCGGCGAGGGTGTCAGAACGACTCAGCCGGCCGGCGCCGGACTATGTGCGCGAGTCCATCGCCGCACTGCTGGACGCCCTCGACGTACACCCCGAATTTCTGCGGGCGGTCATGGAGCAGACTCCGCGCCTCGGTGCCGGGAGCAAGCTCGTCGCGTTCGAGCAGCGCATCGGCGACCTCACCAAGGCGTATCTGACCATCAACCAGAAACGGCTTCGGCCCGTCGGCTCGCATGACACGGCCGCGTGGATGCTGGTGCGCATGGTCGAGCACCTGTGCGTGCGGTTCGTCCTCGACCAGCCGCCGATCGGTCGCGACGAGTTCATCGACGAACTCACCACCATGGCGCTGAGTTATCTGCGTCCGTGGCCGACCCCGCCGCACGGCCGTCGGTGACGCCGCCCGAAACGCGAATTGAACGCGAGTCACCGCTCGTGTCAGCATGTGGTCGCCGCCTGGACGGCGGGCCCCAGCCGTACAAGAAGTAAACGAACATAACCGTACCTATAAGTATTGAAAGCTCCCCGGAGCGTCGGCCACTGGTCGTAGGGTCGGTCTTGAACTCGCCAGACGGCGTGGTCATCGTTGGAGAAACTTCGCAGCAACTCAATTATGTTAATGACCATTCACAAAAACCTTGACGTTGAAGGGTCGCCAGCCATAGCGTGTCGGGCGGCAGCGAGGTTGCCAAGAACAGGCCGACGCGGGATTGCCGGGTTGGTGTCCGAACGTGAGGGTTGACGTTGACTCGGCACAAGCAAGTGGGCGGCTGATCGTCTTGACGCAAGGGGTTCGAGGCCGGTGACCGCTCCACCTGCAGACCGGGCAACAGCCGGCGACGCCGACGACGGCCTCGAAGCCATTCAGAACTGGAGCGCGGGATACGTTCGTCGCCACCCCTTGGCCTCGCTGACCACCGTTGGCGATCAGTTCGTTCTTGCCGTCCGCACCGTTCAGTACTTGGTCATCGATCTCTTCACCGGTCGCTTCCAGTGGCAGGAGTTCATCCGCCAGGGGGCCTTCATGGCCGGCACCGCTGTCCTGCCGACGGTTCTGGTGGCCCTGCCCATCGGCGTCACCTTGTCGATTCAGTTCGCGTTGTTGGCCGGCCAGGTGGGTGCTACCTCGCTCGCCGGTGCCGCGAGCGGGCTGGCGGTGATCCGACAGGCCGCATCTCTGACGGCCGCGATATTGATGGCCGCCGCCGTCGGATCCGCGATCACCGCGGACCTCGGCTCGCGCAAGATGCGTGAAGAAACCGACGCGATGGAAGTCATGGGCGTCTCGGTGATCCGGCGTCTGGTGGTGCCGCGGTTCGCCGCCGCCATCCTGGTCGGTGTCGCGCTCACCGGCGTCGTCTGCTTCGTCGGGTTCCTGGCGAGCTACCTGTTCAACGTCTACTTCCAGAACGGCGCACCCGGCAGCTTCGTGGCCACCTTCGCCTCGTTCGCGACCACCGGCGACCTGATCGTCGCGTTGTTGAAGGCGGTGATCTTCGGCGCCATCGTCGCGGTGGTGTCGTGTCAGAAGGGCATGTCCACGGTCGGTGGTCCGACCGGAGTCGCCAACTCGGTGAACGCGGCGGTCGTCGAATCGATCCTGATCCTGATGGTCGTCAATGTCGTCATCAGTCAGCTGTACATCATGATGTTCCCGAGAGTGGGGCTGTGACATGGCCGTAGCCCCCTACCGGCCCAAGGCATTCGTCCCGGTAATCCGCGCGTACCGCCTCATCAGCACGCCGCTGATGCGGCTGGGGCACATGCTGGTGTTCTTCGTCAGGGCGTTGACGGGTGTGCCCATCGCGCTGCGTCACTACCGCAGCGAATTCGTCCGCCTGCTATCCGACATCGCCTGGGGCAACGGATCTTTGGTGGTCGGCGGCGGCACCGCCGGCGTGGCGATCGTGTTGGGTGTCACCGTCGGGGCCCTCGTCGGGATCGAGGGCTATAACTTCCTCGACCTGCTGGGACTGGGACCGGCGACGGGAATCATCTCCTCGCTGGTCAACACCCGTGAGCTCGCCCCGATTGCCGCCTCGCTCGCGTTCGCCACCCAGGCCGGTTGCCGGTTCACCGCCCAGCTGGGTTCGATGCGCATCGCCGAAGAGATCGACGCTCTGGATTCGCTTGCGATTCGACCTGTTCCGTACCTGGTGACCACGCGGCTGATGGCGTCGGTGGTCGCCGTCGTCCCGCTGTACGTCGCCTGCCTCGCGGTGAGCTATCTGACCACCCAAGTCGTCGTGTACGTCATCAGCGGCGGCTCGACAGGCTCGTATCTGCACTACTTCTCGTTGATGCTGTCCGGTCAAGACATCCTCTATTCGCTCATCAAGACCATCATCTTCGTGTGGATCGCCTCGACCGTGCAGTGTTACTACGGCTTCTACGCCTCCGGCGGTCCGGAAGGTGTGGGAGTCGCCGCCGGACATGCGATGAGGGCCAGCATCACCGTCGTGATCATGGTCAACATGCTGCTGACGATGGCGCTGTGGTCTGTCGACGCAGGCGCAAGGTTTGGGGGATAGGGGAACATTGTCGAATTCGCTTGACCCGGACGGACGTGGGCCGTCGAACCGCCAGCTGCTCGGTTGCGGCGTGGCGCTGTTCGTGGTCGCAGCCCTGGCGACCGCGACGTTGTTGGTCAAGTCGACGGGTCGACTCGACCCGTATGTCCGGGTGGTGGCCGACCTCGTCAACGTCGGTGACGGCCTGCCGCAACGGTCCGACGTCAAGTATCACGGTGTGCTCGTCGGCATGGTCGACAGCGTCACACCGGCCGCTGACGGTAGGCCGAACTTCGTCCACATCGACCTCAAACCCGAATACGCACAATCGATTCCAGCTGGAGTGACGGCGCGGGTAGTGCCGAGCAACGTGTTTGCGGTGTCCTCGGTGCAACTCGTCGACCAAGGGACGGGGGCACCGATCCGAGCCGGGGCCCACATCCCGGAGGACACCGAGCTGCCGACGGTCCTGTTCCAGACCACCATCAGCAAGCTTCGCGACCTGCTGGCGGCGACCGGGCGCGGTCGTGAGGACAAGACGGTGGGCATCCTCGCCGCGGTGAACGCCGCGACCGAGGGCAAGCGGGCCGAACTGCTGGCCTCCGGTGCGCATTTGAACCGTTTGATCGACCAGCTCGACTCGATCGTCGCCACCGAACCCGATGCGACGACGGTCTCCGCGCTCATCGATGCGACCCACGGGCTGCAGGCGACCGCACCCGAGCTCATCGACTCACTGCAGCAGGCGATAGAGCCGATGCAGACCCTTGTCGAACAGCGCTCGCAGCTCGATGCGCTCATCTCCGGCGGCGTGCACACCATGGGCACGACGCACACCGCGTTGAACAACCACACGGACCGGCTGGTGAAGATCACCGGTGAGATGACGCCGGTGATCGGCGTGCTGGCGCAGACGTCACACAACTTCGTGCCGGCATTCGTGAAGCTGAACACGTTGGCGGACAGGTTCTTCGAGCATGTGTGGATGCCCGATAGAGATATCGGCAACATGCGAGTCAATCTGACCTTCACGCCCAGCTACACCTACACCCGGGCGGATTGCCCGCAGTACGGAGAGCTGAAGGGACCGAGCTGTTTCACCGCACCGCTGGTTCCGACCAGACCCGAACTGCCCGACATCCTGTTACCGCAGAACTATCAGCCCCCGAAAGATCTGGCACCGCCGCCGGGCACCATCGTGGGTGAGAACGGCAACCTCGTCGCCGTTGGACCGCCGTTGATCAACTTCAATCCCAGCTTGGCCGATCCCAATCCGCCACTGCCGTCGTGGATGCCGCCTTCGCCGCCGGTACCGGGAACATCCAATCCGGCACTGGTGCCAACCCCGCCACCGCCGGTACCGCTGTCACCACCGGCACCGGTGGCGCCGAAACCATGGTCGGATCCGACGGCCCCGAACACGAGAGATGCGACAGGCGGCGCGCCGCCGGCCGCCCCCGCTCCCCCCGCGCTACCGGCTGAGGCCGCACCCGCGTCGTACGGCGGAAACGTCGGCCCGGTCGGCAGCCCAGGGGAGCGGGCCCAATTCAGCCTTCTCACCGGACAACCGGCGACGAGCGCCACCCAACTACTGCTCGGCCCGCTCGCTCGCGGGACGACGGTCACTGTTGCGCAGGAGGCAGGATGAGATACCGCGGGCCACTGATCGGTCTGTCGCTGTTCATGGTGGTAACCGTGGCGTTGACCTGGCTGGTCTACGCCACGCTGCGCCGCGACGTCGCCGGTGAGACCATCCCCTACGCCGCTGTGTTCACCGATGTGTTCGGCCTTCGCGAAGGCGACGACGTGCGCATGGCGGGGGTTCGCGTGGGCCGTGTCGAAAGCATTGAGCTGCAGGGCGATAAGGCGAAGGTGTCGTTCGTGGTGCAGTCGGACCAGCAGGTCTTGGGGACCACCGTTGCGTCGGTCACCTATCAGAACATCGTCGGCCAGCGCTACCTCGGGCTGTCGCTGGGCAACATCGGCGAGCCCGGACCGCTGCCACCGAACAGCGTCATCCCCGTCGAACGCACCGATCCGTCCTTCGATGTCGGCACCCTGCTCAACGGTTATGAACCCCTGTTCAGTCTGCTCAATCCGCGCGACGCCGATAACCTCACCAAAGGAGTCCTGCAGTCGCTGCAGGGCGACACCGGGTCGATCACCGCCCTCGTCGACCAGACATCGCAGCTGACGGAATCATTCGCCGGTCGCGACGAGGAACTGGGCGCCGTCATCACCGATCTGAACACGGTCGTGGCGAACCTCGCCAAACACAACGATGATCTCGACCACGTGCTCACCGAAACCCAAACGGTGGTATCTACTTTCGATGCCCGGCGCCCCGAGCTGGTCGCGTCCACCGGCGCGATCGCGAAGGTGGTGCGACAGCTGTCCACGATCTCCGACGAGGTGTACCCGCCGCTGAACGAGCTCGTCACCCGAGAGCCGGGATTCGCTTCGCACATGGTCGGCCTCGAGCCGCAGCTGGCGTTCACCGGTGCGAACCTGCCGCTGCTGTTGAAGGGATTCGCACGCATCACCAGCGACGGTCCATACGCCAACGCCTATGCCTGCGACCTCAACATCCAAGGCTTTTTCCCCGGGCTCAACGACGTGATTCCGATCATCGTCGATGCCGCTTCACCAGGACCGGGCACCCAGTACTCGCCGAAGTGCAGGAACATGGCCAATGGCTGACCAATCACCAAAGCGGCGACGGATCCCGCTCGAGGAACGCAACAAGACCTGGCTTGGCGTCATCGCCGTCGCGGTGGTCACGGTGCTGATCGGATCGCTGCTGCTCGTCAAGGTCGCCAATGTGGGGTATCGCCACTACACGGCGCAGTTCCTGCAAGCGGCGGCGCTGCAGGTGGGCAATCCGATCACCATCGCGGGCATCCCGGTCGGGGAAGTGACCAGCATGGAGTTGGCGGGCGACCATGTCGAAGCGGGGCTGAAAGTCCGCGACGACATCCCGCTCGGCACGCAATCCCGCGCGTCCATCAAGATCACCACCATCCTCGGCTCCCGCTACCTGTCGTTGCAGCCAGCGGGGGAAGGGGCGTTGCCGGACAACACCTTTGATCTCGAACACACCGAGGTGCCCTACGATCTGCAGGAGGCGTTGTCCGACGTGACGACCACCTACGAGCAGGTCGACTCGGATCAGTTCGCCGAAACACTCGGGGTCCTCGGCAAGCAGATGCAAACACTGCCACCGGTCATTCCGCAGGCGCTGGCCAACACCAAGACGTTGTCGGAGATCATCGCCCGACGACGCGACCAGTTGGGCTCCCTGCTGAAAACCACTGAGACGGTGACAAACACGCTGCGCCGCCAGCAGTCCACCATCGGAACTCTGGTCCGGCAGGGCAATTCGCTGGTGGGCGAGTTCGTCGCCCGGCGCGAGACCTTTCACGCGATGATGGCTGCGCTCACCAATCTGGTCGAAACGCTCAGCGGTATCGTGATCGACGACCGTCCGCAACTCGAGGCCTTGTTGCGGGACATCCGTGAACTGTCGGGCATGCTCGGCCAGCACGACGACCTGTTGCGCAGCACCCTGCAAGCCGGCCCCGTCACACTGCGAAATCTGACCAACGCTACCGGTAGTGGCAACGCGGTCGGATTCAACGCTCCCAATGGCCTGCTCGTCGACTCGTGGATGTGTGCCATCAGCGAGCGCGCCGAGCAGTTCAACATGATTCCGTACTTCCAGGACTGCAAATGAGAACGAAAGTGCTCGCCCTCGGTGCCGTCGTCCTCGTGTCGGTGGTGGTGGGTGCCGCCTTGGTGTGGACCTTCGCCGCGGATCGGCTGGATACCGTCACGGTCACCGCCCAGTTCGACAATGCGGCAGGGCTTTACGAGGACAATACCGTCGCGGTGCTCGGCATGCCGGTGGGCAAGGTCACCAAGATCACCCCCAAGGGTGGGTATGTCGAAGTGGAGTTCACCGTGGACAAGGACGTCAAGGTGCCTGCCGATGCCCAGGCGGTGACGATCTCGAACTCGATCCTCACGGACCGCCAAATCGAGTTGACGCCGCCCTACAGTGGTGGCCCGGCACTGCAGAACGGCGACACCATCGGACTGAATCGAACCAAGACCCCGGTCGAATTCGCCCGAGTGCTAGACGTTCTCGACAAGCTGTCCGTTTCGCTTCGCGGTGACGGTCACGGCAACGGCCCGGTCGCCGACCTCGTCAACGCCAGTGCCGCCATCGCGGACGGCAATGGTCAGCAGATGAAGGATTCCCTCGGTGAACTGTCGGAAGCCCTGCGGCTGAGCGCCGACGGCGGCGCGGTGACGCGCGACCAGTTGACGACCATCATCCGCAACGTCAGTTCGCTGCTCGATGCTGCCGCCGCCAACGATGCGACGCTTCGCGAGTTCGGATCGAACGTCAATGTGCTCAGCCAGGTCATCGCCGACGAGGATCTCGGAAGCGGTACCACCGGCAAGAAGCTGAACGAGGTGCTCGTGCAGACAGGCGAGGTTCTCGAGGCCAACCGCGACGCGATCAAGGGCATCGTCGCCAACGCCAACACGGTGTCGCGCACGACCGTCGAGCATGAGCGCGATCTCAAGGAGTTCCTCGATCTGGCGGCGATGACGCTGGACAACATCTACAACATCATCGATCAACGTAACGGCGCCATCCGGGCCAAGGTGCTCACCGACCGGGTGCTCTTCGACAGCCAGACGATGAAGGAAGTCTGCAACATGATGGGTCTGCGCCAGCTCGGATGCAGCACGGGGACGTTGCAGGACTTCGGACCGGATTACGGACTGACGTCCATGCTCGACGGCCTGGCCGCGATGGGACAGAAGTGATGTACGCCCGTCGATTGACCGCCCTGGCCGCAGCCCTTTGTCTGGCCGTAACCAGTTGTGCTTCAGAAGGGTTGGCCAGCCTGCCACTGCCCGCGCCCGGCGTCGGCTCCGCCGGCTACACGCTGACCGCGGTGTTCTCCAATGCGCTCAATCTGCCCGCCAATGCGAAGGTGAAACTCGCGGGCGCCGACGTCGGGCAACTCGAATCGATGGTCGCTCGCAATTACACCGCTGTGACGACGTTGCGCATCATGGACGGGGTGCGGCTGCCCAAGGGCAGCACCGCCGAACTGCGGTCGGCAACGCCGCTCGGTGACGTGTTCATCGCGGTCAAGCCGCCGAGCCCGGCCGAACCCGGTGCGCCGCTGCTGAAGGACGGCGACTCCATCGAGCTGGAATCGACGACCGCCGCAGCGACGGTCGAGTCGGTGCTCAGCTCGGCCGCGATCCTGGTGAACGGCGGCGCGGTGCGCAACTTCACCAATATCGTCAACGGCCTCGGCAAGGCGACCGGTGATCAGGGCGAAGCGTTCGGCACGCTGATCCGCAAGACGAACAACACGCTCGGCAGGCTCAATTCGCGGTCGGACCAGATCGCCAACGCGATGACCGAGACGTCGCGACTGGTCGACACCATCGAGGCGAAGAACCAGAGTCTCGCCGATGTGCTGGCGGAGGCTCGCCCCGCCACCGACACTCTGGCCGTCCATACGAGCCAGATCGCCGACCTCGTCGTGCAGATCGGCGACGTCTCCGGCCAGCTGCGCAAGTTCCCGTCGATCGCGGGCACCGACGCCAGCGGCCGGAGCGTGATCGCCGACGCGAACGAGATCGCGCGGGCATGGAACGACGTCGTGCTCACCCCCGACGCCACGCTGCATTCACTGAACCGGCTGATGCCTCCGTTCGTGAAGTCGACCACCGGTACTGCGCTCGCGGTGAACGGCAGCATCGACCGGCTGATCCTCGGCTCGATACCTGACATCGGATTCGCTGGTGACCCGGGGCTGCACGGGCCCAAACGGTACAACTGGCACCAATTGGTCGGAACGTTCCAGTACACGCTCTACCGGCTGCAGGAGCGGGTCGTCGGCAAGGGGCCAGGTGTCCCGCAGGTGCCCGTGATCCCCAACCCGGACGTTCCCGGAGAGGTGATGATCGCGCCGCCGCCGCCGCCCGGCGTGCTGCCACCGGGAGCGCCGCCAGCCGGTCTGCAGCCGCCGCCGGCCTCCGTCCCTGCAGTCCCGCCGAGGACGCCATGATCTCCGCCGTCGCGAATCACCTCGTCGCCGCGGTGCGCTTCGGCTACCGCCGGAAGGCGTGGCTGTCAGCCGGTGCGCTGCTCTGCACGCTGGTCGTGGCCGTCGCGTACTTGTCTCTTGTTGCGCTGCAGGTGAATCCGCTGACGTCGACTTACCGCGTGACCATCGAACTGCCGGATTCGGCAGGGCTGCTGCCGAATCAGGACGTCACGCTGCGCGGCGTGCGGATCGGGCGGGTGGACCGACTCGACATCACGCCGTCGGGAGTCAACGCGGTTGTTGACGTCAACTCGGCGGTGCACATCCCCGAGTCCAGCGACGTACGCGTGTCGGGACTTTCGCCCGCGGGTGAGCAGTACATCGATTTCGCGGCGCAGTCGAGTGACGGGCCTTATCTGAGGGACGGCGCTGTGGTCAGTCAGGGCAGGGCCACCGTCCCGGTCAGCCTGGCGGAATTGCTCGCTGATGCCGACGGCGCGCTGGCGCAGGTCGACACGGCCCAGATCGAGCTCATCAAACGCGAACTGAGCCTGAGCAAGGACGGTCCGCGCAAGCTCGCCGACATCGTCAACGGCGGCTCCTTCCTGCTGTCCACTCTCGACTCGGTGTTGCCGGAGACCACCAGCGTGCTGCGCAACAGCCGTACCGTATTCACCCTCGTCTCGGACAAAAATGCTGGAATGGACGTCGCCGCAGACAATCTCAGCGAGAGCTTTGTCGGGATCAACAAAATGCGCGAGGGTTACCGCCGTCTCACCAACGAGGCGCCGGACACGCTGTCCGACGTCGATGCGTTGTTCATCGACAACTCCGACATCATGGTGCAGTTGCTCGGGAATCTGACCACTACATCGCGACTGCTCTACCTTCGTGTCCCGGCGCTGAATGCGCTGTTCCCGACGTATCGCACATCGGTGCTGGACGCGATCACCAGCACGTTGCACGACAACGGACTGTGGGCAACCGCGGACCCCTACCCGATGTACTTCTGTGACTACGGAACGCCGCGTCTGCCACCGTCTTCGGCAGACTTTCCCGAGCCGTTCATGTACACCTACTGCCGCGACGACCATCCAGGTGTACTGATTCGCGGAGCCAAGAACGCACCGCGTCCCGCCGACGACGACACCGCAGGCCCGCCGCCGGGCGCCGACCTCGGCCGTCAGACCGATCCGACGCCGAAGGGCCGCTTCACAATTCCCACGCCGTACGGTGGCCCCGTCCTGCCCATCGAGCCACCGCGTTGAGTGATCAAAGGAGATGACCTTGTCAGTGACAACCGCTAAAGATGACGCCGACACCGCCGACGAACTGAAGCCGAGTGAAACGGGCGAGGCGGCAGATGACACCGCGCCGGACGACACCGGGAACGACGTCGGCGACAGCGAGCCCGCAACCGACCCCCGCTGGGGGCGACGCCTGCTAATCGGCGCAGTTGTGGTGATCTTCGTTGCCGCACTTGCCACTTCAGGCTACCTCGGCTGGCAGCTATGGCAGGGCCAGCAGATCGAGCAGGCGAGTCAACAGGCTCAACAAGCAGCCGTCACGTACGCGCAGATCTTGACCAGCATCGACTCCAACAACGTCGACGAGAACTTCGCCCAGGTTTTGGACGGGTCGACCGGTGAGTTCAAGGACATGTATTCGCAGTCGAGCGTTCAGCTACGGCAATTGCTCATCGACAACAAGGCGACGGCGCATGGTGTCGTGCTGGATTCGGCGGTGCAGTCCGCGTCCAAGGACAAGGTTGTCGTGCTGCTGTTCGTGGATCAGGCGGTATCCAACACCAGCGTGCCCGACCCCCGGGTCGACCGCAGCAGGATCAAGATGACGATGGAGAACGTCGACGATCGTTGGCGGGCAAGCAAAGTCGAACTGCCGTGATCGCACGCTGCGTCGTCGCTATCGTCGCCGTTGGGGCGGCGTTCTGCGTGGCACCGGCCGTGTCGGCGTCAGCGCCGGCCCTGTGCGGTGAGCTGGGCGGTCATTGGGACGGGCAGTCCTGCAGCACGTCGGTGGAATCGGAGCGCAAGGCGGTTCGCAACATCAAGATGGCGTTGCCCGGCGATCTGGTGGAAAACCCCACCATCCGGGAGTACCTGACCAACCTGATGAACAACTGGCGCAATGCGGCGCGAAAGATGGCTCAAGACAGCTTCGGCGAGGAGCAATTCCAGATCTTCCAGCACGGGGACGCGATGACGGTCGTCTTCCACGAGATGTACTCGGGCACCGTCGGTACCGATGCCCTCGCCCACCCGAACGCGCCCATCATCAGCGACGCCTACCGCACTTTCACCTTCGCGGGCGGCCGACAGTTGACGCTGGCCGACCTGTTCAAGCCGGGAGTCGACCACGGGGCTGAGATCCCGCGGTTGGGTGCGCCGTTCATCGTGGCGGCCCTCGATGCCGCACCGCCGCCGCATCAGCCTGGGACCTATCCGTTCACCCCGGACCGCTGGACCCCGGACAAGGTGTACTCCGGCGGCTACCGGGCCTGGGCGTTGACATCCGATGAGTTGATTCTCTATATGCCCGACTACCCCGTCGGTCATGACACCCCGTTGGACTACACGGTCGGCCGCATGCAGTGGGCGATGGACGGCGGTACGGTACAGGCCCATATTCCGCTGGCCGCGCTGCGTTCGATACTGCGTCCCGAGTTCGGTGGCGCATAGCCGAATAGCGCCACGGCCGCGGCCGCGCGGGTCATACTTTGCGGATGCCCTTCGCAGACTTGGTAATTAACGCGACCGTTCTTACCGTCGACGACGCACAACCCACTGCCGAATCGATAGCCGTGTCCGGTGGCCGCATCGTCGCCGTGGGTGGCAAGTCTGAGGTCGCGGCCTGGATCGGCCCGGACACGCACACCGAGGACCTCGGTGACGCATGCGTCATGCCCGGCCTCGTCGAGGCTCATGGGCACCCGCTGATGGAGGCCATCGTGCTGTCGGACCGGATGGTCGACATTCGCCCAGTCACGCTGGCGAACGCCGACGACGTGGTCGCGGCGATCAAAGGGGAAGTCGCCAAGCGCGGGGTCGAGGGCGCCTACCTCAACGGCTGGGACGCGCTGCTGCAGGACGGACTACCCGACCCGACGCTCGCCTGGCTCGACGGCATCGCCCCCGAAAACCCGTTGGTGATCATCCACAACTCCGGACACAAGGCCTACTTCAACTCCGCGGCGGCCGCCCGCGTCGGCCTGACCGGTGACACACCGGACCCGAAGGGTGCCAAGTACGGACGGAACGCCGACGGGTCGCTCGACGGGAGCGCCGAGGAGATCCAGGCGGTGTTCCCGCTGCTGCAGGGTGCGATCCAGCCCACCGACTACCCGGCGATGCTGCGCGCCGAACTCGCCCGGCTGAACCGCGCCGGGTTGACAACATGTTCGGAGATGGCGTTCGACCCGGGGTTCCGCCCGGTGATCGACCAGATGCGTGACGACCTCACCGTGCGGCTGCGCGTCTACGAAATGTCCACCGCCGCGATGACCACCGACCAGGTACCAGACAACGGCGACGACATGTTCCGGCAGGCCGGCATCAAGATCTGGGTCGACGGCTCTCCGTGGATCGGCAACATCGACCTGTCGTTCCCGTACCTCGACACCGCGGCCACCCGCAGCGTCGGCATTCCGAAGGGGTCGTGTGGTTGTGCGAACTACACCCGTGAGCAGCTGACCGAGATCGTTGGCGCCTACTTTCCGAAGGGCTGGCAGATGGCCTGCCACGTCCAGGGCGATGCGGGTGCCGACACCATCCTCGACGTCTACGAAGAAGCGCTGCGCGCGCACCCCCGCGACGACCATCGGTTGCGCCTCGAGCATGTCGGCGCCATACGCGACGACCAACTGCAACGCGCTCACGATCTCGGCGTCACCTGCAGCCTGTTCGTCGACCAGATCCACTATTGGGGCGACATCGTCGTCGACGGCCTTTTCGGACCTGAGCGCGGAAACCGTTGGATGCCATGTGGTTCGGCGGTGGCGACGGGGATGCGCATCTCCTTGCACAACGACCCGCCCGTCACACCCGAGGAGCCACTGCGCAACATCAGCGTCGCCGTCACCCGCACCGCACCGAGCGGTCGGGTGATCGGGCCGGAGCAACGGATCACCGTGGATCAGGCGATCCGGGCGCAGACCATCGACGCGGCGTGGCAGCTGCACTCCGACGACGTCATCGGCTCGCTGGAAGTGGGCAAGTACGCGGACATGGTGGTGCTTTCGGCGGACCCGCGAACGGTGCCGCCCGAGCAGATCGCCGACCTCGAAGTGCGTGCGACCTACCTGGCGGGCAGGCAGGTATACGGACAATGACGCGGCTGGGCGGTTCGAACATCGTTGCGCCGCAAAGCCGCAACCAGAACAGGAGTAGTGATGTCCGAATCCGTACCGCATCGCCATGCCGCATCGGAACCGCATAGGCACGCTGCACCAAACCCATGGACGACGATCCGGACCCCTAGGTTCTGGCTGACGCCAATCGTCGTGTCCCTCGTCGTGTTCTCGGCGTTGGCGTTGTTGTACCTGGCGGGAATCCTCAACCCGACACCGAATCTGCGGCATTTCCCGGTCGCGGTCGTCAACTCCGATGCCGGCGCCGACGGCAAGCAGATCGTCGACGGGTTGGTGTCGGGACTGAACCCCGATCAGTTTGACGTGCGGGTGTTGTCGGAGGACGCGGCCAGAGCACAGTTGGGTCGGGCGGAGATCTACGGACTTGTCCAGATACCGTCGGACTTCTCGGCGAAGCTGCAGGCCCTCGGTCAGGGCGCGTTGCGGCCAAGTCAGGTGACTCGGCCGGTCATCACGATCTCCACCAATCCCCGGGCCGGCGAATTGGGCTCCAGCATCGCCGGGTTGACGTTGGGCAAGGCGGTCAACGAGATGAGCGACAAGATTGGCCAACGCATCTCTGCGCAGGTGCAGAAGGCCAGTGGCGCACCGTTGCCAGGTGGCGTTTCGCTCGCACTGACCAGCCCTGTCGATGTCCAGGTCAACGACTTCAACCCACTGCCGGGCGGCACCGGCAACGGCTTGTCGGCTTTCTATTACGCGCTGCTGTTGTTGCTCGCGGGGTTCACCGGCAGCATCCTGGTGAGCTCACTGGTCGACTCGATGCTCGGCTTCGTACCCGCCGAGCTCGGCCCCATGTACCGGTTCGCCGAACCGGTCAAGATCTCGCGGTTCACAACACTGCTCGTCAAATGGGGGTTGATGGCCATCATGGCGGTACTCACGTCCGCCGCATACATCGGTATCGCCACCGCATTGGGTATGCCGATACCGAATGCGTGGACGCTCTGGGCATACGGCGCGTTCACCATTGCGGCCGTCGGGATCACCTCGACGTCGTTGATCGCGGTGTTGGGTTCGGTTGGGCTGCTGGTGAACCTGTTCATCTTCGTCATGCTGGGACTACCGTCCAACGGCGCGACGATTCCGCTGGAGGCGGCCCCCAAGGTGTTTGGATGGCTCGCGAAGTTCGAACCTATGCATCAAGTCTTCCTTGGTGCGCGGGCGCTGCTCTACTTCGACGGTCGTGCCGACGCCGGGCTCACGCATTCGCTGACGATGACGGCTATCGGCCTCCTCATCGGCCTGCTGATCGGCGGCATCGTCACCCGCATCTACGACCGTCGAGGCCTGCAGCGCAGTCACACGGCAGCCGACGACACGTAAACGGCCGGATTGGCCGAAACGCGGGCACCGCCGGCGGTGTCCGTGGCAGGCTCAGAGCATGTCTGACCTGGCTGAACCCCGCTTCCTCGACGAACGCACGGCTCATTGGGCCGAAACACGACCCGACGCCGAGGCGTTCGATTACCTCGACCGATCCTGGACGTGGGCGGAGTGGAATGACCGCGTGCGCCGGCTGGCAGGTGCGCTGAAGGAGCGCGGCGTCAAGCGCGGGGATGTGGTGGCGTTCCTCGACAAGAACCACCCCGCCTGTGTGGAGCTGACGCTGGCGGCCGCCTCGCTGGGCGCGGCCAACGCGATCATCAACTTCCGGCTGGCCGCCGACGAGCTCGACTACGTGCTCAACGATTCGGGCGCCAAAGTGCTGATCGTGGGAAAGGAACTGCGGGCCAACGTCGACAAGATCCGCGACAAGCTCACCCACGTCGAGCACGTCATCGAGGTGACACCGGAGGGCGGCGACGGCGATGAGTACGAGGCGATGCTCGCGGCGGCTACGCCCGTCGATCGTCAAGACGATGTCGAGCCCGACGATGTCGCGATCATCATGTATTCATCAGGCACGACGGGCAAACCGAAGGGCGTGCAGCTGACTCAGGCGAACATCATCGCGCACACGGTGAACGCGCACGAGGGGTTCGAGTTCGACGAAGGCGACAAGAACATGGTGTCGATGCCGCTGTTCCATGTCGGCGGCTCGTCCTATGTGCAATTCGGAATCCACGACGGCTTCCCCAGCGTCATGACCCGCGAGGTCGACGGCGCGTCCCTGGCCGGCGCAATCTTCAAGGGTGCCAACCGGACATTCCTGGTGCCCGCGGTGCTGGCCAAGGTGCTCGACTCCGGTGAGGATGCGGTCAAGCTGTTCGGATCGCTGAAGACGTTCGCCTACGGCGCTTCGCCGATGCCGCTTCCATTGCTGCGTCGGGCGCTCGAAGCGTGGCCGAACACCGATTTCATGCAGGCGTACGGGCTGACCGAACTGTGCGGCGTCATCAGCCACCTGCTTCCCGAGGCGCACCGTGACCCGGGCAAGGAGGAGCGACTCTCGAGTGCGGGCACGCTGGTTCCCAACGCGGAGGTGCGGGTGGTCGATCCCGACACTCTCAAAGACGTGCCAGAGGGTGAGCAGGGTGAATTATGGTTCCGCTCACCACAGTTGATGAAGGGCTATCACAACAAGCCGGAGGCGACGGAGGAGTCGATCACCGAGGACGGCTGGTTCCGCACCGGTGACATCGGGCGCGTCGACGATGGCGGCTACATCTTCGTCGAGGACCGACTGAAGGACATGATCATCTCCGGCGGAGAGAACATCTACTCGATCGAGGTGGAGCGGGTACTCGCCGAGCATCCCGCGGTCTCCGATGTCGCGATCATCGGCATCCCCGACGACAAGTGGGGTGAGGTCGTCAAAGCCGTTGTCCAACTCGAGGGTGAGGCCACCGAAGACGAGTTGATCACCTTCGCCAGAGAGCGCTTGGCCGCGTACAAGTGCCCGAAGTCCGTCGATTTCAAGGACGAGTTGCCGCGTAATCCGACCGGAAAGATCCTCAAGAAGGATCTGCGCAAGCAGTACTCGTAAGGCGGTCTAGGGATCGGGTTCGGCGAGTATCCGCTCCCACTGCTTGCGCCCCGTTGGCGTAAGGCCGACGTCGCGGGTGTCGCGCCATTCGTCGATCTCGGCGATCGTCTCGTCACACCATTCGATGAGATTCCGGTAGAAGTCGGCGATGAACATCGCCTGACGCTCGATCAGGTGCAGCCGCTGGGGAAAGGGCCCGCCGGTGGTGAGAAGTTCGTCGATGAGTGCGTTTCCCTTGGCGTGGTATTCCCGGGCGTGGCGCGCAGTGGCTTCCAGCGCTGCGCGAAGATTCTCCTTGGTTGTCTGGTCACCGAGAAACATGCGCAGAAATCCCTCGACTTCGAGCAGAGGTGCTGCGGGGTCGGTGCCGAACCAATCGGCCAGTGCCGCACGGCCTTCCGGTGTGATCGTGTAGCGCGTTGCTTGCTTTCTGCGACCGTCGACCAGCTCGGCGGTAGCGTGCCCACGCTCGACGAGCCGCTTGAGCTCCGCGTACAGGTGGGCGTCCGATCGGGGCCAGAAGAAGTGCATGCCGCGCTTGATCTGAGCGACGATCTCGTACGCCGTCCACGGCTTTATGCCCAGCAACCCCAGAAGCGCGAACGATGTGGTGGTCGGCTTCGACGGCATACCTTGACAATACTCCATCTTGGAGTAACTTAAGCTCCATCCTGGAGTATAAAGGGGGGTATCGTGAACGCCACACAGTTCCTCGCACTCGTCGACACCGATCGAGGCGAACTAAAGGATCGCATCGGCCGGGCGCGGCAACGGTTTTATAAACTGGCTCGTACCGCCGATCCGAAAGCGCGGCGACGGGGCTTGGACTGGAACGTGAATCAGGTCATCGCCCACGTGCTTTGCGTCGCCCGTCGGTATCAAGCGATCGCGGAGGGCCGAGACTTTCGGCGCGCACGGTATCCGCGCGAGCTGGATCAGATCAACCGCGAAGAGATGCTGGCGGCGATGGCGCCGATACCCGAACTGCTCGAAAAGCTCGAGGCCTTGGAAACGGTGATGGACGAGTTTTTCGATAACCTTCCGGATGACTACACAAACGAATTTCACTGCGGTGCAACTACTTCCGGCATCATACTTCAGATTAACTGGCTCTTTGACCTGCTCTTGCATGGCGAGGACATCGCGCGGGCCGTCGGAGTGAAGTGGGACATTCACGAGCGTGACATGTTGCTGCTACTCCGCGAGGTGGTGGAGGTGGCGCCGGCCTACGTCAAACCGGGGATCTCACCTACGACCGATATCTCTGTGATTCTCCAGATCCCAGCTGCGCGGCCGTATCTGATGCACATTCACGACGGCACCCTTGAGGTTCGTCCCCGTCGATCCAGCGACAGGCCGGATGCCGTCCTGAAGGCGCCGGCATCGACCATGGTTCGGCTGATCCTTCAACGCATCGGTCCAGTCGCGGCGGTGGGCAAAGGCCTTCGCATCGTGGGCGGCCGGCGGCCGTGGAAGGCTTTGCAACTGGGCTCTTGCATCGAATCGCCCTAGCTCATCACGTCGGCGACCGCTCGACGGTCTAGGCCGGTGGCTTGACCGGGATGGCGATCTCGTTGCGGCGCCGGAACGGTAACGTCCACGGCGGATCGAAGAACCACGCCACCGGCTCGCCCACGGGTTCAACATCGTTGTCGCTCAGGATCTTCCGCAGTTCGTCGGTCCTAGCGGCGACGGCCGCCGAGCTGCGGTCACCAGTGAAGCGCAGGACGCCGTAGGTTTCCGCTGGGACCTCGACGAGGGTGACGTGATCATCGTCGGGCTCCGGCAATGTCTCCATCGTCCACTTGGACGGCATGAAGAACCGGATCGTCGACTCGCCCTCAGTGTTTCGCGCCTGTGCGACCGGAGCCGTCATGGCAATCGTGTCACCGCGATGCTGGCTGACAGGCGCCGTCATCGAGATCGTCTCGCCGCGGTGATTGGCGCCGAAGATGTAACCCGCCAGTCTGCGGAAGCCGATGTTGCGGGCGCGTTCGTCGTCGGCCGCCACCGCCGTTTCGGCGGCAATCCGCGGGCCGTACCGCCGGATCTCCACCCGATCGGTCAGTTTGGTCGCCAGATAGTGGGGTTCTTCGGTGCCGACGCGGATGCCGACGATCGACAAGATCGATTCGGCAACCTGGCCCGGTATGTCGCTCAGTCTCATCAACGCCGCCTGTTCAGCGCCCAGATGTGAGTCGACAGCGCGGTGGCGAACGAGGTCCACGCTGCGTAGGCGGCCATCGGGGCTGCCTTCCCACCGCGGACGGCGACCGAGCGCCGGGTCAGGTCGGCGCTGCTGATTGCCAGGATTCCGGCCGCGATCGCCGATGTGCCAAGCCAGCGGCGATTGAAGAACAACCAGGACCAACTCCCGTTCAGGATCAGGTTCGTCGCCAGCGCCGCAATATACGTCCGTCGCTCGTCTCGTAGTCCGCGTTGCTCCAGGTCGTCGATTGTCGCGGCCGACACCACTGCGATGTCGGCGTACAGGATCGGCCAGACGATCGGAAAAGCCTGGCGCGGAGGCTGATACGGCGGCTTCTTCAGGTTCGCATACCAAGGCGACTGCGCCGGGCGGCTCGCCAGCCCGCCGATGACCGCCGTCGCCGCGGTCGCCACAGCGGTTCCTGCGATAGTTCCTGACTTCAAGATCTGCTCCCTCGTGGCATCGTTAAGTTTCTTAACTATATCCACGAGGCGCCGGTCTAAACGCGGGCCAAAAGTGACCGATGCATGACGACCAAGGTCACCATCCCATGGAGCCCGGTATTCCCTTGAACGGCCCCGCGACCCGACTCGTGATCCAGCCGCCGTAAAAGCCCCCTGGCTGCGGAGTGACCTCTTCTCCGTCCACCGTGCACCGGTCCACCAGGGCAGGCATGACCGCGAGCGCGCCGGCGATCGCGGTGAATCCACGGGTCGGTGACACATAGGTCCATGCCGCCCGTGACGCCACCCGGCGCGGGCTGACGAGATCGAAATAACTCGCCTGCCCCTTCCATTCGCACCATGAGGAGCCGGCCGCCGCACGCAGACTGCCATCGATGAAGCTGCTGGCAGGCAGGTAATAGGTCGGGGGATGGCTGGTCTCGAGCACGCGCCACGCCGCCGTTGTCGATGCGATGACGACGCCTCCGAGTTCGACGGTGATCGAACCGTGGAACTCCTCCAGCCGCGGCGGTCGTGGGTAGTCCCACACCGACTCCTGGCCGGGGCGCGGTTTGTCAGGGGTGGGCATGTCACCACTGTAAAGCCGGCATCGATGAACCGGAGCGGGGCAGTATGGTCTGCGTGCCGCAGCTGGATGAGGTTCTCGACGGATTGCATGTCGTTTCGCTGCCGATGCGAGTTCGGTTCCGCGGCATCACCGTTCGAGAGGTCGCGCTCATCGAGGGCCCCGTGGGCTGGGGTGAGTTCGGGGCATTTCCCGAATACGAGCCGCCCGAAGCGGTGTTTTGGCTGGCGTCGGCCGTCGAGGCGGCATACCGGGCGCCCCCCGCCGTCCGGCGCGACCGCATCCCGATCAATGCCACCGTGCCCGCCGTCGTCGCCAGGCAGGTGCCCGAGGTGCTGTCCCGGTTTCCCGGCGCGCGCACCGCGAAGGTCAAGGTGGCCGAGCCCGGGCAGACCCTCGCCGACGACGTGGTGCGCGTCAACGCAGTACGCGCACTGGTACCGACGGTGCGCGTCGACGCCAACGGAGGCTGGAGCGTCGACGAGGCAGCCGAGGCGGCCGCCGCACTGACCGCCGACGGCCCGCTCGAGTACATCGAGCAGCCGTGCGCGACGGTGCCCGAGCTGGCTGCGCTGCGCCGCCGTGTTGACGTGGCGATCGCGGCCGACGAGAGCATCCGCAAGGCCGACGACCCGCTGCGCGTGGTGCGCGAGCACGCCGCCGACGTGGCGGTACTCAAGGTCGCGCCGCTGGGCGGCGTGGCCAGGATACTCGAGATCGCCGATCAGATCGACATCCCGATCGTGGTGTCCAGCGCGCTCGACTCCGCGGTCGGCATCGGCCGCGGACTGCTCGCCGCCGCCGCGCTTCCCGATTTGCCGTATGCCTGCGGCCTCGGCACCGGCGGGCTGTTCGTCGACGACGTCGGCGAACCCGTCGAACCGGTCGACGGGTTCCTGCCCGTCGCACCAGTGACGCCGGATCCGGCGCGGCTGGCCGCGCTGGCGGCGGCTTCCGACCGTCGGCGCTGGTGGATCGACCGAATCAAGGCCTGCTACCCGCTGATGTCCTAATTTGTGGGGGTCGCGGCCTAGACGCCACGCGGGCGCTGGCCAACACTGAAGGCGTGCGATCGGTGGTGATCCTCGGCTTCCCGGGCGTCCAGGCTCTTGACCTGGTCGGCCCGTTCGAGGTGTTCACGGGAGCCACCATCTGTCTGGCCAGTCAGGGGCGAGCAGACGAGGGCTATTCGGTCACCATCGTGACCCGGACGGGCGAACCCGCCGCCACTCTCACCGGCCTCGCACTGGTTGCCCAGCTGTTCCCCGACCCGCGCGAACCGATCGACACACTCGTGTTGCCCGGAGGCATGGGCGTTGACGATGCGCGGCGGGATCCCGACACCGTCGGTTGGATTCGGATCGCCGCCGAGCAGTCGCGGCGCGTCGTCAGCGTATGCACCGGCGCCTTCATCGCGGCGCAGGCCGGTCTGGTCGACGGTTGCGTCGCGACCACGCACTGGGCGTTCGCTTCGCAGCTGGCCGACGAGTTCCCCGCCGTGACCGTCGATCCCGAACCGATCTTTGTGCGCAGCTCCGAACAGGTCTGGACCGCGGCCGGTGTCACGGCGGGGATCGACCTGACCCTGTCGCTGGTCGAAGACGACTACGGCACCGACGTCGCGCAGACGGTGGCGCGCTGGATGGTGATGTACCTGCGGCGGCCCGGTGGCCAGACGCAGTTCGCCGCGCCGGTGTGGATGCCACGCGCCAAGCGGGCACCGATCCGCGACGTGCAGAACGCGATCGAAGCCGAACCCGGTGGCGCGCACAGTATTCCCGAACTCGCCCGGCGCGCGGCGATGAGCCCTCGGCACTTCACACGGGTGTTCACCGATGAGGTGGGGGAGGCGCCAGGGGCATATGTCGAGCGGATCCGCACCGAGGCCGCCCGCAGGCAACTCGAGGAGACCGACGACACCGTGACGGTCATCGCGGCGCGCTGCGGCTTCGGTAGTGCCGAGACGCTGCGCCGCAATTTCGTTCGACGACTGGGCATTTCGCCCGATCAATACCGCAAGACGTTCGCCTAGTAGAGGAGATGGCTCCAAATGTCCCAGCAGATCGCAATCATGGTGTACCCCGGCTTCACCGCACTGGACTTCATCGGGCCCTACGAGGTGCTGCGTAACCTGCCCGATGCCGAGGTGCGGTTCGTGTGGCACGAGCCGGGACCCATCACCGCTGACTCGGGAGTGCTGCTCATCGGTGCGACGCACTCGTTCGACGAAACCCCCTCTCCGGACATCATTTTGGTGCCGGGCGGCATGGCGACCTTCGAGCACGCCCGCGACGAGAAGGTGCTCGACTGGGTGCGCAAGGCACACGAGACGTCCACCTGGACGACGTCGGTGTGCTCGGGCTCGGTGATCCTGGCCGCCGCGGGCATCCTCGAAGACCGCCGCGCCACGTCGCACTGGCTGTGCGTGCCGATGCTCAAGCCGTTCGGTGTCGAGCCTGTCGGCGACGAGCGGATCGTGCGCGACGGCAAGATCGTGACCGCGGCGGGGGTGTCGGCCGGCATCGACTTGGGGCTGTGGCTGTTCGGTCAGATCTGCGGCGACGCCAAGGCCAAGGCCGTGCAGTTGGTGATCGAGTACGACCCCCAGCCGCCCTACGACTCGGGTCACATGTCGAAGGCGTCGGCGGCGACCAAGGCGGCGGCCACCGCGGCGCTCAGCGTCGAGACCGTCAAGGGGCACCAGTTGACGCCGACGGTCCAGCTGCTGTGGGGCGCGGCCATTGACCGCGTGCGCAGCGGCCGCAAAAAGTCGATTTCGGTGTAGCGGGGAGCGCTCAGCGCGACTGCCGACACCGAAATCGCAACCGCGATACGGTCGCAGGCGTGGGAATTCCTGAGGTTCCGCCCAACCCGCCGTCAGCCGTGGTCAGGGCCGGCGCGCGGCTCACGGCGACAGGTCCTGGGCAGACGTTCCTGCGCCGGTACGGCTGGCGCATCGACCGCGCGCTGATCAAGGCGACCAAGGGCCATCTGTCGATCTCGATGGTCCGACCGGAGGTGCTGCTCACGCACACCGGCGCGAAGTCCGGTCAGCAGCGCAGTACACCGCTGACGTATTTCACCGACGGCGGCCGCGTCATCGTCGTCGCCTCCAACTACGGGGGCGTTCGGCATCCCGCCTGGTACCACAACGTCAAGGCCAATCCCCGCGTCACGCTCACCTCCCGCGGCTACCAGGGCACCTTCGTGGGCGAGGAAATGCTGGGCGCGGAACGCGACCGGCTGTTCGGGCTGGCCACGCAGTTCATGCCGAACTACGCGGGATACCAGAAGACGACGCAGGGTCGCCGCATCCCGGTGGTGGCGTTCACCGAGGTCGAGTGAGCAAGTAGCGTCGTCGGCGTGGATTTGGCGTACGACGACCGCGGTAAAGGCGATCCGGTGCTGTTCATCGCAGGTAGGGGCGGTGCGGGTCGCACCTGGCACCTACATCAGGTGCCGGAGTTCCAACGCGCGGGCTACCGCTGCATCACCTTCGACAACCGGGGTATCGGTGCCACCGAGAACGAAGACAACTTCGGCGTCGAGGAGATGGTGGCCGACACTGCCGAGTTGATCGAGAAGCTCGACGCCGGACCTGCGCGCATCGTCGGCGTCTCGATGGGCTCCTACATCGCGCAGGAACTGATGCTGGCGCGTCCGGAGCTGGTCAGTGCCGCGGTGCTGATGGCCACCCGCGGCCGCCATGACCGGGCGCGCAGCTTCTTCCGCGACGCCGAACGTGAACTCTACGACGCCGGCATCGAGCTACCCGCGTCGTACGACGCGAAAATCCGTCTGATGGAGAGCTTTTCGCCGGCCACGCTGAACAACGACAACTTCGTCCGCGACTGGGCCGAGATGTTCACGATGTGGCCCACCAAGCCGTCGCCTGGACTGCGCTGTCAGACCGACGCCGCGCCCACGACCGATCGGCTGCCCGCTTACCAAAGTATTACGACGCCCACGCTCGTCATCGGGTTCGCCGACGACATCGTGCTGCCGCCGCATCTGGGCCGTGAGGTCGCCAAAGCCATCCGTACCGGCTACTACCTGGAGATTGCCGACACCGGTCACCTCGGATTCCTCGAGAAGCCGCAGGAAGTCAACGCCGCAGCGCTGAAATTCTTCGCCGATAGTCTGTAGTGGTGAACCCCTCGACTACGCAGGCCCGCGTGGTCGTCGACGAACTGATCCGCGGCGGCGTGCGCGATGTCGTGCTGTGCCCCGGTTCGCGAAACGCCCCGTTGGCGTTCGCCCTGCACGACGCCGACCGCGCGGGCCGGCTGCGGCTACACGTGCGCATCGACGAACGCACCTCCGGCTTCCTGGCGATCGGCCTCGCCGTCGCTGAGCGCGCGCCGGTGTGCGTCGCGATGACGTCCGGTACGGCGGTGGCCAACCTCGGTCCGGCGGTGGTGGAGGCCAACTACGCGCGGGTGCCGCTCATCGTGCTGAGCGCCAACCGGCCCTACGAATTGCTCGGCACCGGAGCGAACCAGACGTTCGAGCAGTTGGGCTACTTCGGAACGCAGGTGCGCGAGACCATCAGCCTCGGCCTCGCCTCCGAAATCGCCGGGGCCAAGCCTGACGAATTGAATTCCCTCAACGCGCAGTGGCGGTCGGCAACGTGTCGAGTCCTGGTGGCCGCCACCGGATCTCGTTCGGCCAACGCGGGACCCGTGCAGTTCGACATTCCGCTGCGCGAACCGCTGGTGCCCGGCGCCCAGGACGACTTGGGCTCCGGCGGCACTTATTGCCCGCAAGGACGGCCCGACGGCAAGCCGTGGACGTTCACGCCGCCCGTCACCTTCGACCAGCCGCTCGACATCGACCTGACGCCCGACACGGTCGTCATCGCCGGCCACGGTGCCGGTGTACACCCGAACCTCGCCGCGCTGCCGACCGTCGCGGAGCCGACCGCGCCGCCGGCCGCCAACCCGCTGCATCCGTTCGCCCTGCGGCTGGTACGGCCGAAGCAGGTCATCATGCTGGGCCGTCCGACGCTGCACCGGCCGGTGTCGACGCTGCTGGCCGATCCGGCGGTCCCGGTCTACGCGCTGACGACGGGCCCGCGCTGGCCCGACGTTTCGGGGAACTCGGCAGCGACCGGCACGCGGGCCGTGACCACTGGCGAACCCGATCCCGCCTGGTTGGCGCGCTGCGGCGAGGTCAATAAGCACGCTGTGGACGCCGTTCGCGCCCAATTGGAGGCCCATCCGCTCAAGACGGGACTCCATGTCGCGGCCGCCGTCGCCGACGCGGTCCGCACCGGCGACCAACTGGTGCTGGGCGCATCGAACCCGGTTCGGGATGCCGCGCTCGTCGGCCTCAACACCCAGGGCTTGAAGGTGCGGTCAAACCGCGGAGTCGCCGGGATCGATGGCACGGTGTCGACGGCGATCGGCGCCGCGCTCGCCCATGACGGCAGGACCCTCGCACTGATCGGCGACCTGACATTCGTGCACGACAGCTCCGGGCTGCTGATCGGTCCGACCGAACCCACGCCCCGCAACCTCACCATCGTCGTGTCGAACGACAACGGCGGCGGCATCTTCGAACTGCTCGAGCAAGGCGATCCGCGGTTCTCCGACGTCTCGTCGCGGATCTTCGGTACCCCGCACGATGTGGACGTCGGCGCGTTGTGCCGGGCGTACCACATCGACAGCCGGCAGATCGAGGTCGACGGCCTGGTCGAGGCGCTCAACGAGCCGTTCGACGGGATGCGGGTGCTGGAGGTGAAGGCCGACCGGTCGTCGCTGCGAGCTCTGCACGCGTCGATCAAGGCTGCACTGTGAGCCGAGCGAACGAGACGACACTGTGAGCCGAGTCATCGCGTTGTGGCGCAAGCTGGTTCCGCGACTGTCGCCCGACCCCACCGAGACGCGGGCGCAGCGTGTGTTCCGGCGGATCCGCATCGGAATCGTGCTCGTCGCGTGTCTGGTGACGCTGCAGTCGGTGCTCATGGTGATGGGCGCGTGGCGTAACGACCGGCAGATCGAGCGGCACATGGGCGTGGCCGCCGCCGAGGTGCTCAGCGCCGGACCGCGACGGTCGACCATCGAGTTCGTGACGCCCGACCGCGTGACCTATCGCCCCGAGCTGGGTGTCCTGTACCCGTCCGAACTGGAGACGGGTATGCGAATCTACGTCGAATACGACACGAACAACCCGGATTTGGTACGGGTTCGGGATCGCAACGCCTCACTGGCGATCATCCCGGCCGGTTCCATCGCGGTGGTCGGCTGGCTCATCGCGGTGGCGGCACTGTCGGGCCTGGCCTACCTGGAGCGCCGCGGCGACCGACGGCAGGTTTCGGTGCAGGAGGTCGCGTAGGCCTCAGGTCTGCATCAGTGTGTTCAGCCAGTTGTTGTCGTAGATATCGATCTTCTCGTCGTTCACCGGGTCGTAAACCGTTGGTGTCCCGGTGTTCAGCGGGTCGATCCCGTACAGGTACTCGAAGTTGGCGGCGTCCATGTCCTTGGTGTTGATCGCTGACCCCGCATCGCCGATGCGATTGGCTACTGTGTCCGGCATTCCGGCGGCCTTCGCCATGTCGGCCATCTCGTCGTCGGTGGGGCCGGGTCCCCCCTTGGTCCGTTGCTGGTGTGCATACAGTTCCTCGACGAAGCGCTGGAACTGTGTTCCCGTTGCATCGCCCTCGGCGGCAAGGAACAACGCGTTGCTCACATTCGCCGAGTAGCCGCCGCCCCCGCTGTCCAGGAATGTCAAGGGTCGATAGGTGATCTTCAGCGCGCCGACGCCGATGTAGTACGCGAACTGATCGCCGAAATCGGCCTGCAGATCCGCGCAATGGGAACACTGCGGCTCGGTGAAGATCTCGATCCGGGTCGGCGCGTCCTCGAATCCGGCGACGATGCCGTAGCCGTCTTCGCTCACCACAAGTGGGGCTGGTTCGGGATTCCGCTCCGCGGTGCCGGTCACCTGCGTAGTGCAACCGGTGAGGATCAGCACCACAGCGATGGCCACCGATGCCGTCCGGGGAATCCGCATGTCAACCGCCTTTCTTTGAGCGCAGAGTACTCGAAAACGCCGATCTGAAGCATCCGTTCGTCGGCACGAGCTATTTGCGTGACATATCCCTGCACGAAACCTTGACGACAGCCGCCGATGGGACTCTCGAGGCGTGCGCGTTGCAATCGTCGCAGAGTCGTTCCTCCCGAATGTCAACGGCGTCACCAACTCGGTGCTTCGGGTGCTCGAGCATCTCCGCTGCGCCGGTCATGAGGCCCTCGTCATCGCACCGGACACCCCGCGGGGTGAGCCGGCGGCCGACAAGATCTACGAAGGTGTCCGGGTGCACCGGGTGCCGTCGCGGATGTTCCCGAAAATCACGTCGCTTCCGCTCGGCGTGCCGCGTCCCCGCATGGTGAGTGTGTTGCGCGGGTTCGACCCCCACGTCGTGCACCTGGCCTCGCCAGCCCTGCTCGGTTGGGGCGGCATGCTCGCCGCGCGTCACCTCGGAGTGCCGACAGTGGCCGTATTCCAAACGGATGTCGCAGGTTTCGCAGAGAGCTATGGCATGGGCTTCGCATCCAGGGCGGCCTGGGCGTGGACGCGGATGGTCCACACCCGCGCCGACCGCACGCTGGCGCCGTCGGCCGCCGCGATGGAAAACCTGACGGCGCATCGCATCCCACGGGTGCACAAGTGGGCGCGCGGTGTCGACATCACCGGGTTTGCACCTTCGGCGCGCGACGAGAACCTGCGCAGCCTGTGGTCCCCACAGGATAAGCCGATCGTCGGATTCGTCGGCCGGCTGGCGCCTGAGAAACACGTCGAGCGGCTCGCGGCGCTGTCGGAGCGCGACGACCTTCAGCTGGTCGTCGTCGGTGACGGCGTCGACCGTGCGAAACTCGAAACCATGCTGCCGTCAGCCGTTTTCACCGGAGCGCTGTACGGCGGAGAGCTGGCCGCCGCGTACGCAAGCATGGATGTCTTCGTCCACCCCGGCGAGCACGAGACGTTCTGTCAGGCGGTGCAGGAGGCGATGGCCTCTGGGCTGCCGGCGATCGCACCGAACGCCGGTGGTCCGCGTGATCTCGTCATGCCTTACCGCACCGGACTGCTGCTTTCGGTCGACGAGTTCGAAGCCAAACTGCCAGCGGCCGTCGACCATCTGATCGCCGAACGGCAGCGCTACTCGGTTGCGGCGCGTCGCAGCGTGCTGACCCGGACGTGGCCCGCGATCTGCGACGAGCTGCTCGGACATTACGACGAGGTCATCGGCCTGCGCCGCCTCAAAGCCGCCTAGCCCTGGGCCTCGATCGACACCGGCTGCCATTCCTCCCAGGTAGCCAGCCGGCTTTCGTAGTCGGCTTTGGCGAGCCGCAGCGGCAGCTCACCGAAAAAGATTCGCAGCGGCGGCTTTTCGGCGTCGACGAGCTTGAGTACCGCGGCCGCCGACGCCTTCGGGTCACCGGGCTCCGAGACGCGCTGGCTGCGTAGCCGGTCCGCTTCTTCATGCACCTCTTTGTAGTCAGGGTGCGGTGCGGACCGTTTCGACGACGAGCCCGCCCAATCGGTCGAGAACCCGCCGGGTTCGATCAGCGTCACATGAATCCCGAACGGCGCAACCTCCTGCGCCAGCGACTGCGAGAACCCTTCCAGGGCCCACTTCGAGGCGTGATAGATGCCGACGTTCTGGAACGCGGTGATACCGCCGATCGACGACACTTGGATGATGTGTCCGCTGCGCTGCGCCCGCAGATAGGGGAGCGCCGCCTGGGTCACCCACAGAGCACCGAACACGTTGGTCTCGATCTGATCGCGCGCCTCCTGTTCGGTCAGCTCCTCGATGAAACCGAAGTGGCCGTAGCCCGCGTTGTTCACGACGACGTCGAGCCGACCGAAGTGGTCGTGCGCCTCTTTCACAGCGGCGAAGTCCGCATCACGGTCGGTCACGTCGAGTTGGATCGGCAGCAGCGCGTCGCCGAACGTCTCGACCAGATCGTCGAGCGTCGACGTGTTCCGCGCCGTCGCTGCTACCTTGTCGCCGCGCTCGAGTGCCGCGATTGCCCACTCTCGCCCGAAGCCACGCGAAGTACCGGTGATGAACCAAACTTTTTCCGCCATGTGCGGATAAATGCCCGCTGGGGCGCATTCCATTCCCGACGCCCGGATGTTGACAGGTAGCGTCGCCGTTGTGAACCGCGCGACGCTGGACAAGGATCCCCACGAGGTCGCATCGATGTTCGACGGGGTGGCGCGCCGCTACGACCTCACGAACACGGTGTTGTCTCTGGGGCAGGACCGCTTCTGGCGGCGGGCGACGCGCGAGGCGCTGCGTATCGGCCCCGGCGACAAGGTGCTCGATCTGGCCGCCGGCACTGCCGTCTCGACCGTGGAGCTCGAGACCTCGGGGGCGTGGTGCGTAGCCGCGGACTTCTCCGTCGGCATGCTCGCCGCGGGCAGTGCGCGCAAGGTGCCCAAGGTCGCGGCCGACGGCACCAAGCTGCCGTTCGGCGACGCCGTGTTCGACGCGGTGACCATCAGCTTCGGGCTGCGCAACATCGTCGACCACGGAGCGGCGCTCCGCGAGCTGGCCCGGGTGACCCGGCCCGGCGGGCGGCTGGTTGTGTGCGAGTTCTCGACGCCGACGAACAGGCTGTTCGCGACGGCCTACAAGGAGTATCTGATGCAGGCGCTGCCGCGGATGGCGAGCGCGGTGTCGTCGAATCCCGACGCCTACGTCTACCTCGCCGAGTCGATCCGCGCGTGGCCCGACCAGCCCGACCTCGCGCGACACATCGCCGACGCGGGCTGGTCGGCGGTGCGGTGGCGCAACCTCAGCGGCGGCATCGTCGCGCTGCACGCTGCGACCAAACCGTCACACTGAATCAGCTTCGCGCACACGACGGAGCTACCCAAACCCGGGCCACGACACACGACCCGGTTGTACGGTCGCGCCATGGCCTATGGACGTCACGCTGATCCGGATTCGACACTCGCCACCGATCCCCGCTCCGACCCGCGAATGGTCAAGGCGCTCGCCGAGTTCGGGCTCGACGGTCGGCTGCCGCCGATCGAGCTGGCGGTCGACGCACCCCTCGAGGAGCGGCTGGCGTTCGCCACGATGAGCGAAGAGGGGATGGGCGCGATCTTCGACGTGTTCGCGCAATCGGCGTCTGCGGCCGACGGTGTGACCACCACGACGACCACCATCAGCGGTGACGACGGCAACGACATCGCGCTCTACATCAGCCGCCCCGACGGCGCCGACCGTCCGATCCCGGGCGTCGTGCACCTGCACGGTGGCGGCATGGCGATTGGCGCCGCAGCGGACATCGGATACATGATGCTGCGCGAACATCTGGCTGCCACAGGGGTTGTCGTGATCGGTGTGGAGTTCCGCAACTCCGGTGGCAAGCTCGGACCGCATCCGTTCCCCGCAGGTCTGAACGATTGTGCGGCCGCGGTCCGATGGGCCGCCGCGAACCGCGGCGAGCTCGGCATGGCACAGCTGATCGTGTCCGGCGAGTCCGGCGGCGGGAACCTCACACTCACCGTCGCGCACAAGGCGAAGCGCGAAGGGTGGCTGCACGAGATCGCCGGTTTCTACGCGCAGTGTCCCTACATCTCGAACCGCTGGCTCGAAGCGTGTGAGGATCTGCCGTCACTCACCGAGAACGACGAGTACTTCGTCACATGCCACCAATTGGCACTGCTCGGATCGCTCTATGACCCCGCCGATAGCCATAGCGACGACGCGACGTGCTGGGCCGCGGTGGCCACCGACGACGAATTGGCGGGCCTACCGCCGCATGTCATCTCGGTCAACGAGTTGGACCCGCTGCGCGACGAGGGGCTGCAGTACTACCGCCGGCTTCTGCAGGCGGGGGTGCCGACGGTGGGCCGGCTGGTCGCCGGCACATGCCACGGTGGTGACCTGTTGTTGCCGCACGTGATGCCGGAGGTGTTTCACGCCTCGATCCGCGACGTGAGTGGGTTCGCGAAGTCGCTGAGCGGCTAACCGAGGGTCAGCGGGTTGGAGCCGAGGCCGGGCACGACCACTTCACCCATGCCCTGCTGTGGTGACCGGATGCGTTGCTGTTGCTGCTGCTGCTGATCGAAGGGCTGGCAGACGCCGACAGACGTGACCTTTTCGCACGGGCCGGCGGGCGCGGCGCTCGCAATCGTGGCCGTGCCCATCGCGGCGGCCGCAATGGCCAATGCCGCGAATGCTGATCGAACTGTCAGCTTGCGCATCGTGGATTCCTTCCGCCGATGCTTGTGGGAACGCCGGTGCACTCCAGAGTAATCCCGCGGAGCGTTTGAGAATAGGTCCTCTAGCAGGGCTTACATTTAGCCGGGCTGTGCAAATCGCCCGCTCCAGCAAAGGTTTTCACGGGCCCTTGTCAGCGCGCCGGACGGCGCCTGCGCCAAATCGCCGCCGTCTGCTCGCTGACATTCGGGTCGTGCGTCTGCTGAAAGTTGCGACCTCCTCGCGCGAACGTCGCCAGCACCGCGGCGGGAACCTCCGGTTCGAGAACCGGCTCGTCGACCCACCGGCACGGCCGGACGTGAACGAGATCGACGGCGGCGCCGGCATCGTCGTAGAACATCGGTCCCTCGATACGGCCGAGCCAGTAGAGACCGTCGGCGTCGCGAGTCCACACGAACGATCCGTCGGCCACGTCGGTGAACCGCGCGACGCGGCGATCGAGACGCTCGCCGCCGCCCGCGTCACCGAAGCCAACGACTCCGATCGCAAGCGCGCGATCGACCGTCGATCGAGGATCGATGTCGTCGCGGCGGGACCGCATCGGTGCGCGGTAGACCTCGGGCATGCGCGATATTCTGCACCCGACATGGAGACGTTCAAGCGGTACTTGCTGATTCAGGCGATGATGTTCGTCTTCGGCATCGTCGGCCCGATCTTCCTGATCATGTTCTTCGCATCCCCGCGCCATCCGGAGCTCCGCTGGGCGTACTGGGCAGGCCTGTTCATCACCGCCGCTGACATCCTCATCGCATTGGCACTCACCGCCGGAAGTGGAGACAAGAAGAAGGCCCCCAAGGACGTCAAGATCGCGATGGCGCTGCAGAAGCGGAAACAGTCGGGTCGATCCGGTACAAGCGGGTCTTCGAGCTCGTTGAGCAGTTCGGATCCGTTCTTCGGAGGCGCCGTCGGATTGTTCTCGACCGATTCGGGCTCGTCGTCGGGCGACTCCGGTTGGTCATCAAGCGATTCGGGATCCTCATCAAGCGATTCCGGATCCTCATCAAGCGATTCGGGGTCCTCGTCGTCTGTCTAGGTGCTGCCGGCGAAATCCTCGATGACCTGGTATCCGGCGTTGTAGCCAGGGGTGAATGTGATGCCCGGGCCACCGTGACAGCCTGCCCCGCCGAGGTAGAGCCCGTCGATCGGAATCGGCATGTCCAGGAAGCCTTTCGGCCCGGGCCGGTTGGGCCCCATGAGATCTGGGTGCAGCAGGCCGTGGCAGAAGTCGCCGGACGGGGCGGCGAACATGGTGTCCATGTGATACGGCGCGAAGGTGATGAGGCGGATCTGGATATCGCGAAAATTGGGCGCATACCGGGTGATCTTGTCGATGACTTTCTCGGCCATCTCGTTCTTGAGTTTGCGCGTGTCCCGGCTGTTCTCGACGGGTAGCGCGTAGGCGAAGGCGCTGGCGGCATGCTTTCCCGGTGGCGCCATGCTCGGGTCGTGCACGGACGGGATCTGCATGCCCATCGACGGGTTGTCCGGCACGATCCCGCGCCGGCATTCGTCCCACTGGCGCTGCTGTTCTTCTGGCGAATTGAAGATCGCCACCGACCCGAGCATCTCGGGATCATTGAGGAAGTCGTAGGGCGGCGCGAATTCGGGTAGGCCGTCAAGGGCGAAGTGCAGTTGGACAAACGATGCGCGGTGGTCACGGCCGCTGATGCGGGTGACCAGGTCGGCGGGCAGCAGGTCGGCGCCCACCAGATCGACGAGGGTGTAGTCCGGTGACAGATTCGACACCACCACCGGCGCGCTGATCTCGGATCCGTCGCGAAGGCGAACCCCGGTGACGCGGTCATCAGACACCAGGATGCGATCCACCTTTGTGCGATAACGGATTTCACCGCCGGAGGACAGAAACAACTCACGGAGATGGTCGCACAGCGCGCCGATGCCCCCTTCGAGCTTGGTCATCATGGCGGTCGTGTCATCGGGCACCGCCAACGCCCACGCCAGACACGTGGCGCTGCCCGGAGTGTAGGGCCCCCGGTAGGTCGAGTTGATCGCCAGGAATGCCAGCATGCCGCGCAACACCGCGTGCTTCTCCTTGTCGGGAAGGTAGCGGTCGATGGCGTCCATCGCGGAGCCGAACATCACGTCGTGGATCGCGGTGCGTTCGGCCTCGTTGGCCGCACACGCGTACATCTCGTCAAGTGTTTTCGGCGGTGTGCGAACGTCGAAGCGGCCCAGCGCCTTTGCCGGACCCTGCGACCACCCGATCAGTCCTGCCATCCCAGCGACGGCCTCCATGCCGTGTTTGTCGGCCAGATGGGTCATGAACTTGATGGGGTCGCGGTAGAAGATCAGCGGCTCCTCGCCGGCGTCGCCGAGATTCACCGACTGCACCTCGGCGTCGACGGTTGGCAGGGTGTCCAGGCCCAGCTCCTTGGCGATCTGCGGCGGCATGGGGAACTGCACCGAGCCCGCGATCTCGTAGCGAAACCCCTCGATCAGCTCAACGGTCGCGGCCATCCCGCCGCTGTAGGTGTTGGCCTCTACACACAGCGTGCGCATTCCTGCCTGCTGTAACACGGCCGCAGCCGTCAGCCCGTTGTGTCCGGCACCGACGACGATCGCGTCATATTCGCTCATGGCCTGTTCTCCTTCGCAATGCAGCGGTCCACCAGAAATATGTCAGTACTGACATGAATTCTCAAGGGTGGGCTACGATCGGCGCACCATGGCATCCGCCCCCAACCTTCATGAGCAGCGGCGACGCTCGACCCGTGAGGCACTGCGGCGCGCCGCGCTGGCCAGCTTCGCGGACAAGGGGTTCGCCAACGTGACGGTCACCGAGCTGGCGCGCGAGGCCGGGGTCACCGAACGGACTTTCTTCCGGCACTTTCCCACCAAGGAAGCGGTGCTGTTCCAGGACTACGAGACCCAGGTGGAGTGGTTGGCCGAAGCGTTGGAGCAGCGACCTCCCACGGAATCGTTGTTCGACGCGGTGCTCGCAAGCATTGTCAGCTTCCCGTTCGACATCGAGGTGGTACGGCAGGCCGCGACCGCCAGGGCGGAACTGATCAGCGCCGAACGGATCGCCGGGCACCTACGGGTCGTGCAGTCATCGTTCGCCGCAGTGTTGACCGACTTCATCAGGAACAGATATCAGGATGTGGCCGACATCGACCTGGTCGCCGATGTGGCCGGGGCGGTGGTCGCCGCGGCGCTGGTGACAGCCGTGGAGCACTGGGGCCGCAACGGCTGCGCCGGTGACCTCGGCGAGATCACGGCTACGTCGATGAATCTCGTCCGGTCGGGTCTCGGGCCGCTGTCGTAATTTACCGTTGCCCGCAGTATGGCAAATTTGTGTCAGTCCTGACATGATCTGTGGCAGAGTACTCCTCCACGTCGTGAAAGGAGACGCAGCGTGGACTGTCGGTCGGGTGTTCGACGAGTAACACCCCGTCCACGAAGTTTGGCGCAGTGACCCGACATCGGCTGCGCGCCAATAGTATTCGCAGCAAAACCCGGTGGACGACATTCCGCCGTCCGCTGGTCGGGCTGGTGACGGTGGTCGCCATCGTCGGTGTCATCGTGCTGGCCGCCACCATGTTCCGCGGCGGCTTCACCCAAACCGTGCCTCTCACGGTGTTGTCGCCACGTGCCGGCCTGGTGATGAATCCGGACGCCAAGGTCAAGCTGCATGGCGCCGAGGTCGGCCGGGTCAGCGCCATCGACGCATTGCCCGACGGCCAGGCGGCACTGAGGCTGGCGATGGATCCCGCTGCGTTGCAGTTGATTCCCTCGAATGTTGTGGTCGACATCGCGTCGACGACGGTGTTCGGCGCCAAGTTCGTGCAATTGGTAGACCCGCCACAGCCGTCGCCACACAACATCGCCGAAGGTGCCGTGATTCAGGCCGATCAAGTGACAGTCGAGATCAACACCGTGTTCGAGCAGCTCACCTCTCTGCTGTCGGCGGTCGATCCGGTGAAGATCAATCAGACGCTGGGGGCAATCGCCACGGCACTCAACGGGCGCGGCCAATCCTTGGGTCAGATGCTTTCGACGCTCAACGCCGTTCTGGGCAAGCTCGATCCGGCGTTACCCGCTCTCAGCCGGGACCTCACGGACGCGCCATCGGTGTTCGGCGCCTATGCCGACGCCGCCGAGGACCTCCTGCGTATCGCCGACCACGTCGCGACGGTGAGTCAGACGGTGGTCGCCGAACAACACAATCTCGATGCGCTGCTGCTCGGACTCATCGGACTGGCCGATATCGGCAACGATGTCATCGGCGGAAACCGGCGGGCGCTGAGCGAGGTGCTGCGTCTGCTACTGCCGACAACCACGCTGACCAGCGAATACCACGAGGCCATCAATTGTGCTGTCGAAGGCGTGCTCCCGGCCGCCAAGAATCCGCCGTCGCCCGAACCTGGTGTCGTCGCCTCGGTGAGCCTGCTATTAGGTCAGGACCGCTATCGCTACCCCGGTGACCTGCCCAGGGTCGCCGCCACCGGCGGCCCCCAGTGCCACGATCTGCCGCGGCTGGCCTACGGTCAGCACCCGCCGTTCGTCGTCGCCGACGTCGGCGCGAACCCGTGGGAGTACGGCAACCAGGGGTTGGTGCTCAACGCCGACGGCCTCAAACAATGGCTGTTCGGGCCCCTGAACGGTCCACCGCGTAACAGTGCAGAGATCGGCCAACCGGGATGAGCCGCCCTCGCCGTTGGGCAACGGCCGTGAAGTTCGCCGTCTTCGCAGCTGTGATGTCGGTGCTCACCGCCTCCCTGTTCGTCGTGTTCGGCCAGTTCCGAACCAGCTCGACCACCGAGTACTCGGCTGTCTTCGCGGATGTATCACGTTTGAGCGCAGGTGATTCCGTGCGGGTAGCCGGAATCAGGGTCGGTACGGTCACCGGCGTGACGCTGCGCGCCGACAACAAGGTGGTAGTGCACTTTGATGCGGACGACGAGGTGGTGCTCACCGAGGGCACCCGACTCGCGGTGCGCTATCTCAACCTGGTGGGAGACCGCTATCTCGAACTTCTCGACGGCCCGGGCTCGACCCGTCGGCTGGCAGCGCGGGCCGAGATCGCCGAAGCCAGCACCGCACCCGCGTTGGATCTCGACCTGCTCCTCGGTGGACTCAAACCCGTCATCCAGGGCCTGGATGCGCAGGATGTCAACGCGTTGACGTCGGCTTTGCTCACGGTGTTCCAGGGGCAGGGCGACGCACTGGAATCGGTCTTCACGAAGACGTCGGCCTTCGCTGATTCGCTGGCCGACAACAACGACGTGGTGCAGCGCCTCATCGACAACCTCACCACCCTGGTGGCCACGTTGGACCACGAAGGTGACAAGTTCTCGAACGCCGTCGACGGTCTGCAACGGCTGGCAACCGAACTGGCGGAGCAGCGCGATCTGATCGGTGCCGCGATCACCTCGATCGACGCGGGCACCGCATCGGTCGCCGATCTGCTGACCACGTCCAGACCACCGCTCGCGGCTACCGTCGGACAGCTGAACCGGCTTGCGCCCCTCCTCGATGAGGATAAGGACCGTATCGACGCCGCCCTGCGCAAAGCGCCGGAGAACTATCGAAAACTGGTGCGGCTCGGCGCCTACGGCAACTTCATCCAGTTCTATGTGTGCGGCTTGAGTGTGCGGGTTTCGGATCTGCAGAACCGCACGGCGGTCTTCCCGTGGATCAAGCAGGAGGGCGGGAGGTGTTCGGAGCCCGATGCTTAAATACCGTGACAACAGACTCACACGCGTCGGGGTCATCGGCGCGGTGCTCTGCGTGTTGATCGTCGCAATCGGGCTCGCGCCGGAGCGACTGGTCTCGATGGCGACGGCGCTGCAGTACCGTGCCATCTTCGCCGAGGCCGGCGGGCTGGCTCTCGGCAACGACGTCACCGTCGCCGGAATGAAAGTAGGTGCGGTTTCGGATATCTCGCTGCGCCACGGCGAAGTGGTCGTCGGGTTCACCGTCGCGGGCACCGTAAGGCTGGGGTCTGAGACCACCGCCCACATCGCCACCGGCTCGGTACTGGGCCAACGGATGGTTGTGCTTAGACCCGCCGGTCGTGACCCGATGCGGCACACCGACGAGATTCCGTTATCGCGCACCTCCTCTCCGTATTCCTTGACCGAGGCCATGGACGAGCTCACCACCAACGCCGAGGGGCTGGACACAGCCAGCCTCAATCAGTCGCTGGATGCGCTGTCGGATGCCATCGACCGGATATCGCCCCAACTCACGCCAACCTTCGATGGACTGACCCGGCTGTCGCGAACACTCAACGAACGTAATGAGTCGATGCGCGATCTGTTGAAGCATGCCGGGAACGTCTCCGAAATCCTGGCGGACCGCAGCCAGCAGGTCGACACCCTGATTCTCGACACCACCGATCTGCTCGCGGTCCTGGTGCAGCGGCGCAACGAGATTGCCACCTTGCTCGCCAACACCACCGCCGTCGCCCGACAGCTATCCGGACTGGTGGCCGATCACGAACAGGAACTCGGCCCCACTCTCGACAGGTTGAACTCGGTGGCGGCGATGTTGCAGCAGAACCGTGACAACATCGCCAAAGCCTTACCGGGCTTCGCGAAGTATCAGCTGACGTTGGGCGAGACCGTCGCAAACGGCCCGTACTACAACGCCTTCGTGCCCAACCTCCTGCCCGGCCAGATGCTTCAACCGTTCCTCGACTACGCGTTCGGCTTTCGCCGCGGTGTCGACGCGGGCCAACCCCCCGACGACGCGGGCCCGCGGGCGGAATTCCCCTGGCCGCGCAATGGTATTCCGGAGAGGCCGCGATGATCGCACGCAGCCGGATCGCCGCCGTATTGGCAGTCGTGCTGGTGGGTGTGGGATTTTCGGGGACGCTCGTGCTGGTTCGACAAATCTACTTTGCGCCGACGGTCATCACCGCGTACTTCACGTCGACGACCGCAATTTATCCCGGCGACGAGGTGCGGGTCCTTGGCGTGAACGTCGGACGGATCACCGCGATCGAGCCCGACGGCACCTGGTCGAAAATGACGATGCACGTCGACCGCGACGTGCCGATTCCCGCCGAGGCCGACGCGGTGATCGTGTCACACAACCTCGTTGCGGCGCGCTATGTCCAGCTCGCCCCGGCCTACCGAGACACCGGTCCGACCATGCCGGACAACGGCGTCATCCCCATCGAGCGCACGGCCGTACCTGTCGAGTGGGACGAGGTGAAGGCCCAGCTGACCCGACTCGCAACCGATTTGGGCCCCAACAGCGAGTTGTCGACCACGGCGATGGCGCGCTTCATCGACAGCGCGGCCTCCGCAATGGAGGGAAACGGGGCCAAATTGCGGCAGACACTGGCTCAACTGTCCGGCGTGGGTCGATTGCTGTCCGACGGCAGTGGCGACATCGTCGAAATCATCAGTCATCTGCAGACTTTCGTCACCACGCTGAGCGAGAGCAGCGAGCAGATCGTCCAGTTCCAGGACCGCCTCGCCACGTTGTCCAGCGTGCTCGACGGTAGTCGCTCGGATCTCGATGCGGCACTCAACAGCCTGTCGGTCGCGGTGGGAGACGTCAGCCGCTTCGTCGCCACGCACCGCGACCGAACCTCCGAGCAGATCGGCCGGCTGGCGGACGTCACGCAGAACCTGGTCGACCACAGCACCGATCTCGAGCAGATCCTGCACGTGGCGCCCAACTCCTTTGCCAACGCGTACAACATGTACAACGCCGACACCGGCGAGTTCGCCGGAGCGGCTGTTCTGAACGGCTTTTCGAACCCCATCCATTTCATCTGCGCCCAGATCGGTGCAATCGAGAATGCGACCGCGCCCGAGACAGCACAACTGTGCAGCGACTATCTGGGACCGGCACTGCGGCTGATGAATTTCAACTACCTGCCCATTCCCTTCAACCCCTACCTTGCCAAGTCCGCGAGCCCGGAGAACCTGATCTATACCGAACCGCGTCTGATGCCGGGACACGCTGACGCGGCCCCACCGACGCTGCCCGACATGTTGCTGCCCGCCGAGGCGGCGCCCTCGACCCTCGTGGCGCCGCCGGCTGTCGGGGTGCCCTTCGAAGGGAGCCCGCCGTGATGAGCAGCACGTCCCGTGTTCGAACACTGCTCGCCGCCGTGGGCAGCGTGATCCTGGTCGTACCGGGTTGTAGCTTCACAGGTACGAACTCGATTGCGCTGCCGGGCACCATCGGGCGGGGCGCGCATGATCAGATCTTTCACGTCGAGATCGCCAATGTCGGGACGATGGAGTCGAATTCACCGGTGCTGGTGGACGATGTCGTTGTCGGCAGTGTCGGTGCAATGAAGGTGCGTGGCTACCACGCCGACGTAGAGGTCTTCGTCAAGTCGAATGTCGTTGTCCCGGCCAACGCGGTCGCGACTATCGGCCAGACGAGTCTGCTGGGATCCAGCCACCTGGCGTTGAACCCACCGCTAGGGGATGCGCCGTTCGGCCGGCTCGCGACGGGCTCAACACTTCCGCTCGACAGCTCCTCCACTTATCCGTCCACTGAGGCGACGTTGTCGTCATTGTCGGCGATCGTCAACACGGGAGGGTTGGGCCAGATCGGCGACGTCATCCACAATCTCAGCGTCGCGCTGTCCGGTCGCGAGAGCGAGGTGCGCGAGTTGCTTGGGCGGTTCGAGAGATTCGTCGGTGTACTCGATTCACAACGCGATAACGTCGTCGCCTCGATTCACGCGCTGGATCGGCTCGCAGCCCGCCTCGCAGCCCAGCGTGAGGTCATTGTGCGCGCGCTGGACACCATTCCGCCAGCCCTCGATGTCCTTGTCGCCCAGCGACCGAACCTCACCGCGGCGCTGGATAGGTTGCGGGTGTTCAGCGATACCGCAACGGGTCTCGTTGAAGATACGAAGGCGAACTTCGTCGATAATCTGCGCAACCTCGAACCGACGCTGGGAGCGCTCGCCGACGTCGGGCCGGACCTCGACACCGCGTTGGCGTTCGCGACCACGTTCCCTTACCCGCAGAATCTCGTCGACCGCGCGGTTCGCGGTGACTACATGAACTATTACCTGGTGCTCGACTTGACGGTGAACCGACTCAAGCGCGGGTTGATGCTCGGAACACGTTGGGGGCGACCGGACCTGCCCTTGGTGCCCGCACCAGGCGACCCGGGCTACGACGCCTACTACACCCCCGATCCGCTAGGGGTAGGTGTCGCGCCGCCACCTCAGTCTGGTGGCCGCTGATGTTCACCGGTCTGGTGAAGGCTCAGCTGGTGATCTTCACTGTCGCTTCGGTCATCGGGGTGTCCGCATTGCTGTTCTCTTATGTTCAGGTGCCGATGCTGTTGGGCATCGGCCGGATTACAGTGACACTGGAATTGCCGACGACAGGTGGGCTCTATCAATTCGGCAATGTGACCTATCGCGGTGTGCAGATCGGCAAGGTCGTCGACGTTGCTCCTACTCGTGAAGGCGCGAAAGCCACTTTGTCCTTGGACAGTTCACCGCGAGTGCCGGCGGATGTGCAGGCCGAAGTGCGCAGCGTATCGGCGGTGGGTGAGCAATATGTCGAACTGCGGCCCCGCACCGCGGGTGCGCCGTACCTGGCTGACGGGTCTGTGATCCCCATGCGCGATGCCGTCGTTCCTCAGCAGGTGGGTCCGATGCTGGACCAGGTTAGCGCGTTACTGGCAAGCATCCCGAAGGGCAGGGTGACCGCCCTGCTAGACGAATCGTTCACCGGTCTCAACGGCGCCGGCTATGACATCGCGTCACTGATCGATTCGTCTGCCGCGCTGGTCCGCGACATCGACGCTACCGGTGAGCGTCCGCGTCGTCTGGTCGAAGACACTGCCCCGCTGCTGAATTCACAAGCCCAGACTGCTGATGCGCTGCGCATCTGGACTCGTGACCTCGCCAACGTCACCGAGGAGCTCGCCCGTAATGACAGCGAGGTGCGGACCCTGTTGCGGGCGGGACCCGGGGCCACGGAGGAAGTATCGCGGTTACTCGAGCAGGTCAAGCCCACGTTGCCGGTGCTGCTGGCGAACCTGAGCTCAGTCGGCCAGATCGGCGTGACATACAACGCCTCGTTGGAACAGCTACTGGTACTTCTGCCACCGTTCGTGGCCGCGGTCCAGGCAGCGTTGCCGGGCAACAATCCGACCGGAATTGCGCTGGGCGAGTTCAGGATCGCAGTGGGCGATCCGCCAGCGTGCACTGTGGGCTATCTACCCCCGTCCGCCTGGCGATCACCTGCTGACACCACTGTGATCGACACTCCAGACGGCCTGTACTGCAAACTGCCGCAAGATTCACCGATCGCCGTTCGCGGCGCACGCAACTACCCCTGTATGGGATATCCCGGAAAGCGCGCCCCGACGGTCGAGATTTGCCGCGGCGAGCAGCCTTTCACACCGGTGGCCGAGCGTCAGCACGTCGTCGGCCCGTATCCGATCGATCCCAATCTGGTCTCGCAAGGCATTCCGCCCGACGACCGGATTACTCTCGACGAGAACATCTTTGCGCCGGCCGAAGGTACCGCACCGCCTGTAGGTCAGCAGCCGCCACCTGCGTCGCCGCCGGCGGCGCCGAGCGGCAACCACGCCACCGGGCCCCCACCGCCGGTCGCGGTCACGCAGTACAGCCCGAGCACTGGCCAGTTCGTCGCCCAGGATGGCCGAGCCTACCGGCAGACGAATCTCGCCGAGCCGCCGCCGAAGGATTGGAAAGACCTGCTGCCCAGATGATCACGCGGTCTTGGTCAACCGAAACGGCATCTCGATTGTCATCCAGTAACTGACGCCGCACGCACCGCTCGGCCCGAAGGTTTTGTCCTTGCCGACCAACGTCGTCGAATCGACAGGATAAAAGGTGAACTGTTGATTGCCCGGCGCGGTAGTGCCGTCGGCGCACGGAATCCATTCGACCACATCATGTTCGACCGTCCACAGTCCGAAACTGAAGACGGCATCGGCGCTCCACCCCTGGTCGCTGATAACGCGGCCGGTGCACTCGACATGGGAGCTGCAAGTCGAAGTTATCGTCCAGGTGCTCGTGACCGTGGCCTCGTCGCGACGGACCTCGCGGGTTTTGGCCCACCGCCCGTCGGAGACTGCCGTGTACGTCCCGTCGAGCGTAGGCCACTCGGTCGCCGCGGCCGGAGGCACGACGGTGGCAAACGCGACGGCGGCGACCACGAAAGTGGCGCGGGTCGCGGACTGCACGCGGGGACTCGCCACACGTCGTTCCTAGCACGAATTGTGTCAGTACTGACGCAAATCCTCGAGGACTAGGTGAACGGCGGGCGTTCGTCGATCCGACGCGACGCCGCACCCGCACGCCGCCACAGCCGCGCGACCCAGTCCGCATCCTCGTCGGTGACGAAGTTGCCCATGACGCGCACCGCGATCGTCATGAGGAACGACGACCTCATCGCGAGCGGACCGGTCGCAGGCAAGAAGCGCGGGATCGTCAGCAGCAGCCCCAGCCGTCGCGCCACGGAGAAGCCCTGCGCGTAGTGCGCCGACAGCACCGCGGGCCACGCCAATGTCAGATCGCCGGTGCCTAGCAGCTCTGCCGCGAGCCTGCCGGTTTCCAGCCCGTAGTCGATGCCCTCACCGTTGAGCGGGTTGACGCACGCCGCGGCGTCGCCGATCAGCATCCAGTTCGGCCCGGCCACCCCGGATACGGCACCGCCCATCGGCAACAACGCCGACAGACCCGCGCGCGGCGCTCCGTCGAAGCCCCATTCCTCGCGCCGCAGGTCGGTGTAATACGCCATCAACGGACGCAGTGCGGCGTCGGCCGGCCGTTTGGACGTCGCGAGCGCGCCGACACCGATGTTCACCTCGCCGTTGCCCAGCGGGAAGATCCATCCGTAGCCGGGCAGCACCTCACGTTCGGGTGAGCGCAATTCGAGATGCGACGTGATCCACGGTTCGCTCGCGCGCGGCGTGCCGATGTACCCGCGGATGGCCACTCCGTACACCGTCTCCTTGTGCCACTCACGACCGAGCACGCGTCCCAGTGTCGAGCGGGCGCCGTCGGCGACGATCAGTTCGCAGCAGCCGATCTCGGCGCCATCGTCCAGCACCAGCGACGCCACTCGTCCCGACGAATCATGATGGACATCAACGGCTTTGGCGCCGAGCATCATCTTTGCGCCCTCATCGACCGCCACCATGCGGATCCGGTCGTCGAGCTCGGTGCGCGGGACCGCGCTCGACGTCGCAGGGAACGACGGACCCGGCCACTCGATTTCGACGTCCGCGCCGAACCCCGACATCCGCAATCCGCGGTGTCGCACGCGGCCGTCCAGCCACGCACCGAGCCCGAGATGCTCCATCTCCTGAACCGCGCGCGGTGTCAGACCGTCGCCGCACGCTTTGTCGCGTGGGAACTGCGCCGAATCGATCACCAGCACGTCGCGCCCGGCCCGGCACGCCCACGCCGCCGCGGCCGAACCGGCGGGCCCGGCCCCGACGACCACCACATCGGCTCGCGTTTGCATAGCTCCCAGTATGTTGGCAGGGTGAGGACACCGGCGAGTGTGGTGGCAGGCGTCGACTTCGGAGACCCCGCCTTTGCGCAGGATGTGCGCGAGGCCGTGGCCCGAATCGAAGATTTGATGGCCACTGAGCTGGGCAAAGCCGACGAATTGATGTCCGCGGCCGTACAGCACCTGTTCCAGGCGGGCGGTAAGCGGTTCCGCCCGCTGTTCACGGTGTTGGCGGCGCGCCTCGGCCCCGAACCCGATGCGTGGCAGGTCGACGTGGCGGGCGCCGTCATCGAGCTGGTCCACCTGGCGACGCTGTACCACGACGACGTGATGGACGAGGCCCAGGTGCGTCGCGGTGCGCCGAGCGCGAACGCGCGGTGGAGCAACAACATCGCGATCCTCGCTGGCGACTATCTGTTCGCGACGGCGTCGCGGCTGGTTTCCCGGCTGGGTCCGGAGGCGGTGCGCGTAATCGCCGACACGTTCGCCCAGCTGGTCACGGGACAGATGCGGGAAACCCGCGGCGCGGCCGACCATGTCGACTCCGTCGAGCACTACCTGAAGGTGGTGTACGAGAAGACGGCTTGCCTGATCGCGGCGTCCGGCCGGTTCGGAGCGACGTTCTCCGGCGCCGACGAGGAGCAGATCGAACGGTTGAGCCGCCTCGGCGGCATCGTCGGCACGGCGTTCCAGATCTCCGACGACATCATCGACATCGACAGCGATCCAGACGAATCCGGCAAACTGCCCGGCACGGACCTGCGCGAAGGCGTGCACACCCTCCCGGTGCTCTACGCGCTACGGGACACCGGCCCCGACGCCGACCGGCTGCGTGAGCTGCTCGCCGGCCCCGTCGAGAACGACGACGACCTGGCCGAGGCGCTGCGCCTGCTGCGTGCCTCGCAGGGCATGGTGAAGGCCAAGCAGACTGTCGCCGAGTACGCCGCGCAGGCACGCGAGGAGCTGGCGAACCTGCCGGAGAGCCCCGGGCGCCAGGCGTTGGCGACGCTGGCCGACTACACGGCCAATCGCCACGGCTGACGGTGCCGTGGAACTTGCCGAGCCTGTCTATGCGTTAAGAGCGTGAAACGTCTCGGTATCCGTAGTCGGCCTAGTAGGAGACAGCCACAATGACCTGGCATCCGCACGCCAACACCGCCAAGACGTTCGTGCTGCTCGCGGGATTTTCGGCGCTGATCGTCTTCATCGGCGCGTTGTTCGGGCGGAACATCATGTATCTGGCCGTCCTGTTCGCCGTTGGCATGAACGTCTACGTGTACTTCAACAGCGACAAGCTGGCGTTGAAGGCGATGCACGCCCAGCCGGTGAACGAGATGCAGGCACCGGTGATGTACAAGATCGTGCGCGAACTGGCGACCACGGCACGCCAGCCGATGCCGCGGCTCTACATCAGCGACACCGCGGCCCCGAACGCGTTCGCGACGGGACGCAACCCGCGCAACGCGGCCGTCTGCTGCACGACCGGCATCCTGGGCATCCTCAACGAGCGCGAGCTACGCGCGGTGCTCGGCCACGAGCTGAGCCACGTCTACAACCGCGACATCCTCATTTCCTGCGTGGCAGGTGCCATGGCGTCGGTGGTGACGGCGCTGGCGCTCGTCGCCCAGTTCGCCGGTATGTTCGGCGGCAGCCGCGAGGGTGGCTCGAATCCCTTTGCGATGCTTCTGGTTGCGCTGCTCGGGCCGATCGCCGCGACGGTGATCAAGTTGGCAGTTTCGCGGTCGCGCGAATACCAGGCCGATCAGTCGGGAGCCGAGTTGACGGGTGATCCGCTGGCGCTGGCGAGTGCGCTGCGCAAGATCAGCATGGGGGTGCAGCAGGCCCCGCTGCCGCCGGAACCGCAGCTCGCCGACCAGGCGCACCTGATGATCGCCAACCCGTTCCGGGCGGGGGAGAAGATCGGCAAGCTCTTCTCGACGCACCCGCCGATGGAAGATCGCATCGCCCGGCTGGAGGCGATGGCCGGCCGCGGGCCTGATCGGTACTACTGATCGGGTAACGCCGCCGCCCTGACCGGCGATGACACGGGCATGCTGCGAGTCACAACCGCACCATCTAGGGTGTGGACCGTGCTGAACAGAATGCTGATCGGCGTCGTGGCGTCTGCGGGGGCGGCCCTCATCGGACTGCCGGGCGTCGCGATGGCCCAGCCGCCGGCACCGCCGCCACCGCCACCTCCACCGAACGTGAACGCGTACGCGCCGATGAAGCTGTCGGAGTACCAGGTGATGGACAACCAGTGGTATGCGTTCAAGACGCCCGACGGTCTGACCTGCGTCTTGCAGCGCAACGGCGGCTACGGCTGCAGCGGCCCGATCCCCGGGGCGCCCGAGGGTGCGAACCTCGTCAGCGGTGGTCCCGGCGTCCCGTCCTTCGCCAACTCGGCGGGGGATGTGTTCGCCAACGTCGACGCCAAGCCACTTCCGGCGGGTTCGCGCCTGAGCTATCAGACGGTCAGCTGCGGTAGCGACGGGTCGGTGACAACCTGCGCGGACAGCCGCAACCAGTCCGGGTTCGTGCTCAGCCCGGCGGGCAGCTTCATCATCAACGGCGGCATCAACCCGCTGCTGGATCGACCCGAGGGCACCAACCCTTACTTCAACTGAGCTCCGGTGGATAGGCGCGGCTCAGAATCCTGAGCCGTGCACCTCGTGTCCGGGCTTCTCGGCGGCCAGACCTCGGTAGGCCTGTTCGACCGTGGAACCGTGGTTGACGACGCCGTCGACCTCCCGCGCGATCGGCATGGAGATGCCGTACTTGTCGGCAAACTCCATGATCACGCTCGCGGCCTTGACTCCCTCGGCAACCTGATTCATCGACGAGATGATCTCCTCGATCGACTTGCCGGAACCGAGTTGTTCGCCGACATGGCGGTTGCGGCTGCGCTGACTCGTGCACGTGACGATGAGGTCGCCCATGCCGGCCAGGCCCGCGAAGGTGTCGCGGTGACCGCCCATCGCTTCGCCGAGCTTCGACATCTCACGAAGGGCGCGGGCGATCACCATCGCGCGGGTGTTTTCACCGATGCCAAGGGAATAGCCCATCCCCACCGCGATCGCGTACACGTTCTTGAGTGCACCTGCCATCTCCACCCCGACGACGTCATCGGTGGTGTAAGTCCGGAATCGCCTGGTGCGGAACAGCTTTCCGAGGTTCGCTGCGAGACTCTGGTCGGGCATCGCGAGCACCGCGGCGGCCGCGTAGCCCTCGGCCACTTCCCGCGCAATGTTCGGCCCGGCGAGGATACCTGCGGGGTGTCCGGGCAGCACCTCGTTGACGATCTGGCTCATCCGGTAGTTCGTGCCCTGCTCGAGACCCTTGACCAGAGACACCACCGGCACCCAAGGCCGTAGCTCCCTGGCGAGTTCGGTTAAGACCCCGCGGAAGCCGTGCGACGGCACGCCCATGACGATGACGTCGGCGCACTCGGCGGCCTCGGAGAAGTCGGTGGTGGCCTTGAGCGTGTGCGCCAGCTCGACCTCGTTGCCGAGGTACTTGGTGTTGCGGTGCTTGTCGTTGATGTCGTCGGCGGTCTCCTGGGAACGCACCCACTGCAGCGTCGGCCCGCGCCTGGCGCAGATGGACGCCACGGTGGTGCCCCATGAGCCTCCACCGAGGACGACGACCTTGGGTTCGCGTTGCGCAGGTGCCATGCCGATCAGGGTATGACTGTCGGCGAGTCGCGCGGACCGGTTTGTGGCGACTGAATGCGGGTAGATCCCCTGGCGGGTCCCACGCCCGTCGTATGGCTCGCACAACCCGACCGAGAGGCGCATCATCAGCAGCATGAGGCGAGAGGTGGGCGCACAGCTCGAAGTCCAGGTGCTCGCGCCGACCGAACTGGAGTTCCAGATCGCCGTCGCACCGCACGTCAATGCTGAGGTGTCGGAATCGTTGTCCTTCGTGTTGGACGGAAAACCTGTGCAGCCCTTGGAGATAAGCGGGACGCATGGCAACAGGATCCACAAGCTTGACGTTCAAGGCGGGTTGCTGAAGGTCGACTATGCCGCGACCGTCACCGGACGAGCTGATCCGCCGCCGGTCACCGAGTACGAAAAGTCGGTGTACCTGAGGCCGAGCCGCTACGCGGAGGCCGACAAGTTCTTCGGGTTCGCGGCAACGGAATTCGGTAACTACGTCGATTCGACGACGCTGCTGGAGAAGGTGTCGTCATGGGTGGGTACGCGGCTGAACTACGTGCCCGGGTCCAGCGACCCGATCGACGGGGCGGCGGACACATTGCTCGCCGGTGCCGGAGTCTGCCGCGACTTCGCGCACCTGGTGGTGGCGCTGCTGCGAGCGGTGTTCGTTCCGGCCCGCGTCGTCTCGGTGTACGCGCCGGGCCTGTACCCGATGGACTTCCACGCGGTGGCCGAGGCGTTCGTCGAGGGGCAGTGGCGCGTCGTCGACGCCACCCTGCTGGCGCCGCGGCAGACACTGGTCCGCATCGCGACCGGTCGCGACGCCGCCGACACCGCCTTTCTGGACAACCACAGGGGCGGGATCAACCTGAACTGGATGTCGGTGACCGCCGTCACTGACGGCGATCTGCCGAGGGACCCGATCGGCGAGCTGGTGTCGATCGGCTAGGGCGTCAGCGGTAGTTGACGAACTGCAGCGCGACGTCCAGGTCGGAGCCCTTGAGCAGGGCGATGACGGCCTGCAGGTCGTCGCGCTTCTTCGACGACACCCGGATCTCATCGCCCTGGATCTGGGCCTTGACGCCCTTGGGGCCCTCGTCGCGGATGATCTTGGTGATCTTCTTGGCGTCCTCGCTGCTGATGCCCTGCTTCATCTGGCCGCTGACCTTGAAGGTCTTGCCCGAAGCCTGCGGCTCTCCGACGTCGAAGGCCTTCATGGAGATGTCGCGACGGATCAGCTTTTCCTTGAAGACGTCGATTGCCGCCTTGACCCGCTCCTCGGTCGAGGACGTGATGACGACGGTCTCCTCGCCCTGCCAGGCGATGGAGGTGTCGGTGCCGCGGAAGTCGTAGCGCGTGGACAGCTCCTTGGCCGCCTGATTGAGTGCGTTGTCGGCCTCCTGGCGGTCGACCTTGCTCACGACGTCGAACGATGAATCCGCCATTGGACTCGGCCCTCCTGGTGTCTAGTGCGTTTTCGTCTTAGCGCCATCCTCGTTGTACCCTGCTATTCGCACCAAACCGGTACCCGGGTGGTGCAGCACCCAGGCAGGTTGCCCGAGCGGCCAATGGGAGCGGACTGTAAATCCGTCGGCTAACGCCTACACAGGTTCGAATCCTGTACCTGCCACACTGGTCAGGCCCCCTTTCGAGGGGGCCTGAGGTGTTCGACGGCTAACGGGATTGTCCCGGCCTGCGCGGAGTCTGCGGGTCGCGTGACTCAGCCACACCGAAATCAACGCCACCGGAGCGTTTTCCAGATATGTCGTCGTTTGGGTGACGCGCGGTGGGCGTGCCTCGAGATCGACATCGTCCAGCGCCCCCGGCGACTCAATCGACGACATCAGTGACTGGCAGGCTGAGTACTCGGGTCAGCAACACCCGATGTGGGTCGTTTCGGGAGGACCTAAGACGGATCCACCCCGGGTTTCCGTTACTTAGGCGACTTGGCTGCGGTCGAGCGTGCCCTCCGCTCGAGTACTCGGCCAGATCGCTTCGGTTGCCGACGAGCTCGAACGGGTCGCCGATCCGATTCAGCTGTGTGAGCCGCGAAACTGAAACTTAAAGGGCTTCTCGCACTTTGCCTGCACAACTTCGGTCTAGGCGTGCGACTGAGCTATGCGACGTTGGCGTGGGGCGCGTCGAATCCAAAGAGCAGTGGCTCCAGGGCGGCGAACAGTTGCTTGCGGTCGCTGATGTGGAAGTGGTTGCCTTTGAGCATCTGCACTGAGAATTCGGCCACGGTACGCGAACTCCATTGGCGCAGCTCACGCTCGCTGACCAGGAAGTCGTCGCTGCCACCGAAGGCGTGGATCGGGCACGTCAGGGGCACCGACGTGGCGTCGTCATCCGTTGCGCCGAGACGCAGGTCGATTCGAGCTAACGCGACCGCTTTCTTCCGCAAACACGGCCACCGGTCCAGCTCGACCGGTAGACCGCCGATGTCGGACAGGACCTTGCTCAGCTGTTGATCGTCGACGTCGTGCACCATGTGTATCGCTGTCGGCAGGTGCGGTGGGGGGAAGGAAGACACGATCAAGGCGCTCGGCAGGGGTAGGCCCGCCGCCGCGCGCAGGCTGGCCAGTCGGTACGCCACGAGTGCGCCGAAGCTGTGGCCGAAGAATACGTGCGGTTCGTCGAGCAGCGGACCGAGCCGATCGTGGATCGCCTCAACGAGCTCGCTGAGCGTGGCGAAGCGTTCGCGATCGGGCACGTCGACGGCAACGACGTCGACATCCGCGCTGAGGCCCCTCTTCCAGAGGTTGAACGAGCTGGCCCCGCCCCCGGCGTGGTGGAAGCAGATCAAGCGGACGCGTCGAGTCGCCTTCCGCGAGCTCGTCGCACCCGACAAACGGGAGATCGGACGGGCGGGCTCTTCCGTCAGCGTCTTGACCAACATGTCGGGTCCTCTCGTGGTGATGAGAGCGACTTTGACGTCGGCACCTTGGCGAATCCTTAAAGGATCTGCGCGCACTGCGAGCAACCCGACCAGAATTCGACTGGCCGGCGCCGGACCTGCCTCCGTTCGCCTGCAAGATCCAGACGGCACCCGTGTAACGCCTGCTGCATTCGGCGCCACTCCGCACGGTAACCATCAGCGCGGCCCTGATCGGCGCCGCACGGAGTGAAGGAGACGTTATGGCGGGGATCCATCTCGAGGGCAGGATCGACGAATCCTCGACGGAGTCGACGGTGGCACGAGTGGGCGCTGTGCTCGCGCGGTATGGCCTGGTTGTCGTGATCGGCTGGATTGGCCTTCTGAAGTTCACGGCCTATGAAGCGCAGGGCATCGAGCCGCTGGTGGCTCACAGTCCGTTCATGTCGTGGGTGTACGGGGTGTTCTCGGTGGGCGCCTTCGCGGCGCTGCTTGGCGTCGTCGAGGTGGGCACCGCGGTGCTGCTCGCGGTCAAGCCGTGGTGGCCGCGCCTGTCGGCGCTCGGCAGTGTTGCGTCGATTGGACTGTTCGTCGCCACGATCAGCTTTCTGTTCACGACGCCCGGTGTCGGCGAGGCATCGGCCGGCGGCTTCCCGTTTTTGTCGATGACAGGTCAGTTTCTGATCAAAGATGTTGCGCTGCTCGGGCTTTCGGTATGGAGTCTGGGCGACGCGCTGCGCGCGGCCAGGCTGGCGCAGCATGCCTGAGCTCAGCTGGGATTTCTCTGGATTGCGGGCCCTGTTCATCAACTGCACGTTGAAGAAGTCCCCGGAGCTCAGTAACACCGGCGGCTTGATCGACATCTCGACGCGGATCATGGCAGCCCACGGTGTCGAGGTCGACGTCGTGCGCGCGATCGACCACGACATCGCCACCGGGGTGTGGCCCGACATGCGTGAACACGGCTGGGACAGCGATGATTGGCCGGAGATCTTCGACAAGGTACTTGCCTCAGACATTCTGGTGCTGGCGGGCCCGATCTGGCTGGGTGACAACAGCTCTGTGATGAAGAAAGTGCATGAACGCCTTTATGGTGGCTCTCACCTGCTCAACGATGCCGGCCAATACCTGTACTACGGACGCGTCGGAGGCTGCCTTATCACCGGCAACGAGGACGGGGTCAAGCACTGTGCCCAAAACGCGCTCTACACCCTGCAACACATCGGCTACACCATTCCGCCGCAGGCCGATGCAGGCTGGATTGGCGAAGCGGGGCCGGGGCCGTCGTACCTGGATCCCGGTTCGGGCGGACCGGATAACGACTTCACGAACCGCAATACGACGTTCATGACGTGGAATCTGATGCATTTGGCCCGCATGCTGCGCGACGGTGGCGGAGTACCGGCGTACGGAAACCTTCGAACCGGTTGGGATGCGGGGTGCCGGTATGACTTCGAGAACCCTGAGTACCGCTGAGGGGATACGATGCTGCTCGTCATGACCAGGACGGCTGGTGACGAAGAAGAACTCATCGCGGCCCTGCGCAACCGCGAGGAGTCCGCGTTCGTGTCTCTGGTGGATCGTCATACGCCTGCGATGCTGCGTGTGGCGCGAGGTTATGTGTCGAGCCGCGAGCTCGCCGAGGAGGTTGTCCAGGAAACCTGGATCGCCCTGCTCAAAGGAATCGACTCGTTTGAGGGCCGATCATCTTTGCGCACATGGCTTTTCACCGTCATGATAAATATCGCGAAGCGCAAAGGCGTGCGCGAGCGTCGTGACGCTGATGCCGCGGTGATGGCCTTCACCGGCAGCACTGTCGATCCGGCGCGCTTCCGGGACGCCGACGACCGCTATCCAGGGCACTGGAGACCGGAGCAACAGCCGTCGCCGTTTCCGGAGACGCCCGAAGGCTCGGTTCTCGGTGATGAACTCATCAGCCTTGCGCAACGAGAGCTCGACAAGCTGCCCGAGCGGCAACGACTCGTTGTCACAATGCGCGACGTGCTGGGACTCGATTCCGCCGAAGTGTGCGAGCATCTCGGCATCACAGTCGCCAATCAACGGGTGCTCCTGCATCGGGGCCGAGCCGCGGTCCGGCAGGCCCTCGAGGACTATCTGAGGGAAAGCTCATGAGCACAGATTCGATGGACTGCAACGAACTCGTGGAGTTGATCACCGCCTACCTCGACCGCTCTCTGGATCTCGAGGACCGTGCGCGGTTCGACACCCACCTGTTGGAATGCGAAGGCTGTGAGAACTACCTTCAACAGTTCCGCAGGACCGTGGGCACCATCGGCAAGATCCCCGTCGGCGAGCTCGATCCAACCTTCCGAGATCGCCTCCTCGACGCGTTCAAAGAATGGCATTAGACCGTCTGTAACGGTGGCGCAGTGCTCACACCCCTGGTCGCAATGCGTCGTCACCGGCGTGCTTCGCGGCCAAACCGAAGAGCGCTACGACTCCGGGTACCCCGAGACCTCTACCGTCCGGGAGGCTCGCTGCGGCCAACGCACCCGGCTGGCTGTGCACTACATGTGCAGCGTGAACGACTTCGACGCATGACCCAGCCACGCCGAAATCCCGCTACGAGCAGTAACCGTTCAGGCATTTGTGGTGTGAAGGTGGCACATCCTGCACGACGGCCTCCTCGCACCAGCCGCAGAGCGGCTGGCCTGACTCTTCACACGCACATGCCACGACGGCCCCTGACTATTCGACCCTGCTCGATTCGACCGCAGCATATCGCCTCCGAGAGACCAAACAATGCGCGCCCAATTGTCTAGTCGCACAACGAGGTTCGTTCTCTGCGACCGAACAACGCGGGCTCAACTGTCCAGTCGCACGGCAGGTAACCGCCGCAGCGAGAGTGGCCGTGAACATGGCTCTGATCGGCGGTGATGGGCCGACGGGGCAGTTCGTCGGCGACACCGACGAGATATACCCATGGTGACGCCGGGCTGGGTTCAAAATCGATCTGAACGAAGGGGAACGCTGTGGACGATCCGATAGCAGAAGTCGTTGCAGCCAGTGCTGCGCTCGCGGCGCACGGCCTCACCGACATGGTGTGGGGGCACGCTTCGGTGCGGGATCCTGACGGCAGCGGCGTGTGGATGAAGGCCAGTGGGTGGGGGTTCGACGAAGTGACGACCGACCGCGTGGCTCTGGTGACGCCCGATGGTGATGTCGCCGCCGGAAACGGGCCGCGCCACATCGAGTATCCGATCCACACGGAGATCATGGCCGCCCGACCCGAGGTGCACTGTGTCGTGCACACCCACGCCCCGACGCTGGCCGCCTTCGCGTCCCTCGATGTACCGCTGCGCCCGATATCCCACGACGGCGTTCTGTTCGAGGCCGGGTTACCGCGCTTCACCGTCACCGGTGCGTTGATTGCCAGTCGAGAACTCGGGAGCGCACTGGCCGCCGAACTCGGTGGTGCGCCGGCCATCTTGATGCCGTTCCACGGTGCTGCCGTCGCAGGCCCGAACGTCGCCAGCGCCGTGATGCACGCCGTCCTGCTCGAACGTGCCTGTCGTACCCAGCTGATGGCGATGTCCGCCGGAGGTCCGGCTATCTGGTCCGACCCTGCCGAGTCGGCGTTCAAACGCGAACAAGCGTGGAATCAGAAGCAACTCGACGCGGGATATCAGTACCTGCTGCGCAAGAGTCGAAACAGCACGTCCGACCAGCCTTGACTAATGGGAGTCGATCGGCGTGGCGTTGACGAGTTTGAGTTCGTGGTCGCGGGACGCTGATCGTCGAGCCGCTGACCGGTGAGCACTATGTCTGACGGGGATGAATGTCTGATTCCTAGCGCTAGATCGTGCCCCGGTCGGTTCGGTGAGGTCGCTTGAAGCGCTGATGGGATGTCGTGCCAATACGAGCACTGATCCATTAGTCCGCCGCCGGGTGTCCTCGGGCTCAATGTGAGTCAACGACGACCGCGAGGAGGTGGCATTGATGATCTTCGTCGGCGACGACTGGGCCGAAGACCATCACGATGTGTATCTGATGGACGAGGCCGGCCAACGATTGGCAGCCCGGCGATTATCCGAGGGCTTGTCTGGCATCCGGGACTTGCATGAGCTGGTTGCCCGTCACGCTGAGGAACCCGACCAGGTGGTGATCGGCATCGAGACCGATCGTGGCCTGTGGGTTTCGGCGTTGGCGGCATCGGGTTATCGGGTGTGGGCGATCAACCCGATGGCCGCGGCCCGCTACCGCGACCGTCATCACGTCTCGGGTGCGAAATCTGATGCCGGAGACGCCAAGCTGCTCGCCGACCTGGTTCGCACCGACCGGCACAACCACCGCCAGATCGCCGGAGACACCTCAGACGCCGAGGCGATCAAGGTGCTGGCCCGCACTCATCAGAGCCTGATCTGGGCACGCACTCGGCACGCCAACATGCTGCGTAGCGGGCTGCGGGAGTACTACCCCGCAGCCTTGGAGGCCTTCGATTCACTCACCGACGGTGACGCGTTGGCTGTCTTGGGCCGCGCACCCACTCCTGAACAGGGCGCCCGGTTGAGCCTGTCGAAGATCGGATCGGCACTCAAAGCTGCTGGCCGACAACGCAATATCGACACACGTGCTATCGAGATTCAAACCATCTTGCGCCGCGAGCACCTCACCGCTTCCCCTGCCATAGCCAGCGCTTTCGGGACGACCACGACGGCCGCGGTTCATGTCATTGCAGCACTGAACACCCAGATCGCCGAACTCGAGACCGTGCTGGCCGACCATTTTGAGAAACACCCGGACGCCGACATCTACCGCTCCCTGCCAGGACTTGGTGTTGTGCTCGGCGCCCGGTGCTCGGTGAGTTCGGGGACGACCCGAACCGATACCGCACTGCCAAGTGTCGCAAGAACTACGCCGGAACCTCACCATTGACCATCGCGTCGGGCCGAAAACGAGTTGTGCTGGCCCGCCATGTTCGCAACAAACGGCTCTACGACGCCCTCGATCAATGGGCCTTCTGCGCGCTGACCCGAAGTCGTGGTGCCCGCACCTTCTATGACCAGCACCGCGGAAATGGCGATACCCACCATCAAGCCCTACGCGCCCTCGGCAACCGACTCGTCGGCATCCTCCACGGCTGCCTACGCCACCAAACGCTCTACGACGAACACAAAGCCTGGACACACCGCACGCCCGCAGCTGCTTGACAACTTACGGCCCTGGGATGTCTAGCGCCCCGGTGTAGAGAATCCTTCTAACTGGCGGAGATGGCTTTCTGTCTGTCAGAGAACCGCCGGTTGGAGATTTGCGATGCCCGACCTAGTGGATGTCCTGGCTGCGGTGCGCCGGGGCATGATCCCCGCCCACATCTACAACGACGCCGAGATCTTCGCCCTCGAACGAGAGCGGATCTTCGGCCGGTCCTGGATCTTCGTCGGACACGAGTCGGAGGTTCCGCTCGATGGTGACTACGTGGTCAGGCGCGTGCTCGACGATTCGTTCGTCATCGCACGCGACTCCAAGGGCGAGATCAGGGCGATGTTCAACATGTGCCTGCACCGGGGCATGCAGGTGTGCCGCGCGGAGATGGGCAACGCGTCGAACTTCCGGTGCCCGTATCACGGGTGGTCGTACCGCAATGACGGACGCATCCTCGGCTTGCCGTTTCATCAGGAGGCCTATGGAGGTGAGCAAGGGTTCAAGAAGCGCGGTCAGACGCTGCTGCCCGCCCCGAGCCTCGCCAGCTACAACGGACTGATTTTCATCAGCCTGGACGCCAACGCTGAACCCCTCGAGGACTATCTCGGCGACTTCCGGTTCTACCTCGACTACTACTCGAGGCAGAGCTCGGCCGGTTTGGAGGTCCGCGGTCCTCAGCGATGGCGCATCAACGCCAACTGGAAGATCGGCGCCGAGAACTTCGCCGGCGACATGTATCACACCCCGCAGACGCACACCTCCGTCGTGGAGATCGGCTTGTTCCGTGAGCCCAAGGCGGAAAAGCGCAAGGACGGCGCCACCTACTGGGCCGGGGTCGGCGGGGGCACCACCTACAAACTGCCGCCCGGCGATTTCCGGGAGCGGATGCGCTACGTCGGCTACACCGACGACATGATCGCGCGCATCGAACAGATCTGGTCCTCGGATCAGCAGAAGCTGGTCGGCGGCGACGGCTTCATGATCTCGGCGGCGTCCTGCTTCCCGAACATGAGCCTGGTGCACAACTGGCCGAAGGTGGAGGACGGTGACAGTGTCCTGCCGTTCATCTCGCTGCGGACGTGGCAACCCATCGACGAACACGAAACCGAGGTGTACTCCTGGTTCGCCGTCGACGCCGCGGCACCTGAGGAGTACAAGAAGAAGTCCTACAAGGCCTACTTGATGTGCTTCGGCTCGACGGGCATGTTCGAGCAGGACGATGTCGAGAACTGGGTGTCGCTGACCAACACCGCGGCCGGATCGATGGCGCGGCGTCTGCAGCTCAACAGTCGGATGGGGTTGCTCGAGGACGATACACCTGTCGGAAAGCGCCTGCCACCCAACGAATTTCATGGCCCAGGCGTAGCGCAGGTCGGCTACAACGAAGCCAATCAGCGTGCTCTGCTGCGATTGTGGGCCGACCAGGTGGAGCGTCCGGTCGAGGCCTCGGCGACGGTCGCGGTCGGGACGTGCGCCGACGGGATCGAGCCACTGGTACAGACAGCCAGCCTTCCGGTTACAGATCGAGCGCGGGTATGACTGCGCCGCAGCATGATCGAGGGGCCGGGTTTCGCCGCTTCGGGCGCGGCGAGACGTACTCCGAGCAGTCGGTACTCGGCGACCACGCGGCGCGTGACCGTCGCGTCGGAAGCACACTGCCCTTCAGCGATGAGCGCCACCTGCGCGCCCACCAGTTCCTCGTCGATGAGACATACCTGCTCGATGCTCAGGCGTACGACGAGTGGTTGGACTTGTTCACCGACGACGTGCACTACGTGATGCCGGTGCGAGTTTCGACCGCGTTGGGCACCGGGTACGACTCGTCGCCGGGCATGGCTCACTTCGACGAAAACAAGTACTCGTTGGGCCGCCGGGTCGCCCGGTTCCGCACCGAGCATGCGTGGACGGAGGATCCGCCGTCTCGACTACGGCACTACATCACCAACGTGCGCACTTTTGCGACCCCCAAGGATGACCACCTCATCGTCGACTCGGCCGAGCTGCTGTTCCGTAGCCGCGGCGATGTCAACGAAGCCGCGACCGTGTCGTGTGGCCGTGAAGACCTGCTGCGGCGCGAAGGAGACCGCTGGAAGATCGCCCGGCGCACGATCTTCATCGACGAGTCGGTCATCCGCATGCAGAACCTGGCGATCTTCCTATGAGTACCGGAGACGACCGGACGTCGGCACTGCCGCAGAGTCTGCTCGACGCCCGCGTCGGCGATCCGATCGTCATCGCGAACGAGTTCAGTGCCACCGAGGTCTACCGGATCGAGACTCGTAACGGGACGCGGCTGCTCATCACGTCACCTCGCACGGGACGCTGGATCACCCTCGACGCGTTGGAGGTGGAAGCCCTGACTTGGCAGAACACGGCCACACTCGAGGCGATGATCAGCAACCCCCACGCGCCGCTGATCCCCGACGCCGAGGACGACCGATGACCGGATGGCTCGACGGCAAACGTGCGCTGATCGTCGGGGCCGGATCCGGTATCGGCCGAGCCGTCGTGGACGCGTTTCGCCACGAGGGCGCGCAGTTGATGGCGCTGGAACGTGACGCCGACAAGTGCATCGCGCTGCGCGACGAAGTCCCCGACGTACCCGTGATCGAGGGTGACGCGACGACGAGGTCAGCCAACGTCGACGCGGTCGACGCCGCCGTCGACGCGTTTGGCGGCCTGGACACCTTGGTCAACTGTGTTGGCGTATTCGACTTCTACCAAGGCCTGACCGACATCGCCGAGGACAGCCTCGACGCGGCCTTCGAGGAGATGTTCCGAGTCAACGTGTTGAGCCATCTGCAGTCGGTCAAGGCGGCAGTCTCGGCCTTGCAGCGCGGGACTGGATCGTCGATAGTGCTCGCGGAGTCGGCATCCTCGTTCTATCCCGGCCGCGGCGGGGTTCTCTACGTTTCGTCGAAGTTCGCGGTCCGCGGTTTGGTCACCAGCCTCGCCTATGAACTAGCGCCCCACATCCGGGTCAACGGTGTCGCGCCGGGCGGCACGGTCAAGACCGATCTGCGAGGCTTGACCGCGTTGGGCCAGAGCGAGTTTCGACTCGGTGACGGTCCCGATCGCGCCGATGGTCTGAAGGCGCGAACTCCCCTGAACGTGGCGTTGACGGCCGAAGATCACGCATGGAGTTTTGTGTATCTGGCTTCCGATCGCGCACGCGGAATCACCGGGGACACTTTGCATCCCGACGGCGGGTATGGGCTCGCGCCTAGTCCATCGCCGACGAAGGTCATGTGATCGTGACAACCGCCGGCGGACCGATGCCGCAATACCCGATCGAATCGGTGGACAACGCGTTGAAGGTCGTACTACTTCTCGCGGAACGGGGCGAACTGCGGTTGACCGACGTGAGCGACTATCTCGGCGTCGCATCCTCGAGCGCCCACCGAATGTTGGCGATGTTGCTCTATCGCGGTTTCGTCCAACAAGACCCGAAGACAAAGATCTACACCGCAGGCACTGCGCTGACGAAGATCGCCTTCTCGATTACCCGTCGTCTGGACTTCCTGGCGCCGCTGCGTCCGTATCTGGAAAAGCTCAGCTCCACGCTCGATGAGACGGTGCACCTGTCGATGCTCGACAACACGGCGGTCTGTTTCGTGGACGCGATCGAAGGCTCGAAGGTGGCGCGGACCGCGTCACGGGTGGGTATGGCGCTGCCCGCGAGTACGACCGCGTCCGGAAAGGCGATGCTCGCCGGCCTGTCGCTTGCTGAAATCGAGAAGCTCTATCCGACCGAAGAACTCGTCACCCTCACTGACCGCAGCATCAAGACCAAAGCCGGATTGCTACGAGAGCTCGCACAGATCCGGCGGCGCGGTTACGCGTGCAGCTCTGAGGAGAGCGAGGCGGATGTCTCGTCGATTGCGGTTGCGTTCCCGGTTCGGGAAGGGCTGCCGCACCTGGCCTTCAGCACAGCGATACCGCGTCCGCGGATGAGTCCGACGGACAAGCGTCGCATCGGCGAGATCGTGATGGGTGTGGTCGACGATGCGGCGCAGCTGCTGAAAACCTAGGCTGTTCAACCGCGCTCAGGCGGCGTGGCGGTCCGGCCGTGGGCCGTCGATGATGCCGCTGGCGAAGGCGTCGGACGCCTTGCGGGGGTGGCCGCTGAGCATGTTGAGCTTGATCGCGAACATCTGCGCGTTCCCGCTCGCACCGTACGAGTACGGCTGCCTGCGGCGGATGTCGGCGCCTGCGTTCTTGATGACGAGGTGGACCTCGTCGTCCGGGTGACCGGGCGAGCGAGTGACGTCGACCTTCGCGCTGAGCCCGCCGACGGGCAGTCGTTTGGCGTCGCGGCGAGAGCCGACGATGAGATAGCTGGGGGTCAACCGCAGGTCATCCCACGACATCAGCACGCCGTCCACGCGATTTTGACGCTGTTGGTATTGCTCCAAAACGAACGCGATGGCCATCAGTATCGCCAGCGGGATGGCTATCGCTCCGATCCACGCGTGCCCTAAAAATGGGTCCATCGTTCCCCCCTTCACATGGATGCCTGGGTCCAAATGAATTCATCGACGGTGATGTCCATCACACCATTACCCGATGGCGAATTTGCCGAAATCGCAGAATTTCAAGCCAAAATCTGTGAGAAATCCTGGCAGCTCCTGTGAAGTCGGTGTCAGGTGTGACCAGCTGAGACGCATGTGACTAGTGAGGGTCCCCGCTGTCAGGTCATCGGGACCCGGTTCGGTCTCGGAGCGGACGCGTCGATGAGGTTCGCCGCGACGCTCACCCGGCTCGCGACGTCGGATCGGTATCAGCGTGATCGTGCCGTCCAGACGGAGCTCGGCGGCCAATCCCGTTGCCTGCTGGCCGATCTCATCCTCGGTGTTTCGCTCGTACAGCAGTCACCCAGGATGGGTGGATATATTGTCGGCGCGGGAGGTAGCCATGGTGACTCGTTGCGCCGGGGCAACCCGCAAGCAACAGCTGGCGATTCGCCTTGTCGCCGTTGCACTTCTCCTCGGGGGGTGCAGCAGCGCACACGAGCCGGCACCGGGAACCCACGACAGGACCGAGGCCACCGCGGCGTACGCGCCGGACGAATCCGCGGCCCGCAGCCAGGACGTGCTCAACCGCGCCATCAAGCTTGACGAGCCCGGCTGCTCCGCCGCGGTCGGTGTCGACGGCAACGTGGTTTGGAAAGGGGTCCGTGGTCTCGCCGATCTGAAAACCGGCGCCGAGATAACCGACAGCACAGTCTTCGACATCGCTTCTGTGTCCAAGCAATTCACCGCCACCGCGGTCCTGTTGTTGGTGGACGCGGGCCAGCTCTCGCTCGACGACACCCTGGCCTCCCTGGTGCCGGGGCTCCCCGCGTGGGCCGAAACGGTGACCGTCGGACAAGTCATGCATCAAACGAGCGGAATCCCGGACTACATCGGACTGCTGGAGGATGCCGGCTATCAGTACAGCGACCGCACGACGCAGGAGCAGGCACTGCAGATCCTAGCCGAGGTACAGGATTTGGAGTTCGAGCCCGGCGATCAGTTCGAATACTCGAACTCCAACTATCTGTTGCTGGCCGACATCGTCCAGCGGGTTTCCGGCCAACCGTTACCCGCCTACCTGAGCACGCAGGTCTTCAAGCCGCTCGATCTAGCCATGGTGATGGACGCCGGCAACTCGATCCCGGGCAAGGCCCTGTCCTACGGGTTCGACGAGGACACCTCCGAGTACACCGTCTGGAATTCCGCATGGGAGCAGGTCGGTGACGGCGCCGTCGAAACCACACCCACCCAACTCGTGCGGTGGGCCGATAACTATCGGACCGGAAAGTTGGGCGGCCGGCGCCTCCTCGACGAGCAGGTCGAAGGGGCCGCAGACACCGGATCCGGCGACGGCGATCGTTACGGCGCCGGCATCTTCGTGTACCCCGACGGCAGCCTCGACCACGACGGCTCATGGGCTGGATTCGTCAGTGCGTTCCGCGTCAGCGCGGATCGACACACATCCATCGCTGTCACCTGCAACACCGACACGCAGGACCCAGTGGCGATCGCCGACGAGCTACAGGACATCTGGGAATAGAACTTGGACCTACCGAATGTCGGTGCGTCCAAGAACTACTCGGTTCTAGTCGACCTGTTTCCACCAGGAGATGACAGCCATCAACATCGCCGTCACCAAGGCGACCAGGACCCACAGCACGAGGCCAACGTCGATCCACGCGCCCGGCGGCGGTGCTCCCGGCAAGATGTTCCGGAGCGGGACAACCGCGAACAGCATCGCGGCGTACCACGTCAGGAACGGCATCTGGAACGCCTTCCGTCGTGTGATCACCTGCAGGGCAGTGGCAATCGCCAACGTGGGCAGCGTGATCAACACTATGCAGATTCCGAGATCGAATGCCAGCGGACCGAGTGACCGTTTCATCGTCACCTGCATCGCTTCGTCGGTGCCCGAGGTCTGCGGTCCCGGAGGAACCTCTTCGGCTGTGATATCCCAGCCCTGCAGCGCGCCCTCTACCTCCACGCGGGCAGGCATGAACTGCCGCTCTTCACCCGATCCGACAAGCAGCGTGGCGCTGATCGGCTCGCTCCTGTACGAGTCGAACGGCCAGTTGTTCACGTCACCGTTGAGGTCGAGGGTGGTCGTCTTCTCGGCAGGCGCCTCCCCTGCGGGGAAACTCAAGTCGCCCAACGTGTTCCACGGGAACAACCGCACCGATATGTCGGTGTTGAGTACCTCGAGACGTTCATCGGTGAGGTCATCCTGCGGAATGACGAGCACCTTGACATCGGCTTGATAGTCGACGGTGCGCAAGGCCTTCACGGTCACGAGGACGACGGTTTCGGATCCGTCGCCGGTGTCGGCGGGGCCCAACTCGGTCGACGATCCCGACAGCCACCAGTAGGCGAACAGCGTGCCGACGTAGGCCAGCAGGACCACCGCGACGACGCCGACGATGGTTCCGACGCGCCGGCCCGATGTGGGCTCGGGAGCGCCGTGGCGCGAACTTGCCTGGCGCTCTGGCGCCGCTGGGCTCTGGGGTTCCACGGACGGAATGTTAGGGCTGCTCGACGGTTCTGTCCTTGCTTTAGACACAGCCGTCTACGCCAATGTCAATAATGTTCACCTTTGCGCCTGCAAACCGACTACCAGCGAGTTATCAAGATCGAATTTCGTCGGTTGGATAGCGCTATTTCCAGTGGGGTTCGAGCAGCGTGGACCAGGCTTCGTCGAGTTGCTGCCACTCGGCCGGGCAGCCCGACGCGCGGTCTTCGGGCAGTTGTTCGTTGGTTACCAAGTCGCCGTTGGCGTCCGGGTTCGACCCGTAGATCCAGCACTCCAGGTTGTACACGCGCTGCAGGTTCAGTGAGTGTTCGTCCGCCATGTCGTCCGCGGTGAACTCGGTCTGCACCTCGGCAAGCGAGGCGAACGCGCGCGCGAAGTCCTTGACGGCCTGCACCGACTCCGGGTCGACCCTGCCGTCCTCGTCCGGCGTCAACAAGATGTATGCAGAGGCCTGATCGGCCACGTCCTCCTCGCGACCGGTCACCGGCAGGTCGTAGATGCTGACCGCCATGTGGCCGACCTCGTGGTAGAACGTCGCGTACTCGGAGTTGAGTGCCGACTCGACAGGGTCTGGATCACCGGCCTTCGTGAAAACCCCTTGGGCCCAGTCGGTGTCCTCGTAGCACATGGTGATGGTGTTGTCGCTCTCGCTCCAGAATGCGTTGGGCTGTCCGCACTGCGACCCGCGCAGCTGTATGTCGTTGGGCAGCACCAGTGTCTGGTTGATGTCGTCGGCGAGGTCTTCGAGCATGCGATTGTCCTGCTGAATTTTCTTCCCGTTCAGTGCCTCAGGCGTGTCGGCGTCTTCGTAGGTGACGATCATCGTTCCGCCAGGGCCGTCGGGGCCGGGCGCCTCCGGGGCGCCGTTCTCCGCATCGACTTTTCCCTTCGCCGAGGTTTCGGCGGCCGCGGGTGACTCCGGAGCGTCGGCCTCTTCACTGGGCGAGCTGCCGCACCCGGCCACGATCAATCCAGCCGCCATCAGCGGCACAATCCGACTGCGCATGGTTTCCCCTCAGCTGAGACCCCTGAAATTGACACCGTCGCAGATTTTGGGTGCGAAGTAAATGGTGACCAGCTGATTTGTTGAATCGGGATAGCGAGATGTGCAGCCAGCTAGGGCCTCGCCGGGTAGGCCAAGGCGTCGACGACGCCGCCGCCGTTGGTGTCACCGCCGAGCAGAACCGTCGACGTCCCCGCCGTCGGGTCGTAGTCGACGAGCGTCTCGCCGCTGCCGCACGACAGGGTCGCCTGCAACTGAAGGTTGCCATCGTGGACGCCGAGCACGCGCACGCTGTGGCGCTCGTCCACCTGCGGAACATCCACCGCAGTGGTTGTTCCGTCGGCTTCGTTGAGCTTGCCGAGGAACACCATGCCGCATCCGCCGGCCGCCTGAATGAAGGTGCCCTGGGGCAATTTCCAGGCGTCCAGGTCGGCGACGGACGGACCTTGCGACCCGTCGTTCTCCGCCGTCAGCGGGGTCGGCGCCGAACCGTCGACAGGTACGAGCCACAGCCGCGAATAGCTGAAATCCGTTCCGTTGCAACGCGCTACGGCGACGCCGACGTCCCACCACCGCGTCGGCGAGCAGTGGCTGGCGTCGGGGACCGGCAGAAACTTGCCCGGCGCGCCGTCATTGCCCATCATCGCCAGACCGGCATCGGTGCCGAGCATCAGCTCGGTGCCGTCGGAAGTGGAGAGGACTGAGGCGTTGAACTCGCTGCCGAGTTTGTCCACCGGATAGGTGAGCTGCTGCTTGCCGGTGAGGTCGACGCGTGTGAGCGATGCCGGGCTGTCGACGTCGTTCGACTTCAGCAGCAGCACCGCCTTGCCTTCGGGCTTCGTGTAGCGCGGGTCGGCGGAGTAGCCGCCGTCGACCCGGAAGGAGGTCCGCTCGCCGGTGCGCAGATCGACCTCCATCACGACCAAGTCGTCATCATGGCGGGAGAACAGCGCACGGGTCCCGTCGCCGGACCAGTCGACAAGGGTGGGCAGGGAACCGGATTCGCCGGGCGCTTCGAAGGTCGTGATCGCGTAGCGGCCCCCCTCGGGGTTGACGAGGTACAGCGTCGTCTCCGAGTTGTAGGGCGTCGGGTCGCCTGGCTCGACCTCGTCACCGGCGTTCGTCGGGGTGGCGGCGTTCCACATCGCGAGCGTCCAGCCGGGGCCGACCTCTGACCACGGTACGTCCTGGATGGGCGCTTCCTCGTTGTAGGCGGCCATCGTTGCGGCATGGGGTGTCGCCCGCGTTGAGGTGGCTGGCGCCGACGGCGCGGGTTCGCTGGGGCGCGCGGCCGGTTCCGTCGACGACGAGCATCCGACCACCACCGCCGCTGTCGCCGCGACGACCGCGGCTCGACGGAAGATCTGATTCATGTGCAGTCCTTTCCAGTGGTGGAAGGGTGCACAAGACGGCTTGGAGGATTCTTGATGCGGTCGCCATCGGGGGATTGAACTAGGCGATCAACCCGTCAGCGTGGGGTGAACTTGACCGCGACGATCTTGTCGCGGGCGAACGCCTCGGCGAACTCGTCGACGGTCGGGATGCGGTCGTCGCGGAATTTGAGTCCCATCATCGTCTGGGCTTTCTTGACGCCGTAGGACTGGGCGGCGCGGTGCGCGAGATCGGCGACGGCGGCCGGGTCCGAGATGACTTCGCCGTGCATCTTCGTGGTCTTGCCGTTGTGTAGAACCTCGGCGTCGGCGCCGCCGCTGAAGTTGTGCTTCCACCCCGCGTTCGCGATGGCGTACAGCGCGCCGTCGATGTGGTGAGCGCTCACCGGAATCGAGAACTGGCGGCCGGATTTGCGTCCCTTGAAGTTGAGCACCATCAGCTGCTTGCGTAGTGAACCGGCCAGTGGTGTGCCCAGCAGCTTGCGCAGCAACGGGTTGACGATACGGAGCAGCTTTTCGGGTGGATGCCCAGCGGCGACTGCGGGTTCCTGATCGGTCATAGCGCTCACGGTATGCCTGATCGGAGACGCGCTGATAGGTATTGCGTTAAAGGTTTTCCAGGTCGTCGGGGACGTCGACGGCGTTCTCGCGCAGCGCCTCGATCGGTACGACGTCGAGCGTGCGTTCGTGGGTGCAGGCCAGGACGACCGGGGCCGCGTAGCCGTCCTGGTATGCCCGCAGCCAGTTCACCGCGGTGACGCACCAGCGGTCGCCGGGCTCCAGACCGGGAAAGCGGTATTGCGGCATCGGGGTGGACAGATCGTTGCCGATAGAGCGTTGATGGTCGAGGAATTCTGCGGTCACGACGGCGCAGATGGTGTGTCTGCCCACGTCCTGCGGTCCGGTCGAACAGCAGCCGTCGCGGTAGAAGCCGGTCATCGGATCGGTGCCGCACGGCTCGAGCGGGCCGCCCAATACATTGCGTTCACCCACCGTCCCATTATGGCCTCCAGGTGTTCGCGGCTCGCTGCATTCGCTCGCTTGATCGCGCGCCGGCTCGAGGTGCCTACATGCGAGCTGCCAACGTCTGAGCGACTTTGTCGCTGAAGTTCCCCGGCCCTTGTAGTAGGTGAGCGACATTTTCGCTCAGAGGTTGGCACAGAGAGGTATTCACCCAGCAACCACCGGGCTCGACCCAGGGCTAGATCCGCCCGTTCTGCGTCATCCACCGCATGACCTGCCAGCCGACGAACACCGGCAGCCAGGTCGTCAGCACGCGGTAGAGCAGCACCGCCGGAACGGCGATCGCGGCGGTCATTCCGAACGCGGCCAAGCCGCCGATCAACGCGGCCTCCACCGCGCCCACTCCGCCGGGCGTCGGCGCCGCCGAGGCCAACGTGCCGCCGATCATCGTCACGACGGTGACGGTGATGAACGAGGTGTCGCCGCCGAACGCCTCGATGGCCGCCCACAACGCGAATGCATTGCCGAGAGTGGTTGCTGCACAACCGAGTACGATTACCGCCAGTCGCTTCGGTTCGCGGCCCAGTTCGATGAGATGGCCGATCACCTCCTGCAGTCGCGGCCGCACCGACGTCGCGAGCCAGCGTCGCAGCCGGGGCACCAGCAGGAAGGTGCCGATCAATCCCAGCAGCAGGCCGCCCACCAGATACAGGACGTTGACGCTGGGCACGAACCGAGAGAGGTTGGCGGACACACCCGCCGCGGTGCTGAAGAAGATCAACAACACGATGTGGGTCATCACCTGCACCGATTGTTGCAGCGCGACAGCGGTCGTCGCGCGCATCGGGGTGACGCCGCCCTTCTGCAGATATCTCGCGCTGAGTGCAAGACCGCCGACGCCCGCTGGGGTCGTCGTCGCAGCGAACTTGTTCGCCACCTGCATGACGATCAGGCCCCATAGCTTCACCACGCTGTCGGCGGCCGCCCACAGCGCTGCCGCCGCACCGAGATAAGTCAGCCCCGACGCCGCCAGTCCCAGTAGCGCGAACCACCAGTTCGCAGTGCGGAGTTCGGTGAGAAAGGTCGGGACCGAGCTGATGAACGGATACGCGACGTACACCAGCGCAATCAACAGCACGAGCTGGATCAGCTGGCTGCGCGTGAATCGGGTGACGGTCTCGGTCCGGATCTCATCGACGCGTGTCTGACGCTTCACCTCGTCACGCGCGGTGGAGATGACGGTCTTCGCGTCTCGCACAGATTGCCGGATATGAAGTGGCACAGCTGCTTTGGTGAGACGCCGCGATGCCGATAGCACAGTGTCCTTGCCGAACGCATCGATCGCCGCACGTACGGCCGACGGCGCGTCGTACAGATGGGTCGTCGTCACCAACAACTGTGCGATGTCCGAGCGCAGCTGCGCGTCGGTCGCACCGTACTCGGCGCTGCCGAAGCCACCGAACAACACGGTCTCCTCGACGGTGATCTCGCTGGCGCGCAGGTCCCCGTGTGAGATCTGGCAGTCGTGAAGTTCGCGCAACGACTCCCAGACCCGGTCGACGGGAATGGCTGCCGTGCAATCGCCGAGCGGCGTCCCGTGCGCGGGGGTGTGCGCGTACAACGTCCAGCTGCGCTCGAGCCCGGCCACCGCGATCGTGGAGATGTTGGCGAGCTTCAGCTGACCGATCGCGATCACCATCAGCGCCCGGTGTTCCACCGCGCGACGCATCGACGCGTGCAGGGGTGCGGTCTCCCTATCGCGGAACCGCACCTTTCGCCACACCTGAAGCAGCACACCGCCGCCGCGCTGGTGCGGTCCGTACATCTCCATCACGGCCGTCGTCTGCTGCTGGTCGCATTCCGCATGCAGGATCAGCGGCCCGGCACCGGACGGCCGCACCACCTTGAGCGCGGTCACGACGCACCCGCGACGCGCCATGGCGCGAACAGCCCCCTCCAGCGGTACATCGAGGCCGGGAGTGCCGACGACGAGCACGACCAGCGCGCCGATGAACCAGCCCACGGCGAGCCCGAACAGCGAGCGCGCCGGAACCACCGCGCTGATCACGAGATGGATCGGTACGAACGCCAGCAACAGCGCCCACCATGACCGCCGCCACCGAGCGGGCAGCCAGGGCCCCGAAACGGTGAGCACCGCGGCGAGCATCGCGATCCAGCGCGGGTCGTCGACGAACTGCGACGGCACCGTGTCGAGCCGATCCCGAAGGTCGAAGTGCCATTGCGGCGCCGCGATGCCCGCGTTGGTGATCGACAGCGCCAGACCGGCGATCGCAGCGGCGGCCGCGTATGCGCCGAGGAGTTTCCACTGTCTGGCGACGATGAGGCTGACCAGGATGACGAACGGCAACGCCAGGATCGCGACGCCGTACGCGAGGTACACCAGGTTGGCCTGGGTGGGGGTGAGGACCGCGACGATCTCGGAGATCGACCGTTCCAGGGCGACCCACTCGTTGCGTGTGATCAGCGAGCTGGTGATGACGACGGCGAGAAACACCGCGGACAGGACCAGCCGGAAGATGTCGTTGGTCCGGCGGGTCAACGGTTGCAGCAAGCTACCCGTGACGGTGATGTCCCGCCCGTCAACTCGCATAGACAAAGGATCTTTCGGATGCGGCGCGCCGGTGCGCGACTCGCCGACACATTAGCCGCACATCTCGTTGTCGAGGCTATCGGAAACGCCCGACCCGTTGCCTGGACCGACTCCCGCACGTAGCGTATTAGGCATGGGTCCAACAGCGCGAAATGCTCTCCCCCCTGGGCCCAAAGTGCCCGCGTCGGTGCAGCTGGTGTTGATGATGCGATGGTGGCCGCAGTTCGTCGCGTCGTGCCGGCGTCGCTACGGCACGATCTTCACGCTGCGTAACACGATGATGGGCGAGATGGTCTATCTGGCCGACCCGGAGACCATCAAGACGGTGTTCGCCGGCGACCCTCGAATTTTCCATGCGGGCGAAGCCAATTCGATGCTGGCCGGTTTGTTGGGCTCGAGCTCGGTTCTGGTCATCGACGGCGACGTCCATCGCGAACGGCGCAAGCTGATGATGGCGCCGTTCCATCGTGACGCGGTCGCACGCCAGGCCGACCTGATGGCCGACATCGCCGCGGAGAACATCGCCGGCTGGCCGGTGGGCCAGGCGTTCGCGGTGGCGCCGAAAACGTCGGAGATCACGTTGGAGGTGATCCTGCGGACGGTGATCGGCGCCAGCGATCCGGCGCGGCTCGCCGCACTGCGCGACGTGATGCCCCGGCTGTTGAAAGTCGGCCCCTGGGAGTCGTTGGCCATCGGGAAACCGAAGCTGCAGAAGAGCCCGGCATGGCGGCGGTTCGCGCGCAATATGGCCGAAGCCGACCGGCTGCTATACGCCGAAATAGCCGAACGACGCGCCGATCCGAACCTCGCCGAGCGCACCGACGCCCTGGCCATGCTGGTTCAGGCCGGCGAGGCCGACGGAACCGGGATGAGCGACAAGGAATTGCGTGATCAGCTGATCACTCTGCTGGTGGCGGGCCACGACACCACGGCGACCGGGCTGGCGTGGGCATTGGAGCGGCTCACCCGCCACCCACAGATTCTGGCGCGAGCCGTCGCCGCGGCCGAGGCCGGCGATGCCGCCGGTGACGAGTACCTCGACGCGATCGCCAAGGAGACGCTGCGGATCCGCCCGGTGGTCCCCGACGTCGGCCGGATCCTGAAGGAACCCGTCGAGGTTGGGGGATACCAGCTACCGGTCGGGGTGATGGTCGTCCCCAGCATCACGTCGGTGCACGCTGATCCGAACGTCTACCCGAACCCCGAGAAGTTCGATCCGGACCGGATGGTCGGCGCGACGCTGAGCCCGACGACGTGGTTCCCGTTCGGCGGCGGCAATCGGCGTTGTCTCGGTGCAGGTTTCGCGATGGTGGAGATGCGGATCGTGCTGCGCGAGATCCTGCGCCGGGTTGAGTTGAGCACCACCTCCGAGCCTGGTGAGAAGACGAGACTCAAGCACGTCATCATGACGCCGCAGCGCGGCGGACAGATCACCGTCCGTGCCGTCAAGAAGGTCGCGCCCACCGGCCCAGTTCAAGCCGCCCACTCGTAGGACTTTCTGGCAAACGTGATGTAGTTTCGATCGACACGTGACGCGGGGGGCCCGCTGCCGAGGAGTTGACGGTGGATGCGACACCATTCGGGCACTATCAGCTTCGAGGGCTGATAGGCCGAGGGGGAATGGGTGAGGTCTACCGGGCCTACGACACAAAAACCGACCGCGTCGTCGCCCTCAAGGTGCTACCGCCGAACATGGCGGCCGACGAGACATTCCAGGCCAGGTTCCGGCGCGAATCCCAGGCCGCCGCGGGCCTGAACGACCCACATGTGGTGCCGATCCACAGCTTCGGCGAGATCGACGGCCGCCTCTACCTGGATATGCGGCTGATCGAGGGCCGCAATCTCGGGACGATGCTCAACGAGATCTCCGGTCCGCTGGATCCCGAGCTTTCGGTCAAGGTGACCGAGCAGGTCGCGACCGCATTGGACGCCGCACATGCCGCCGGGCTGATCCACCGCGACGTAAAGCCGTCGAACATCCTGATCACCGAACGCGATTTCGTCTACCTGATCGACTTCGGGCTGGCGCGAACCGCAGGGGAAGTCGGGTTGACGACGGCGGGCAGCACGCTGGGAACGATGGCGTACATGGCGCCCGAGCGGTTCGAGGGCAAGCCGGTCGACGCGACGTCGGACATCTACGCGTTGACGTGCGTGCTCTATGAATGCCTCACCGGCGAGCGGCCCTATCCGGCGCAGAGCCTCGAACAACAGATCGCCGGGCACATGACCCAGCCGATTCCGCGGCCGTCGGCCGTTGACCCGAAGTTGGCGGCGTTCGACGCGGTCATCGCCAAGGGCATGGCCAAGTCGCCGGGAAAGCGGTATCAGTCGGCCGCCGAATTGGCCTCCGCCGCACGGCGTGCGCTGAATGCACCGGTGCGCGTGGCGGGCAGCGGACGGCATTCGGCCCGACGTGCCGCCCCCGCCCGACGGCACGTGTCCGGGCGCCTCGTCGCGGTCGCCGTCGCGGTGGCGCTGGTGGTGGTGGCCGGCGGTCTCGGGGTCTGGCAATGGCGGGGCGGGTCCGATGGTGCTTCGCCCGCGAGCGTGGCGGAGAGCTCGTCGACGATGACGCCGGGGCCGCAGCCCGGCGCGGTGGAGTCGATCGCCGCCACGGTGCCCGACGACATCAGGTCGACGGGCCGGCTGATCATCGGGGTGAATGTGCCCTATGCCCCAAACGAATTCAAGGACGCCAGTGGAGCGATCGTCGGTTTCGACGTCGACCTGATGAATGCGATCACCCGCACCCTGGGGTTGGTGCCGGAGTACCGCGAGACGGCGTTCGAGGCGATCATTCCCTCCGTGCGCGGCGGCGACTTCAATGTCGGGATGTCATCGTTCACCGACACCAAGGAGCGCGAGGAATCGGTTGACTTCGTCACGTACTTCGAGGCAGGCACCTTGTGGGCGCAACGCCCCGGCAGCGGAGTGGATCCGAACAATGCGTGTGGCTTGTCCGTCGGTGTCGCGTACCCGTCATTGCAAGAGGCGGAGGAGATTCCGGCGAAGAGCGGCGCCTGTGTAGCTGCCGGGCAGCCGCCGATCGACAAGAAGGTGTTCGTCAGCCAGGACGACCTGACCGCAGCGCTCATCAACGGGGAAGTGGATGCGATGTCGGCGGATTCACCGGTGACGTTGTTCGCGATCAAGACCTCGGGCGGTGAACTGGAGACCGCGGGCGAGGTGTTCGACTCGGCTCCCTACGGGTGGCCGGTGGCCAAGGGCTCAGGCCTGGCGCAATCGCTGCTGAAGGCGCTCGAGCACCTGATTCAGACCGGCGAATACAAGACGATCGCGACGATGTGGGGCGTCGAAAAGGGCATGATCCTCACACCGAGGATCAACGGCGCGGCCAAGTGATTCCCACCGTCTGAGGTTCCTCGGCTGCGCGGCGGTGTCAAATTGTTATCAACAGCGTGCCGCCTTGCTGCGCGGAGTCCGCGCCGACAGCCGTGATACTGGGGGAGATGGCCACCACGACCAACAGCCGACCGATGCCGGGTCCCAGAGACACCCGCTCGAAACAGAATCGCCCCCGCCGATCTCTGGTCGTGCTCGTCGCCGTCCTGGCGGCCGTCGGTATCGTCGGGGGCGGCATCGTCATCGGCCGCAACATCTCGGCGGAGCCGAAGTCGTCGCAGAGCAGCAGTGCGCCGCCACCCCTTACCCAGGCGCCGTCGTCGCCCGCGACAGCCGGCATTCCGCCGCCCGTCGACGGCGGGCCCTTCGCCACCGAGTTCGCCTCTCTCGCGGCCCAACTCAATGCCAGCGTGGGCATTGTCGTCCGACCGGTGGGCGCGGGACCGGCGCCGGTGACGGCAGGCGAATGGAGCACCGGGACGGCATGGTCAACCATCAAGGTGCCGCTGGCCATCGCGGGCCTGCGGGAGACCGACCAGGTCACCGAGGCGATGCGGGCCGCGATCACCCAATCGGATAACGATGCGGCCGAATCGATCTGGGCGAGCCTGGGTGATCCGCCCGAGGCGGCCAAGAAGGTGGAAGCGGTGCTCGCCGACGCCGGCGCACCGACCGCCGTCGAATCCCGAAAGGTCAGGCCGGAGTTCACCGCATTCGGGCAGACGACGTGGTCGCTCGCCGATCAGGCTACCTTTCTGTCGTCAGCAGCGTGCGATTCCCGTGACCAGCCGATCATGGCTTTGATGGGGCAGATCGAATCCGACCAGCGCTGGGGCCTCGGCATGCTCCCGGGCGCGAAATTCAAAGGTGGCTGGGGTCCTTCGCCGGAGGGCAACTACCTCGTCCGCCAGTTCGGCGTCATTCCCGTGCGGGACGGGTCGGCGGTCGTCGCGGTGGCCGTCGAACCGAGGTCGGGCGCATTCGACGACGGGACAGCGGCTTTGACGCAGATTGCGATCTGGCTTGCCGACCATGCCGACCTGCTGCCCGCGGGCAACTGCCCTCAGTAGAGATAGACGACGGCGTCCCTGCCGCCGGTGCAGGTGATGTAGGCGTTGCCTGGACGCGCTTGGCACTCCATCACGAAATTTGCCCCGTCACAGCGGAATCCGTTGCCGGGAACACAATCGACGGCACCGGGCGCCGACACCTCCCGCAGGTCACGGCTGGCGTCACCGTACTTCTGCCAATACGAACGCAGAACGCTGTCGGTGAAGAAACACGAGGTGTCGGCCGAGCCCCGGCGTGCGTGCGTGCCGGGATCGTTGCGGCCGGGCAGCGCGTAGTCGCCGGTGCAGCTCGTCGGGTTGGCGCTGGTGTCCTTGCCGACCAGTGGCGGTGGCGGAGGCGAACCCACCGACAGCGGATTCGCGGTAGGCGTCGGGTCCGGGGATTTCGTATCGGTATCGGTGCCGGGCCGCTGGACAGGGGGATCCGAAGGATCGGGCTGCGCCGTGGGGACGGGCTTGGAATCGTCGTTGGTCAGCACGCCGATTGCGATCCCGATGCCGCCCAACACCAGCACCGCGACGCCCGCGATGGCGGCGGGCATCAACCACTTGCGTGACGCTGCCTTCGGAGGTGGGGAACTGGCGGCCGGTCGCGGCGCGCTGGGGGCGGGCGGTGGAGGGTACGACGGCGGCGGCGTGTTGTACGACGGCTGCGGTGGGGCGACGTTGGTCGGCCGGTGCATGGTCGGATCGCCGAAGCCCGGGGCCGTCCGCGGACGGTTCCAGGCCTGCTGTGTCGGCACCGGCATCGTGGGACCGGGATCCGGGGCGGGCCTGATCGCGGTGTCCGATTCGACGGCGCGCTGTGTCGCCCGGCCCAGCGCTCCGCAGCTTCCGTAGCGGTCGTCGGGTTCTTTGGCCATGCCGCGCGCGACGACGTCGTCGAATGCCGGTGACAGGGCCCGATTGGCCTGGCTGGGCTGTGGTGGCGGCATGAACAGGTGCGACGTCATGATCTGCTCGATGCTGTTCGACTGGAAGGGCGGTTCGCCGGTCAGGCATTCGAACAGCACGCAGGCGAGCGCGTACACGTCGACCGCGGGAGTGGCTTCGCGGTCGCGGAAACGTTCCGGAGCCATGTAGGTCCACGTGCCGATCTGCATGCCGGTGTTCGTCAAGCCGCTCTCGCCCTTGGCTTCGGCGATGCCGAAGTCGACCAGGTAGGGGAAGTCCGACGGTGTGACGATGACGTTCTGCGGTTTCACGTCGCGGTGAATCAGGCCGGCGGCGTGTGCGGCATCCAGGGCGGCGGCGACCCCTCCGATGATGAACGACGCCCGGGCGGGTTTCAGCGGTCCGGCGCTCAGTAGCTCCTGCAGGGTCTGGCCCTCGACGAGTCGCATGTCGATGTACGGGTGCCCGTCGATCTCACCCCAGTCATGGATCGGAATGACGTGCGGTTCTTGAAGAACGGCGGCCGCCCGCGACTCACGCTGGAAGCGGGTCCTGAACTTTTCGTCCTGCCAGAACTGTTCGGCGAGGATTTTCAGCGCGACGGTACGGCCCTTCTTCGTATCGTCGGCCCGGTACACCTCGCCCATGCCACCTCGTCCGAGCAGGCCGGTGAGCCGGTAGTGGCCGAACATCTGGCCGACGCGCGAGTTCGGAGAATCCACCTGGATCTCACCTCCTCCACCACGCAGTATCCGTCGCGCGCGGGATTCTTCGCATAATCTTCCTGCTGAAGTCCAGCGGAAGCGGCAAAGTTGGGCGGGAAGACTGCACTGACAGGGGTAACTGCAAGTGAACGACGTGGTGCGGGTGATGCGGCACGGCGCGGGCGCGACGGTGCGCAGGGGCTTCGCCCGCCTGGTGCCGGTCGTCGTCTGCGCGGCGCTGTTGACGGCGTGCACACCTACTGTGATCGACGGCCGGGCGACGTCCATGCTGTTCAACCCCGAGCGCGTCGGCGGCCTGCCGGTCAGCGAGGGGCCCAGCGGTCCGCGTCCGAATGCGCCTGCGCCCGAGGGCACCGTGGAGTACTCCGACGACGGCCCGATGGATCGACTGGCGCTGTTGGCGGTCAACGATATTCAGGACTTCTGGGCCGATAACTACGAGAAGTATCTGGCGGGTCAGTTCGAACCGGTGGACACCCTGGCGTCCTACGATTCGACGGATCCGAACAGTCCGGAGCTGTGTGGCTCGTCGATGTACGACAGCCCCAACGCCGCGTTCTGCTTCCGGCTCAACACGATGATCTGGGACCGCGGAGTGTTCCTGCCCGTCGCGCAGGAGTATTTCGGTGACATGGGCGTCGTCGGCGTGATCGCCCACGAGTACGGGCACGCGCTGCAATGGATGGCCGGGATCGCCGACATGGACACCCCCGGCCTGGTCAGAGAACAGCAAGCCGACTGCTTCGCCGGGGTGTACCTGCATTGGGTGGCCGCCGGAGATTCGCCGCGGTTCACGCTGAGCACCGGCGACGGTCTCAACCACGTGCTCGCCGGGGTCATCTACATCCGCGACCGCTTGGAAGGCGGACCGTCCGACGACCCACACGGCTCGGCACTCGACCGCGTCAGTGCTTTTCAGTTGGGTTTCACCGGTGGTGCGGACCAATGCGCGGCGATCGACATGGACGAGATCACCAAGCGTCAGGGTGATCTGCCCGAACACGTCACCTTCGACTCCGGCACCTCGCTGGACAGCCCGATCAACGACGACACCCTCGCGAAGCTGATGGCCGTGCTGGACACGACTTTTCAGCCGGCCGAGGCTCCGACATTGACCACCGACCGGTCCGAATGCACGGGTGCCACGATCACCGAACCGACCTCCTACTGCCCGGACTCCAACAAGATCTTCGTGGACATGCCCGCGCTGCAAGCGGCGGGAGCGACCAAGAACGAGGAGAGCGACGAGGTGTTGGTGCAAGGCGACAACTCCGCGTTGTCGATAGTGACGTCGCGCTATGCGCTCGCGATACAGAAGGAGCGTGGCGCGAAAATCGACACGCCCGTCGCGGCGCTGCGCACGGCCTGTCTGACCGGCGTGGCGCAGGGGCAGATGACCGAAGAGGACGGCGCCGACTTCATCCTGTCGCCGGGAGACACCGATGAGGCGGTGGCGGGGCTACTGGCCAACGGACTGGCCGCCAGCGATGTCAACGGGGTTCCGGCACCGGCGGGCTTCTCTCGGATTTTGGCCTATCGGTTGGGGCTTTCCAGCCGCATCGACGAGTGTTTCGAGCGGTTCACATGACGCGCCCACCCGACGGAGGCTCCGGACAGCCACCCGGACAACCGTGGTGGCAGCGCCCTGGCGGTGCTCCGCAGCCCGGCGGGCCGGCAACCCCACCGCCGCAGCGCCCCCAGTACCCGCCGCAGCGGCCCCAATACCCGGCGCCGCAGCGGCCTCAGTACCCGCCGCCTCCGCAGCAGCCGCCTCCGCACTACCCGCCGCAGCAGCAACCCGGTTGGCCGCCCGCGGCCCGTCCGACTCCACAGTGGACACCCGCGGAGACGCCGGCGCAGCAGTACGGCCAGCAGCCCGCTGCACCACAACCGCCGCCGGCGAAGCCTCGACAGTCGCGACTCCCGATGATCGCCGGCGCGGTCGCCGCGGTCATCGTCATCGGCGGCGCGGCATTGATCGGGGGACTTTGGATCTCCGGATTCCTCGGCGGCGGAACGGTTCTCGACGTCGGCGCTGCCGAAGCCGGTGTGACGGAGATTCTCAGCAATCCGATCAACGGCTACGGCGCGAACGACGTGTCGGCTGTGAAGTGCAACGGTGGCAAGAATCCGAAGGTCGAAGTCGGCGCGGGCTTCTCCTGCGACGTGACCATCAAGGGCGCGAAGCGCACGGTGCAGGTGGTCTTCCAGGACGACCTCGGCACCTACGAGGTCGACGGACCGCGCTAGACAGTCAGCGCAGACCCGATTCGATGGCCGCGACGTTTTCGGTCGCTTCGGGCCCGCAGAGCAACGGCAGGCCGACCGGGCCCGCGGCGAGGAGCCCGTCCACCCGGTTCTGGAGATCGCCTGAGGTCACATGTTCGTAGAGGCTTGCGCCGGGGCAGGTCGTCGTCGAGCTGAAGTCGCGGTGACCCGCCAGCGTGTCAGTCGAGATACCGAATTGCTGTGCGGCTGAGGCCAATACGAGTGCTGCTCCGTTGAGCTGATCCTCGCTGACCTGCTCGTTGTCGAAATCGCCCTCGCACACGACGAGGAAGTGGCCGGTCGGGTCGTAATTCGTCGCGGTGTCGCCCACGAGGTCTGGCCTTCGCAGCTGGTAGATGTTGCCGTTGCGGTCGACGCTGAAGTGGTAGGCGATGTCGATCCATCCGTGCGTGTCCTGGTGGTAGCGCTGGTGCTGACGGAGCCGGGCGGGAGCATCGGCGTTGTCACCCAGGGTCACTTCGGTGTGATGGATCGTCATGCGATTGAGCGTGTGTGTCCTGCCGCCGGGGCGAGCTGGAGCGGCACCCCAAGCGTCCCGGCACAAGATCTGATGCGCCACGGGCGCAGCGGACGTCACGACAGGCGTCGCGATCGGCGCGACGGCGGCTGCCAGTCCGGCGCCGCTCAGCCAGAGCAGCCGACGCCGGCTGATGACCTCGGGACGGCGCTCATGTTCTTCGGGCGGACGAATGTCCATGGCGCCCAGGATAAGCAGATGCCGGCCCGACACAGACCCTTACGGCAGAACGGTTCTCATCAGCATGACGTTGTATGCCGACCACAGCGACACGTTGTAGTACAGCTCGCGGCCGGTCGACCACGGATGCAGGAAGGGCGCGTAGATACCGCCGGGGAACTGCATCGACGGAACCAGCACCCGCTCTGGGCTCCACGGCCCCTGCGGTGCGGGCGCGGTCCTCATCACCATGTCGTTGGCACCGTTGCCGTATAGCACCAGGTACTGCCCCAGATGCTTGTTGAACTGCGCCGACATCTCGCTGACGGGTCCGGGGATCACCGGCGTCGCCGCCCCGGGGTTGCCCGGCACCCACGAGTTGGAGGCCGAACTCCAGTACTCGTACCTGCGAAGGTCGGGCACGCTCTGGGGCAGCACCCGTGACATGTACGCCGCACCACCGCGCCCAGCCGGGGTGCCGAACGAGTAGAGGTATGGATCACCGGGCCCCGGCGTGAGGAAGGCGCCCTGCTGGAAGTTCTCGTTGCCCGCGACGTACTGGACCCGGTCGGTGCTGTTCGGCGACGCCGGGCGCACGGAGTCCGGATAGACGCCCCAGTGCTCGCCGTTGTCCGGTGAGACCGCGATCGCCGAGAAGTTCGTCGTCCAGCGACCGTCGCTGTCCCAATTCTTGATCGACATGAAGTTCAGGTACTGCTTGCCGCCGACTGCGATACCCGCGGTCGGGATGATGCCCTTCTCGGTCGGTGAGAACTTGATGCTGTTGATGATCTGCTTCGAAAGTCCTTGAGACCAAAGGGGAGAACTCGATGCCGACACCGTCTTGGACAGCACGCCGTCCCGGCTGCGGAACAGGGCGTTGTACCGCCACTGCTGGCCGCGCACACCGCAGTACCCATAGGTGTCGCCGAAGGCCATCAGCACCTCACCGCCACCGTTATCCCACATGATGCCCAGGTCGGTGCCGGTGATGGCGAAGCGATTGACGGTGTCGTTCGGGCTTTCCGGTCCCGTCACCCAGCCGACGAGTGACGTGCCCGGTGGCGCCGGAGGCGGAGGAGGCGCCGGCGGCGCCACCGGGTTGGCATCGGGAACAGGCTGGGCGGCATCGGGCACCACCGCGGCTTGCTGTTCGTATCGGGAGGCCCCTTGGACCTGCCCCAGACTCGGCAGCGCGGCGCCCTCATTGGCACCGGTAGGCCGCTGGCCCCGGGGCCGACCGTCGCCCGGCAGGTCCGGGGTCTCGCCGGAGTTGGATGACGCGGGAGGCTGGATGGCTGCGGCCGCACCGCTGCAGGGCTGGGCGAATGCGGTCGGTGCCACGCCGATGGCCACGGTCAGAACGGTCGCCGATACCGCTGACAGCGATGCGATGAGATGACGCGGCGACATGTCACACCTTTCAGGGCACGACGTCGCGGTGACGTCATAAGCGGCTTCATGTGACGATAGTGACCAGTGGGATTTTTGTGACTATTGCTACCCGGATGGATACCTTTCCGTGACCGTGTCGCAATCGATGTCCTGCGCAACCCTGGTGTTTCGTTCAGAAGTGTTGCTGCTCAGGAGAAGTCGGCGATGCTTTCCCGCCCATCTGCGCCCGCAATTGAGCCGAACGCCAAAAGGATTACCGCACAGGCGAATACGCCTTCGCCCCTGGGCGTGCTAGGCTTTAGACGGGTGTCTGTCGACATCCGTTACACAATGAGAGAAGTAGAAAAGTATGACGCAGGGAACTGTGAAGTGGTTCAACAGCGATAAGGGCTTCGGCTTTATTGCTCCGGATGGCGGAGCGGACGACGTTTTCGTCCACTTCAGCGAAATCCAGGGAAATGGATACAAGTCGCTCGAGGAGAACCAGCGTGTTGAGTTCACCGTCGAGCAGGGGACCAAGGGTCCCCAGGCAGTCGGTGTGTCCGCCGTATAACCTGATCTTGGTCGTGTGGGCTGGTGGGTACATACCCGCCAGCCCACACCGCTTTCTACGGACTTTGCAGTCGAGCGTGAAGGCGAATCACCGATTTGATCGATGATCGGGTAAATTGGATGTCAGGCCTTTCGCCTCAGCATTCTCCTGATGTCGCTCTCGCGATCAGCCTGCGGACGTATCTCCGTTCGCCCACTTCGTATGTATGGGCTCTTACCCGTATGTTTTAAGGACGTGTTCTATGGAATCGTCAGATCTGTTTTCACACCCCCACCAGCCACACGTCGCCGACAAGCGCGCGAGCTCCACGGAGCCCACTCCGATGCCCACCTTCTCGGACAGCGACCAGAAGAAGTCATCTTCCGCTAAGCCCTTGCCGTGAACGGCCTGTCGGGGACGCGCCGGTTGGCCCGCCCCGTTCGCCTTCTGCTCGCTCCCCAATTGGGCTCCGACATCGACGGGGCGTGGTGGCCGCACACCGCCTCGGTTGGCGCGGAGCTTCCTGAACTGATCGGACTCCTGCATGCGCCGCTGGGGGAAATCGTCGACATCGCCATCAACTGGTCGCCCACCGAGGGCCCGGTCGATTTCGACTCGATCATCAGCGGTGCCAGGACGGTTGACAGCCCGGGTCCCCGGCGTCCTCGCCTGATGAAGGTCGAGGGACGCGGTACCTGCGCGAATCTACTTGTGGTGCCGTATATGACATCCGCGAATCTCGGCGCGATGGTCATGCGCTGCGCAGCGGGTCTGCCCGCCGTGCACGCGGATCGCGGGAGTCAACTGTGGGAGACCGCGCGCACCGTGATGAGTGTCGCGCGGGCCGAGAGTGCGATCTGGGCTGGTCGGCTGCGTAGCCCTCAGTCCTCCAAAGCCCGCCCCACGAGCAATGGGTCCGGTTCGCCGACGACTTCGTCGTCCTTGTCGTCGTAGTCGAACTTCGCGACGAGAATCTCCTGATTGGCTGCTGACGAGCATGTCTTCGAACATCCTTGCCTGCCTTGAGAATCCGGCATGCTCCTCGGGGGTGCAGAACCCCATCACCTTCTCGACACCGGCGCGGTTTGTACCACGACCGGGTCATCGTCGTCCTCGTCGTTGACCGTGTAGCCGTGCGCGCTTGTCCAGAGTGCCTCTAGATCGATCTCGGGCACGGGTTTCACCGCTAGGGCAGTTGCCGCTAATGTTGGATTCAGGTGCGTGCAAAAAGTCGCTGCGCCGACGCATATTCGGTCGTACATTGGGGAAATCTCGACCAGGTCAGCTAGCGCAGTGAAGGAACTTTGGTGACCCATGGCGAGTAGGACCACCGGCGACGGACTTCCCGATGTCGTCGTCACAGCGCTGGCGTCGAGCAATGCCTTGGCGACCAACGCCGAAGAGACCTGGCAGCAGTTGCTGGAGGGGCAGAGCGGAATTCGCCGACTCGAGAAGCCATTCGTCGATGAATACAACTTTCCCGTCCGCATCGGAGGTGAACTCCGAGAGGAGTTCGACCAGTACCTCGACCGGGTCGAGCTCCGTCGACTGTCGTATATGCAGAAGATGTCGCGGGTGCTCGGCCGACGCCTGTGGGAGACCGCTGGATCCCCCGAAGTCGACACCCGTCGCCTCCTCGTTTCGATCGGCCTTGCGCTCGCCAGTACCGAGGCGATGATCAGGCTCTACGACGACTTCAAGGAACGTGGCGTCCGCGCGGCCAATCCGTTGGCTGTGCAGATGCACATGCCTAACGCGCCGGCCGCCTCGGTCGGCCTGGACTTCAAGGCCAGGGCGGGCATCACGTCGCCGGTGCTGGCAGACGCCTCGGGCGCGGCCGCCATCGCGGAAGCCTGGCAGGGCATCATCCTGGGCGAGGCCGATATCGCCATCTGCGGCGGCGTCGAGAACTGCATCGAAGCCGTGCCGGTCGCGGCATTCAACAACCTCGGGTGGTTGTCGACCAATGACGACGACCCGGCGGGTGCGTGCCGCCCGTTCGACACCGACCGCGATGGCATGGTGCTCGGCGAGGGCGCTGCGCTGATGCTCATCGAAACCGAAGAACACGCCAAGGCGCGAGGCGCTCCGATTCTCGCTCGACTTATGGGCGCGGCCATCACGTCAGACGGCTACGACGTCGTGGACGCCGACCCGACCGGTGAGCGGGCGGGCGACGCGATCAGCCGGGCGATTCAACTGGCCGGCCTCACGGCGACCGACATCGACCACGTCAACGCACACGCGACCGGCACCAAACTCGGCGACCTTGCCGAGGCCCACGCGATCCGGCGCGCGCTGGGCGACCATTCGGCGGCGGTATATGCGCCCAAGGCGGCGCTGGGTCATTCGTTGGGCGCCGCAGGCGCCGTGGAGGCGGTGCTGACGGTGCAGGCGCTGCGCGACGGCATCATTCCGGCGACCCGCAACCTGAAGTCCCTCGATCCCGAGATCGACCTCGACGTGGTGGCGGACCGGCCCCGGCCCGGCGACTATCGGTACGCGGTGTCGAATTCCTTCGGGCTGGGCGGCAACAATGTCGTGCTGGCCTTCGGCGCGCCCTGACGGCGGTCAGTCCATTGCCAAGCGACTAACCGCGGTCACCCCTTGATCAGGGTGAATTGGCCGAGTTCGCTGATGCCGCGCTCGAAGAAGTCCGCGCACCCGGTCAGGTATTTCATGTAGCGCTCGTAGACCTCTTCGGACGTGGCGGCGACGGCCTCGTCGTGTGCGGCTTCGAGATTGTCGGCCCACGTTCGCAGGGTGCGTACGTAGTGCGGATTCAGGGTCTCGAAGTGGTGCATCGAGAAACCGGCCTTGCCGGAAAGCCCGATGATGTCCTCGTCGCACGGGATGGAACCACCGGGGAAGATCTCCTTGGCGATGAACCGCATGAACTTCAGGTCCGACATGACGATGGGAATGCCGAGGTCGGGCCAGCGCTTGAGCGGATGGCCCATGATCGTCTGCAGTACCAGTCGGCCACCCTCGGGAAGGATGCGGTAGCACGTCTCGAAGAAGGCGGCGTAGCGCTCCTTGGGGAAGGCCTCGAACGCCTCGATGCTGACGATGCGATCGACGGGTTCGTCGAACTCCTCCCAGCCGTGTAGCTCGACGCGGGTGCTGCGATCGGTGTCGAGGGTCTCGAAGAGCTGCCCGCAGTAGCGGTACTGGTTCTTGCTCAGGGTCAGGCCGACGACGTTGACGTCGTAGCGCTCGACGGCGCGTTGCATGACCGAACCCCAGCCGCAGCCGACATCGAGCAACGTCATGCCCGGCTGTAGATCCAGCTTGCCAAGTGCCAGATCGATTTTGGCTAACTGCGCTTCGCCGAGCGTCATGTCGTCACGCTCGAAGAACGCGCAACTGTACGTTCGCGAAGAATCTTGGAAGAGACCGAAGAACTCGTCCGAAAGGTCGTAATGGGCCTGAATCTCTTCGAAGTGAGGCCGCATATCGGTTGGTCCGGACTCGATGTCAGTCATTGTCGATGACCCTACTAAATAGACTCAGTTGATTCCGAAACGAATCAAGCCTTCTCGCAAGTGAACTGACACACATCGGTGTAGCCGTTGCGGAAGAGGTCGGCGCAGCCGGTCAGGTACTTCATGAATCGCTCGTAGACCTCGTCGGACGTGATCGCGACAGCCTCGTCTTTATTGGCCTCGAGATTTGCCGCCCAGGTGTCGAGTGTGCGGACGTAATGCGGTTGCAGGTGTTGCTCGCGTGTCACGGTGTAGCCGGCGCCGACTGCGTGCTTTTTGACCATCGATCCCAGGGGCAGACGACCGCCGGGGTAGATCTCGTCCATGATGAACTTGATGAAGCGGACGTTCGACATGGTCAGCGGCAGCCCCTTGGCCTTGATCTCCTCGTCCTCGGGAATGATGATCGTGTGCAGCAGCATGACGCCGTCATCGGGTAGGCAGTTGAACGTCTTCTTGAAGTAGTCGTCGTACTTGTTGAAGCCGAAGTGCTCGAACGCCCCGATGGACACGATGCGGTCGACGGGCTCGTCGAAGTCCTCCCACGGCTGCAGGCGAACCTCCATGTTGCGCTTGCTCTTGGAGTTGGCGAACCAGTGGTCCTCGATGTGCTGTTTCTGGTTTTCCGACAGCGTCAGACCGATGACGTTGACGTCGTATTTGTCGACGGCCCGCATGATGGTCGAACCCCAGCCGCAGCCGATGTCGAGCAGCGTCATCCCGGGCTGAAGGCCCAACTTTCCCAATGAAAGATCGACCTTGGCCATCTGCGCTTCTTCGAGAGACATGTCGTCGCGCTCGAAATACGCGCAGCTATAGGTCTGGGTGGGGTCCTGCCACAGCTTGAAGAAGTCGTTCGAGATGTCGTAGTGGAACTGAACTTCCTTCTTGTCCGAACCACGGGTCTGGGCCGCCGACTCAGATAGCCACTTGGATTTCGGGTCAGGCGTACTCACCTGGGATTTTTCAGTTGAACTAGCCACCGCGGCTCCTGTCACAGATCTTGCACGGGTACCGACTCGAACGTCGACAAGGAGGTGTTCCCCATCACGGCCGACGTTATGCCTCTGAATTTGTGGAGTACTACGCGGGGGTGCGCCACCCGGCTGGTGTCATCGCAGGTGGGCGGACATCAGTTCGCAATGCACCTCGACCCTTTGTAGACTCGGCTACTGAAGCAAATCGCTTGTGCTGCTTTGTTTTCAGTGGCCCCAATGATGGTGCCACAATCTGCCCGCTGTGGGGAGCGGGTTAAGGAAGAGCGCGCTGCGGGAACTCGCTTGAACGTAGCGGATCGACCTGCAAACACGCTTACCGGAAGAACGGAAGGATTCATATGGGTTCCCCGAACGGCGGCACTCGCGTGGGTACGCAATTCGGCCCGTATGAGCTTCAAGCGCTGATCGGCGAAGGCGGCATGGGCGAGGTGTACCGCGCCTACGACACGGTCAGAGAACGCCTGGTGGCGATCAAGCTGCTGCGTACGGAGGTAGCCGCAGACCAGGGCTTTCAGCAGCGGTTTCGCCGCGAGTCCCGCGTCGCCGCGCGGCTGCAGGAACCGCATGTCATCCCGGTGCACGACTTCGGCGATATCGACGGCGTCCTCTACATCGACATGCGCCTCGTCGAGGGCGCCAGCCTGAAGGACGAGTTGCGGGTCAAGGGCGCGCTCCCGCCGACCCGCGCGGTGTCGATCATCAGCCAGGTTGCGGCTGCCCTGGACGCGGCGCACGGCAACGGTCTGGTGCACCGCGACATCAAGCCGGAGAACGTGTTGCTGACGTCCGACGACTTCGCCTATCTGGTCGACTTCGGCATTGCGCATGGCGGCGGTGAGGCGAACGTGACGAGCACCGGGCTGGTCATCGGGTCGTGTGCCTACATGGCGGCGGAGCGGTTCAGCGGAGGCCGCGGTGGGCCCGCCGCGGACGTCTACTCGCTGACCTGCCTGCTCTACGAGTGTCTGACCGGCCGCGCCCCGTTCGAGGCGGGAGATGTGCGGCAGATGATGGGTGCGCACATGTTCTCGCCGCCCCCGCGGCCGAGCATCATGCGCAGGGGGATCAACCGCGCGTTCGACGACGTCGTCGCGAAGGGCATGGCGAAGCAGCCGAACGACAGGTATCCGACTGCCGGTGAGCTGGCAAAAGCGGCTGCCGCGGCGATGACGGATTCGACGCCGGCGCCATCACCGATGCCACCCGCGCCGAGCAATACCAGGCAGTTCTCGGCGCTCGACCCGAACCCGGCGCGGACGGGCTACCAGCGGCCGCACGGTCCGGTGCCGCCACCCGTCCCGTCGGCCAAGAAGTCGCGGTTCAGCCCGACGCAGGTGGCGCTGCTGGCAGCGACGATCGCGATGTTCACAGTGGCGGTGGTGCTCGCGACGGTGCTGGTTTTCGGCGACCGCGACGGCGGGTCGGCACCGCAGACCAAGCTCGCGCTGCCGACACCCTCGACGACGACGGTCACGACCACGCCGACGGACGAGGAGTCGCCGTCGACCACCACTCCCACCACGACGTCGCCGTCGGCCAGATCCGAACCCATTTCGGGGGTGTCGGGCACAGACGCGCAGGGGTTCGTCGGCCGTACGGCGCGCTGTGATGCGGGCAGCACGCCTGCTGCGGCGATCAGAACGTCGAATTCCATTGCGGTCGTGTGTGAGTCGGCGCCGGGCACCTATTACTACCGTGGTGAGCGGCTGCGCGACGGTGCCAATCTGCAACTGTCCAACGCGGTTCCGTCGGGCGGCGGATTCACTGCGGTCAACCCCGCCGACGGCGCCCGCTACGAGGTGCAGCCCGACATGCTGACCATTCTGAGCAGGGGCGGTGTGGATTCGGCGGAGCCGGCGCTGGAGTACGGCGCGGATCAGCGGTAATACTGCGATTTCGCTCCGAAATCGCAGGGATTATGGCCGCATCCGTGTCGTTTGATGGATAGGCTCACGTCGTCAGGGGTCACATCGCGGATCGGGGAACGACCATGGACAATCGCTCGTACGAACGCGCCAGCGCTGAGGCCCGCAAGCAGGAACAGCAGGAGAGTGCCCGCCGGCTGCGCGAGTTTCCGACGTTCGAGAAGTTTTCCGACGACGACCTGAAGAAACTCGTCGAGGCCGCCCATCGCACCTCGACATCTGGGCCGTGGCCGCTGATTCGCCAACACACTCCGTCGGACGCCTGCTACATCCTGCTCAGTGGCGAAGCGGGCGTGTATGTCGGTCACGAGCGCATCGCCCTCGTTGGGCCGGGCGAGATCATCGGCGAATCCGCGCTTCGCCGCGGCAAACTGCGCAACGCGACCGTGACGACGACCGGTAGGGCCGAGGTGTTGCACATCGAGCGTGACGACCTCGAACGCTTGCTCACCGAAATCCGCGCCCTGCGTGAAACGTTGGATGAAACCGTGGCGCGCCACGTACCTGCATCGGCCACCGCCGAACCGAGTTGATCTGTCGCGGTGAGCTACTCGTCGCCGGCAACCGAAGGACTGTGGGACAACAGCCGTCGCCAGTGAGCCTTGAATGACGGCGAACCCGCGCGGCGATGGAGGAGCCCACGCTGCGCAATCTGAACAGCTTCCTGGAGTCGGGCCGGCTCGTCACTCCCGTTCCGATGCCGGTCACAGCGTCGAAGTAACCCCCACAGCAACCGCGTCGCGCGTTCGTGCGAAGGTTTGCGGATGGCGCGAAACGGCGATAGCGGCACCATGTGGGGTGTGGCGCCATGCCGCTAGCCGAAGGCGACGTTTTCGCAGGGTACACCGTCGTGCGCCAACTGGGCGCGGGCGGCATGGGCGAGGTGTATCTGGTCCAGCACCCGAGGCTGCCCCGATACGACGCTCTGAAGATCTTGCCGGTCGAGCTGACCACCGACCGCGAATACCTCGAGCGCTTCAACCGCGAGGCCGACCTGGTTGCGCGTCTGTGGCACCCGAACATCGTCGGAGTGCACGACCGCGGCGAGTACAACGGTCAATTCTGGATCACGATGGACTTCGTCGAGGGCACCGACGCCGCGCGGCTGCTCGCCGAGCACCAGGGCGGCGGGCTACCGCCCGCGGACGTCGTGCGGATCGTGTCGGGCGTCGCCGACGCGCTGGATTACGCGCACCAGCAGCACCTGCTCCATCGAGACGTCAAGCCGTCGAATATCCTTCTGGCCCAGTCGAACTCCACCTTCAGTCGCGCGCTGCTCGCGGACTTCGGCATCGCACGCTCGAACGCGGATACCTCCGATCTGACGGCCACCAACATGACCGTCGGCACCGTGGCCTACGCGGCGCCTGAACAGCTGATGGGCCACGCGCTCGACGGCCGGGCCGACCAGTACGCACTTGCCGCGACCGCCTTCCACCTTCTCACCGGCCAACAGCTGTTCCAGCACGACAACCCGGCGGTGGTGATCAGCAATCACCTCACGGCCAGCCCGCCGTCGATCGGCGACCGCATCCCCGAACTATCCGGATTGGGCCCCGCGTTCCAGCGCGCGCTGGCCAAGGCGCCCAGCGACCGCTTCGACTCGTGCAGCGACTTCGCCGAGGCGATGGCTCACGGCCTGTCTGAGGTGGCACAGCAGATCGGAGCCACCGATCAGACGATTTCGGCCCCCGCGTCGGGGCGGCAGAACAAGCACATCAAGAACGGCGGGTCGAGCAGGTTGCGGCTCGGACTGCTGGCAGCGGGTGTGGCCGCGGTGCTCGGCGGCGCGGCGATCGCGGTTGGGGTGACCATCGCGAATCGGGATGAGCCGGCGCCCCAACGTCCACCGGCCAGCGCTGAAGCGTCGGCTCCGACGAGCGCCCCGGTCGTGCCGGTGGTGCGCATCGGTGCGGACTGCGATCCGCTGGGCTCGGCGGGTGTCGCTACGACCGGCCAGCAGGCGTACTGCTCGCGACTGCCGTCAACCGGTGACCATCTATGGTCGATTTACCAAGGCCCGGTACCGAATCCGACCGCCACGCCGGCTCCGACCGACGAGGTGTACCCGCCGGGGATCGAGGAACAGGTGCGGGTGTGTGTGGGTGAAACGGGCAAGACCCGGATCGAGTGCCGCAGGGACATCCGCGACGGCAACCTCACCGGGCCGGCGTAGGCGGCGCCTCGCGAGTCAGAAGCTGTTGCAGGTGGCTGCGACGCCCAACAGCAGGCCGACGTACTGTGCGGCGCCCGGCATCGTCTGCAGCCGCGAGAGCATTTGCTGGCGCTCGGTGGGACCCGAGACGAGGTACTGCTGGAGAATGGCGACGGTCGAGGGTGAGGCGGTCAACTGGCCCGCAGCGGCTGGGTTCTGAGCCGAGAGCGCCCCGACCACCTGCGGATACGTGCAGGTGGTGTTGAGGAGCGGGGCCAAATCCTGTGCAGACGCCGTTCCGGCGCCGGCGGCCATCGACAGCAGCAAACCGCCCGAGGCGACGAGAGTCTTTGCTTTCAAGCGCATACGTCGACGCTAGCACGCATCAGCCCTGCTCACCATGTCTCTTTTCGATCGAGGACGCCTATTCCCCTTGTGGCAGAACGTCTCTGAGTAAACACTAAGAGAGCGGAATCGGGCGGTCAGAACATCATCTGGCGCAGCGAACGTTCCGTCAGCGCCTCGGTTTCCTCGTCGATGCCGACATGGGCGAGATCGCTGCCGATTGTGAGCATCGAAATGCCGTGCAGCAGCGACCAAATAGGGCCTGCGGTCGCGCGCGGATCGCCGGCGGCCAGCAGGCCGGCCTGCTGGCACCGCACGATTGTGTCGAGTAGATCGTCGAAGGCACGTATCCCGGCGGCGATCACCTCGGGGCTCTCCGTCTTATCGAGTTCGGCACCAAACATCACCTGGTAGTAGTCGGGATGGGTGACGGCCCACCGCACGTACTCCCTGCCCATCGCGAGTGCTTGCTCGGCGAGGTCGTCGTTGGCGGCGATCGTGGCATCCAACACCTCGTGCAGTTGGAGGAACCCCTGCGTGGCCACCGCGGCCAGCAGCTGTGCCTTGTCGGCGAAGTGTCGATAGGGCGCGGCAGCGCTGACGCCCGCGCGCCGGGCGACCTCGCGCAGCGTGAAGCCCTTCGGGCCCTTCTCCTGAACCAACTGCAACGCCGCATCGGTCAGTGCGCGCTTGAGATCTCCGTGGTGGTAGGCGCCCCGCTTGGCGTGCGGGGACTTGTCGGGATGGGGAATTTCCACTGGACGTGGCATGTTTACAACGCTAACATTCGCAAATGTGAATAGCGTTCACATTCGACGAAAGGGGCAGAACGTGACCGCCGCTCAGGAAGCCTCGCGGATGGTCGCCGAGGTGCGCGACGATCCCGGGGCGCGCATTCGGTTGGCCGGCGACACGTATGCGCTTCGCGGTTCGCGGCGGCCCTTCCGCGCGTACCGGCGCGCGGTGGTGGCCTTCATGCGGTGGCAGCAGACGCGGGGTGTCCTCAATGCATTGGACGCCGCGGCGCCGGGCAGCCCGTGGTGGCGTGCGGTCAACGAGGATCTGCTGCGCGACGCCCTCGAGGCGAAGCTTCTGGTCGAGCGTGAGGATGTCGTGGCGTCGCGACCGACGGTTCAGCACTGGGTGGACTTCTTCCGCGCGCCGTCGGCACGGTCCTGGTACCTGGCCCACAACGCGAGCGTCGTGGCCGGTTATCTTGCGCACGCGGAGCTGGCCGAGCGGGAGGGCCTGGCCGAGCGGTTCTTCATGAATGTGGTTCTGGTGCGGGTGCTGTACGCGCATGCTCTGGTGTTCGACGCGAACCTCGCGCTGGGTCGGTTCGCGCCCTTGGCGACGCTCGTCGGCCATCCGCGGGCGCGCGGACCGCAGGCGCTGCTGTCGATGAAAGATGTGCTGCCCGTGAGCTATCCGATCAAGGACGTGACGATCGAAGAGATCATCGACAGCGAGAACAGAGTGTTTCGGATGGTCGACGTCGGGGTGATCGCGCCGCGGGCCGAGGCACTGTATGCGATGTCGGCGCGCGCGCTGGGTGAGCCTCGTCTGCGATGGCTGGTCGACGACGGCGGACCCGCGTACGCGTGGCCGGCCGAGCACCGGCATGTGTGGCGGCCCGCCCGCACACCGTGGCTGCACCGAGTGGTGGACGCTGTGACCCGCCCGCGTAGGGCGCCCCTCCGGGGTCAAGGTGCTGTCGTGCCAACCTCAGAGCGACTGTGTCGCTCAACTACTACTGCCGATACCAACGTCAGCGACTCTGTCGCTCCGAGCTTGGCACGATCCCACATACCCCCAAGGCCCGTGCGTTGAGTCCCGCCTCGAGTCGCGTGCGGCCGTTCCCCCGCGCGCCTGACTTTCGAGATCTAGGGTGCGGCCATGAAGGCAACGGTTCGGGTCGCGTCACTGGCGATGTGCCTGGGCTTGGTCATCGGCGCCTGCTCGTCGTCGGAGTCGACGACGGCATCGGAGACGGCCACGACGTCGACGGCGGCCAACCCGGCGCTCAAACCCATCGATCCCGCGGCGTTCCAAGCCGCCGTCGAGAAGGCGGCCAAGGACCTTTACGTGCCGGGCGCGATGGTGGTTCTGCGGACCCCGCAGGGGGAATATCGAGCAGCGGTCGGTACGACCGAGCTCGGCGCGCAGCGGCCGCCTGCCGGGGGTACGCATTTCCGGATCGCGTCGAACACCAAGACGCTGACCGCTGCGCTCATCGTGCTGCTCGCGCAGGACGGCAAGCTGAATTTCACTGATCCTGTGTCGAACTACTTGCCTGACGTTCCCGACGGTGACAAGACCACGATCGCCGATCTGCTGAAGATGCGCAGCGGCCTCTACAACTACACCGAAGCACCCGAACTCGCCGAATCCCTCGACTCCAATCCGGTGAAAGCCTGGACGCCGCAAGAGGCGTTGGCGATCGCGTTCGCCCAGCCCCGGGAGTTCGCTCCGGGCGCGGAGTACATGTACGACAACACCAACTACGTGGTGCTGGGCGTCATCGCCGAGAAGGTCGGCGGGCGTCCGCTTGCCGAACAGTTCAAGCAACGCCTGTTCGGCCCGGTCGGCATCAGCCAGACATCGCTTCCGGCGATCGACGACACGTCGATTCCGGCGCCGTACTCACACGGTTACATGTACGGCGAGAGCAAGTACGCGCTGGCCGACATCCCGTACCCGTCGGAGATGCAAGCCGAAATGCGTTCCGGTGCACTCAAACCGATCGACTACACGTATCAGAACCCGTCATACGCCACCGCGGCGGGCGGAGCCATCTCGACAGCCGACGACCTGGCTAAGTGGATCAAGGCGCTGGTATCGGGCAAGGTGTTCGACTCCGACTATCAGCAGCAGTGGTTGGACAGCCTACAAATCGAGGATGCGGATTCACCCGGCGGGCAGATGTACGGATATGGAATCTCGTATCAGCGTTACAGTCCGACCGCGCAGATGTACTACCACGGCGGCGAGCTGCCGGGCTTCAACTCGTTCATGGGTCATGATCCGGAAAACGATGTGACGCTGGTTATTTGGACGAACCTCACGTTGTCACCCGACGGCGCCACGACCGCCAACGCGTTGCTGCCGAAGGTTCTCAACGAGGTCTATACCGGGATGAATTACTAGGCCAGCACGTCTTCGACGAGGTTATCCGTCGTCCATTCCCGCGGCGGTAGAACATCTCTGAGCAGGTCAGGAAGCGGCAGTAGGCCGCCTGCGCTCCGGGCGGACACTGACAGGCTGCAGCGCCTCCATGACCTGCGTCAGCCGCGGGTAGACGATGGCAGGGCCCAGCCATCGAGAGATGAAGCGGCGCAGGACATAACCGTCACGCGCGGGTTCGCCGGGGTCGACGAGTATCGAGTGGAACGTACGCAGCCCCAACTCGGCGAGCTCGTCGAGCGCCGCCTCGTCGTAACCGTGCTTCTCCCAGTCGACGTCGCAGCGGTGCAGCATCGAGCGGCTGAAGGCCTTGGAGGTGTCGGACGTGAGCGAGACTGCCGCGCCGCTCTTGTTGCCGTTCCTGAGCAGATTGGCGAAGTGCGCATCTTCGGCCAGTCTCTCGACGGCGAAGGCGATGCCTTCGACCATCGCCGCGGCGGGCTCGGTCAAGCCCCTGGTGTGTTCGGCAAGTTGGTCGAGAAAGCCGTCGGCCGTGCGCATTCCGCTCGCCAGCAGCAGCTCTTCGGTACCCGGAAAATAGCGGTAGACCGTCTGCCGGGTGACACCGAGCGTGCGCGCGACGTCGGCGATCCGCACCGCGGATCCGCGTTCGGCGATGATCGTGTCGGCCACGTCGAGGATGCGGTCGATCGCCTCCTCGTCGGACGCCGGGGGGTTGCCCGACCAGCCGCGATTAGGCACTGCTGAACTCGATCGGCAGCGTCGTCGGTCCGCTCAATTCCATCATCGGCTTCCATGGTGCCGGACCGGTGCGCGAGGGGTTGGTCATCCGGCGGGTCACGATCTTGAGGGCCTCGGCGAGCTCCAGGCGGGCCAGGTTCGCGCCGAGGCAATAGTGGATACCGCCGCCGAAGGTCAGTACCGCGGGCGCGCCTGAACGGGTTAGGTCGAAGCGGTCAGGGTCGTCGTAGACCGCCGGATCCCGGTTGGCCGCCAACGTATTGACGATCACCATCGTTCCGGCGGGGAACAGATGTCCCGCGAAATCCGTGTCTTCGGTGACGGTGCGCAGGGTGCCGGATCCGATCGGCGAATGGCGAATCGTCTCTTCGACCGCGTTGGCCGCCAGTTCAGGGTTCTCCGCGAGCAGCGCCCACTGGTCGGGATGGTCGACAAGCGCATCGATGGACCCGGCTAGTTGATTGCGGGTGGTGTCGGTGCCCGCCAGCAGGAGCCCACCCGCCAGCATGCGCAGTTCGGCGGCGTTGAGGCGATCACCTTCGTCCTCCGCGCGGATCAGGGCGGAGAGCAGATCGTCGGTCGGGGTGTGGCGCCGACGCGCGACCATCTCGTCGACGTAATCGTCGAGTTCACCCCACGCTCGCATGACGAACGCCTCGTCGACACCGTCGGGATTGAAAGTGAACGCAGTGAATATCTCGTCGGCCCAACGTGAGAACAGCTGCCAGTCCTCGCGGGGTGCGCCAAGTAGGGCGCAGATGATCGGCACTGGATACGGCCGGGCAATATCCGTGACGACGTCGCAACGTCCCTGGGCGGCAACGTGATCGATGAGGTCGTTGATCACCTCGACGATGGTGTTGTGCATGCGCGCGCTGGCGCGGGGGGTGAACGCCTTGGAGACCAGGCTGCGCAGTCGGCGGTGCGGTTCGCCGTCGAGGCCGAGCAGGCTATTGACGATCTTGTCCCACAGGGGCCCCGACGTGATGCCTTGCACCATGAGGTTCATTCCGGGAGGGATCGTGAAGCGCGGGTCGCGCAGCATCGTCCGCGCCAACTCGTGGGAAATGATCTCGGGCCCGAATGGTCCGATGGCGATCGGGGCCTGTGCCTGTGCTTGGCGAATCCGCGGATAGACGTCTGCGGGCGTGTCCTTGACGTCATAGTCCAGCGTCGGGAGTCCGGCGTCGAAGACATTGGGGCAGAGCACGTCGACAGTCATTGGCTACCCGCTCGGGATGAGACGACAGAATTCACAGAATGTATGACTAGGACCGATGGAAGTCAACGATATCGATAGAAAGCAGGTTCGCTTGCCATACGCAGTGGCAAGAATGTCTTGTCGAGAGCGTCAATGTGCGTTTCGCCGTCGGGGACTACCTGCTCAGTTCGCGAGCAACTGCGAGATGAGGCGGAAGCTAGACCGCAGATCGAACGTGCTGGTGGCACCGCGCCGTGCGGGTCAGGCGCTCCAGCGCCGACGTGAGGTCGTCGGCGAGCGGCAGTTCACCGTCGGGGTCGCAGATCGAGAGCAGGCGTCGCACGGGGTGGCTGCCGACCAGGATCCAGTCGACGTCGTTTCGGGCGCAGTGGACGCTGATGTAATAGATCGCCGTGAAGGCCTGGGTGCCCGCGAAGTCGACGGCCCGAAGATCGAGCACCAGTTGGCGCGAGATTCCAGTGTGCTGTTCGACGAAGCGGCCGAGCTCGCGTCCGTTACCGGCGTCGATGTCGCCGATCACCGCGATGGCCAGGCGTGACGCAGCGAGCCGTCGCACTGCAAACGTCGCTCTGCCGCATTGTCGATGCTCATCTACCGACGCAGGATCCGGCCGACCGATACGCACGGTCCCATCCCTCATTGCACAACCCCAAGATCGTTTTTGTAGAGGTGTCGCCGGAGAACGTCCCGGAATGAGTCCAGTACGCGGCACCAGTGCGGCGCTGCCGGCGGGCTGGGAACTCAACCAAAGTTGAGGATAGTACGGATTTCGTCGCCCGTCTGCAGCTTGAGAAAATTTCCAGTTTTGTTCGGCTGCAAGACTTTTGGTCAGCTTGACTAAATGTCATCTTGCGTGCGTATCAGTAACTGCACTTATGGGCGACGGAATCCGTAGCGGTGCCGAGGCGTCATTGGTAAATCGCCTGCTGGTGTCGCGATGCGCGATCACCTAACGATTTGCTGAGTCGTCCCTGGCTTGATGTCGCCCGTCTTGACGTCCTCGCCCGCGGCCAACAGGTAGGAGGCGATGTATCCGAGCACCTCGTCGGCCGCCGCGAACCCACCGAGGTGACTCTCCTGTGGCATGAGGATGAGCTCGGCGTTGGGTAGCCGCTCGCTGGCCGCCTTGGCGTCGTCGAATCCGATGATGGAGTCGGCATCACCGTGCCACCACCGCACCGGCACCTTCACGTCCGCGAGTCGAAAACCCCAGTCGCGTCCGCAGAGTCGGGCATCGTCGAGCAGGGCCTGGAACGGCACCTTGCCGTCGAGCACGTGGATGAGGTCGTCGATGAACATCGCCTCGATGTCGGGATCGCTGAAGACGCGCTGGTCGCCGGCGGGCATGACCTTGGTCAGTCCCAGGTAGACGACGTGTGCGAGGGGGATGATCGGCAGGAGCAGTCCGGCCGTGATGCGCGCGAACGGTTCGCGCATTCTCGACAGGACAGCGCCAAAGCGGCTGGCCAAGGCGATGGCGCCGCTCGCCGTGGCGTCCGGCCCGACGGATGGGGTCACCCCGCCGAGAACGGCGACCGCGACGACGCGGTCGGCCAGCGCGCCGGTGCCCGCACAGGACAACGCGTAGGGTCCGCCGCCGGAGAGACCGACGACGCCGAGACGTGCGGCGCCGAGCGCGTCGGCCACACACGCCATGTCGTCTGCGAAGTCGGAGACCGAGTCGTAGACGTGCGGGTCGGACAGTCCTGAGCCGGGCCGTTCGGATCACCGTATTCGGCATAGCCGATGCGGCGGCCGTCGGGAAGATGGAACCGTCCCTCGGCCCGCGGGTTCTCGATGGCCGGCACGCCGGGCGGTCGCCGCCAGAGATTGAGCATGTTCATGCGCTACAAAGACTCCTTTGTCTGTAATTGCCAGAATCTTTGCATCTCGCGGTATGGGCCGGTCAGGCCCCCTCCGGCCAGCCGGGCGCCGCGGGCTCGGGCGTCGGCGGCGCGTCGAGTGTGGCCCTGATGTTCGGGTCATCCTCCCGTGTGGGGTTCCCCCGTGGGCAGCGCATCCCGGTAGCCGTCCGCGTAGCCGTCGATAGCCGACTTCACCGCCGGGTCGATACCCACGAAGTAACTGTTGAACGCTGAACGGAAGTTGTCGAGATTCGCTGTGAGTGGCTTGAATTCCCCGGTCTCGGGATCGATCAGATTCAGTTGCTCGAAGACGCCCGCGTTCCCGATGTTCGAGTCGAGCAGCCGCGCGGCGACGGCGTATTGCATCATCTCGGAGGTCTCCTGCTTTACGTGCTCCATATTCGCGCCCGCGGGTGCATCGCCAACGAACATCTGGTGCAGCGGATCGCCGGGCATCTTGCCGTTCCAGTCCAGAATCGCCGAGACGCCGGGGATCTCGCCGGCGATTGTCTTGCCCATGTCGAACCACATGCCGCGGCTTTCGTAGGCCTTCACGTCCTGCAGGTTCCCGTATTCGATGGCGTCGTTGTCGGCGATCCTGGCGGCGGTGTCGATCACCCCGCGCAGCGTGCCTGCCGACTGCAGATCGCCGGCGTTCGGGATCTCGCCCTTGATGACGGACTGCTCGAAGTTGGCCTGGTACTGCAGGCCGTTGGCATAGGCCTGGCTGTTGAGGATTCCGGCAGCGTCCTTGTCGCTGTCGATCACTGCGAACAGATCCCGCATGACCGGCATCTCCGGGTTTGTCAGGTCGTCCAGCGGCGCGAATCCCGTGCTGCTGTCGAGCTTGTTGCCGAGCATGTCGTCGATGAACGGCTTGTTGGCCTCCGCGAGTGCCTGGGTGAGCTCGGGGTTGACCTGGCCGACCGACTGGCCGCCGGTGCCAGGGATGTCGAGCAATTGGTCGGCGTTGGCACCCGTGCCGACATATGCGTCGACCGCGTGCATCGTCTCTGCGACGCGGGTGGCCTGCGCGAGCTGGGTGGGGTCCGTTAGGTCGGTCGGCACCGCACCGGTGCCGTTGAGCAGCGTGCCGGCCGCGGCGCCGTCGTCGGCCCACTGGTGCTTGAAGAGGTCGCCGATGAACTCGCCGTTCTCGGGCCCCGTGAGTGCGTCGTGCACAGCCATCTGGTCGCGGCCCGCCGCGTTGAGCATGTCCTGCAACGCAGGGTCGATCAGTCGCTGTGACATGTCAGGGTTGGCTTCCCACGGGATGTGGGGAGGACTGTGCAAGCCGTGCAGGATCTCCTCCGACTTGTCGAGCAGCGCCTTGTCCATTGCCGTGCCGTGTTGCAAATTGGCGTCGCCTGCGGACACGATCGCCGCGACATCGCGGTAGTTGTCCAACTCGGGGAACGGCTTCTCCATGTCGGGCATCTCGATCGTCGGATTGCCCTGATCGTTGGTCCCCGGTGTCGGCACAGCGGGACCGCGCGTGGGCCGCTCGAACGTTTCGCGGATACCTGACGGCAGGTTCGCCATACCGCCTTGCGTCGGCACACCTTCGGCGGGGTCGCCTGCCGTCTTGATGTTCTCGTTGCCCAGTAGCTGCAGCGCGTCGGCGACGGCGCCGCCGTTCTGGCCGTTGGCGTTCATCTGGTCAATCATCGAGCGAATCTCGGCCGGGCTCTTGCCATCCAGCGACCGCGACAAGTTGTTGAGGTACTCCATCTGGCTGGTGGGCAGCACCAGATCGCCGCGGACCAACGCCTCCTGCTGCTCGGGCGTCAGGTTGGTGTTCTCCTCGAGACGCGCCATCTCCTCCGGCGTTAGTTGGCCGTCCTGAAGTGACTGTCCGTCGTTGGTGCCCTGCTCCCCGGGAAGCCCGGGCTCGCCGCCGGTCGCGGCGGTCAGCACCCGCGCCAAGTCGGCATCGGCTTCCTCGGCGGCGGCCAGCACGGCCACCATCCGGTTCTCGACCTCTTCGGTCTTCGCCCTCAGCGCCTCGATCTTTTCGTCGGGCCAGCCGGTCGTGTCGGGCGGGGTGACCGTATTGGTGGCCAGGTCGATCTGGACATGCGGAGCCGCGTTGGCGTAATCGAGCAGGCTTTGGAGGTCGTTCTTCACCTTGCGGACGTCACCGGCGGCCTTCCCCGCGCCCATCGCGACGAGGAAGGCTTCCTTCTGCGACAGCGAAAGCGTGGTGGCCGATTGGTTGATGGCCTGCTGCGCGGCCTCGCCGGCTTCACCCTTCCACGTCCCGAACACCGAGAGGTTGCGCAGCGTTTCCGCGGCTTCGCCACTGGTGCGGGCGCGTTGCGCTGCGGCCTGTGACACTTCGTCGATCTGCTCGGGTTGCCAATTCTGGACGTCGGCAAGCGTTATCCCCACGGATTACAGCCCCAGATCCGGACCCGCGTTTCCGATCTCGGTGGACTGCTGGTTGTCGGTGCCGACGTAGTTCGCCGCCGCTGACTTGAAACCCTCGACGTGCGCGATGAGCTCGTTGTAGTGGCGGGTGGTGTCTTCCTCCCACTTGGTGGCGACCTTGGCGAGCGCGTCGCCGCTGGTCCCGATCCAGCCGGCCTGGGCGGTGCCGATGCGTTCCTGTGCGACGCCGTGGTCTGAACGCAGACCGTCGGCGGCCACATCGACGTGGTCGGCGGCCATCCGCACCTCGACCGGATCGACCTCCAAGTTCTTGCCCATGTCGAACAACCCCACCCTCGGATAGCAGCTTTTATGTTTGCTGAAACATTACCACTGGTCTGAGCACCCCCTGTTCGCCAATTTCCGGCCGCCTCGGTGCCGATGAGCGTCAGTGCTGGTCACGCGGATCTACACATGGCCCGCTGGCAGGATTTTCGGCGATACAGTCCGCTGCAGTCCGTCGTGGCGCTGCGTTTGCGCGCGATTCTTGCATTCATCTGGGCCGAGCTGGGTTTGCTGGCCAGCTGGCTGGCACGAGCATGTTTCGAACACATGTGCGATGGCAATTCTGCGTCGATGACCAATGACACTCAGCAAGCCCCGATGGAGAACGCCGAGAAGGACACCTCCGACTGGGTGACCGGCGACGAGCCCATGACCGGCCCGCAGCGCAGTTACCTCGGCACCCTGGCCCAGGAGGCGGGCCGCGATATCCCCGACGACCTGACCAAGGCGCAGGCGTCCGAGCTCATCGACGAGCTGCAGCAGCAGACCGGGCGATCGGGCAGCTCGTAGCACTTCTCGCGCTGCCGACCTCCGCGAACGCCGTTAGGGTTACTCCCACCCGCGTCGCCGGCTAAGCAGATCGCTGTTGACGTCTGAGGTGATGCCTTTGACGGAAGTGGTGCGCGATGGCTGAGATGCCTAAGTGGCGACGATCAACTGCGGGCGCGGCGGACGTCGCACCGACGGACGAACTCAAGCGCGACGTCGGTGCCGAACTCGAAGTGGACGTCACGTCGCCCACCATGCTCGAGTTCCAGATCGCCATCGCCGATCATCCCGGTGCACGCGTGACCGAGTCGCTCACCTTCACCTGCAACGGCAAGCCCGTCACCCCGGACGAGGTCATCGGCAAGCACGGCACGCGTATCCACCGCTTTGCCGCGCCCGAGGGCACCGTCACCGCCAATTACACGGCGACGGTCTACGGGCACGCTGAGCCCGCGCCGGTGCACGACATCGACCTGATCACCTATCTGCGGCCGAGTCGCTACGCCGAGGCCGACAAGTTCTATGGTTTCGCCGCAACGGAATTCGCGGAGTATGCCGATTCGGAGACCCTGCTGGAGAAGGTGTCGTCGTGGGTGGGCACCAGGCTGAACTACGTACCGGGATCCAGTGACCCGATCGACGGCGCGGCCGACACCGTGCTGGCCGGCGCCGGCGTGTGCCGCGACTACGCCCATCTGGTGGTCGCCCTGCTGCGCGCCGTGAACGTGCCCGCTCGGTTGGTCGCGGTGTACGCCCCGGGTTGTGAGCCGATGGATTTTCATGCCGTCGCCGAGGCGTATGTCGAGGGAGTCTGGCGCGTCGTCGATGCGACGTGCCTGGCTCCGCGGCAGTCCATGGTCCGCATCGCCACCGGACGCGACGCCGCTGACACCGCTTTTCTCGACAACCACAAGGGCGCGATCACGTTGAAGAACATGGAGGTGACGGCCGTCGTCGACGGACCGCTGCCCCATGACTCCGTGCACGATCTCGTCTCGCTGCACTGACGCCTGGGAATGCGATCCGGCGGGACGCGGTTTGGCCGTATATGGCCAAGATGAGCAGCGATGACCGCGAGAAGTTCCTGTCCGATCTGCACGTCGGGGTGATCGCGGTCGAACGTAAAGACCGTGCGCCGCTGAGTGTCCCGATCTGGTACGGGTATGAACCCGGTGGCGACGTGCTGTTGTGGACCGAATCCGATTCGCTCAAGCACCGGTTGATTCGCGACGCCGGTCGGTTCTCCATCACCGCTCAGGATGAGCAGCCGCCGTACAAGTACGTCACCGCCGAGGGTGACGTCACAGACATCAGCCCCGCGACCGACACCGATGCACGCCCGATAGCCGTCCGTTATCTCGGCGAGGAGGCGGGCAACCAGTTCACCGACGCGAACCTGACCCCGACGTCGGTGCTCATCCGGATGCGGCCGCAGCGCTGGCTGAGTTTCGACTACTCAGAAGAATGATTCGCGCGTGCGCGCTGACGTCCTATCGCCGCGACGGTCGCAGTGACGACGAGCACGGTGGCCACGACGGCCGTCGCCGATAGAAACGTGCTGTCCCGCCCGGCCGCACCGATCGCGATCGCCACGAGCGCCCACACCACCCCTGCCGCGTAACCGGGGGTGCCGCGCAGCATCCTCGTCAGGATCAGCGCGCAGACGACCGCGGCGGCCAGCACGATGAATTGCCACCAGACGGTCGATGCTGAGACACCGCTCTGGATAAGCGCGGCAGCGACATTCGCGAACACCGCGATGCTGCTCCAGCCGAGATAGAGCCCGAATGTCACGGTGGCCAGCAGCGCGACCCAGGGCGGGCAGGTCAGGTCGTGGCGCCGCCGCACCAGCAGCCGCATGATGTGGATCAGCGCCGACACCATCACTGCGAACACCGCGACACTGACCCACAGCCAGTCCTGCGCGGCCACGAGAAGCCAGACGCTGAATCCGATGAACGCCACGCTCGCGTCGACGAGCACGCTCGTCTCCCACCACGCACCAAGGCCGTAACGCAGGACCGCCAGGGCCGTCGCCGCGCTCAAGGCAGTGATCAGTCCCCAGAGGCTGAACGCGTAGCCGGCGGGAGTGATCAGTGCCTGATTCGTCGCTCCTGATTTCAGGAAGTCGGGAGCCACCGCATTCGCGATCACGGGCGCGGCGAGCTGGGTCAGCGCCAACAGCGCGGCGATCCACCGCCATGACCGCACCGACGGGGCACTCCTGTGCGTCTCTGCCGTGGTCAACGGTCTCCTCTCATGTGCGTCACCAGGTATTCGTAGCCGGACACACCGCGGATGCCAATCGGCACATACGCGATGGCGGGAAGGCGCACAATCACCGAGACGACGACGTCTCCTCGGCAAAGGGTTTTGGATGAAACGACAATCTGCTGCAGTTCTGGGGGTGGTCGCAGCGGTCACCGGCGGTGGGATCGCCCCGTCGGCATTGGCACAGCCGGGCGCCTACAACCCGGTGGCTCAGTACCTCCGCACGGCCGGCAATGTGCGCTGCGTGGTCACCGCGGAGGCTGCCGCGTGTGAGAACCCCCGGGGATTCGTCGGTGCTCCGGTCGACAGTCCCCTCGCATCGGTCGACGCCGCCGGCAAGTTCGCGTGGGCCGAAGGCGGTATCGGTCCGACCTCCGGCCAAGAAGTGACCATGGTCAACGGCCAGCCGTATCGGTATCACGGTTGGAGCCTGTTGTTGACGATCGAAGGGACGCGTCTGACCAACATCAAGAGCGTCCACGGCATGAACGTCTCCATCGACGGAACGACCATCACGCCGTACTGACCGCTCCGATCAGTCCACGCAGCGAAAACCGATATGCGACGTCGCGGTGTCCTGCGATTGCGACGAGCGCGCCGCCGCGCGGTAGCGGTGGCAGTACTCGGGCGCGCACAGGTGTGAGCCGCCCTTGAGGGTCTGCATCACCGCGGGGTTGGCCGAGAGCATCGGAGTGCAGCAGGACTTGGCGGGCTGGCCGGGTCGGTGTCGCGGCCGGTAGTGGGTGGTCGTCCATTCCCATACGTTGCCGATCATGTCGACGAGTCCGAACGGGTTGGCGGCGAACGTGCCGACGGGCGAGGTGCCGGTCCAGCCGCGGGCGCCGTCGTTGCGGTAGGGGAAGCGGCCCTGCCAGGTGTTGGCCATCAATTCGTCGCCCGGTCGCACGACGTCGCCCCAGGGGTACACCGTCGTCGATCCCGCGCGCGCCCCGTACTCCCATTCGGTTTCGGTGGGCAGTCGACGGTCGGCCCACTGGGCATAGGCGTTCGCGTCGGGGTACGCGATCTGGACCACGGGGTGCTCGTCGAGGTTCTCGATCGACGACTCCGGTCCGTGGGGGTGCCGCCAGCACGCACCGGGCATCCAGGTCCACCACAAGCGCCAGTTGCGCAGGTCGACAGGGCCGGCCGTGGGCTGGAACACCAGTGCTCCCGGTGCCCGATCCTCGGGCGGTACGTCAGGGAAATCGGCTGGATCCAAAGGCTTTTCGGCGATCGTGACGTAGCCGGTCTCGTCGACGAACCGGGCGAACTGGGCGTTGGTCACTGGGTGGCGCTCGATCGCGAACCCGTCGACGGTGGCGGTGTGTGCCGGCGCCTCTTCGGGATAGAAGTCATTCGAGCCCATGCGGAACGAACCACCGGGGACGTCGATCAGTTCGGTCAGCACGGTCTCAGGTTAGGCACGTCGGCGTGTGGGTGCCTACGCGCGACGGGGACGATGTGCGATTAACCCAATGGACGCTCCGATGCCGGACCACAACCCGGCGACGGCCGTCACCAGTACCAGGGGTCTCTGGCACTTGTGTCCGAATCACGCGGACATAGTTGGCCGCTGCTTTCGCGAAGACGGTTAACGTGCATGCGTTCGTGGGTACCACCACGTCATGCCGTTGGGGAACGGTACAAAGTTTGCCGGCTACACGATTGAGCGGCAGCTTGGCGCAGGAGGCATGGGCGAGGTGTACCTCGCGCGGCACCCACGCTTGCCTCGGCACGACGCACTCAAGGTGCTGCGGTCAGATATCTCGTCGGACCCCGACTACATCGAGCGCTTCAACCGAGAAGCGGACCTCGCTTCGAAGCTCTGGCACGCGCACATTGTGGGCATCCACGACCGCGGCAAGTACCGCGGGCGACTGTGGATTTCGATGGATTTCGTCGACGGTATCGACGCCGGTCGTCTCCTCCAGGAGCATCCGGATGGAGTACCGGAGGACCTCGTGCTCGACATCGTGGAGGCGGTGGCGAGTGCGCTCGACTATGCGCACGGCATGAATCTGCTGCACCGAGACGTCAAGCCGGCGAACATCATGGTTGCCGATGTCGAACACGGCGAACGACGAGTCCTTCTCGCTGATTTTGGCGTCGCCCGCGACCTTGCCGACACCGCGAGCGGGTCACTGACAGCGACGAACATGACCGTCGGCACCGCCGCGTATGCGGCACCTGAGCAGCTGATGGGACTCGACGTCGATGGCAGGACGGACCAATATTCGCTGGCGGCGACGGCTTACCACCTGCTGACCGGCGAGCAGCTGTTCCAGCATTCCAATCCCGCAGTCGTCATCGGCAAGCACCTGAACACAGAACCGCCAAGGATAAGTGCGACGCGTCCGGACCTTTGTCCGTTCGACACAGCGCTGGCGCGTGCCCTCGCCAAGTCTCCCGACGATAGATTCGCGAGTTGCATGGAGTTCGCCCGTGCGCTCGAGCAGCCAGCAGATTCGGCGGCCATTACGACGGCAACACTGAGCCCCAATTCTGTGGACACGATGATGGCTCCGGTAGCGTCGCCGCCCCCAACGTATCCAATCCAAGCGCACGCAGCCGAGTCTCCGCCGGAACCGAGAAAGTCCAGCCGCAAATGGATCGTCGTGGCCGCGGCTGCCGCCGCCGTTCTCGCGGTGATCGCCTTAGTCGCATATGTTGTTTTGCAGCCAGCCGATGACGCGATGACCGCCGAGCCATTCGACATCACAGGAAACGTGCGTCTGAGCAGTGACTTGGTCAAGACCAATGGATTGCCAGCAGGCTATAAGTGCGCTGGCGCAAAGGGTTTCGGCGACGTCGGCCCAAACGCTCCGATCATCGTGGAAGACGAGGCAGGAAAGCTGCTCGCGAAGGGGTCCATCGGCGGAAGTAGTGCTAGCACCGACGGGTGTCTTTTGAAGTTCGTGGTGAGCGACGTTCCCGCCGGATCTCGGTTCTACCGAGTGCAGGTCGGGCAGCAGCAACAGATGAGCTTCACTGAGCAAGAAGCCAGGACCGGTGTCGAGTTGATGATGGGGACTACAGACGCCGACACGGAGACGACGGTGGCTTCGCCACCGAAACCGTCAACAACACGCACAGTCACCGTGACGCCCACTCCTGATGTCGAGCAGGCAAGCCTTGCGCGGCTACAAGCCATAGCGCGCGACGATCGCCCGTCGGTCGCCGCTGTCCTCGCCGACCACTGGATACCTCAGATCAGTTCCAAGCGTGTGGGCTTGGTGGCGAAAGGCATCACCTGGGACAACCAAGCAATCCTCGACGAACACCTGCGGCTGCGGAACATTTATCCAGACGTAAAGCTGCTGTGGTCGGGTGATTGGTCGACTTACGACGGCCCCAACTTCTGGGTGACCGTCGTCGGGCTGTGGTCTGACGACTGGCGCGACGTCATTGGATGGTGCATCGACCAAGGCTTTGACCGGGACAACTGCATCGCCAAGATCGTCAGCACGACACACCCCATTGCGGGGAGCACGAAGCTGATTCCGTAGGTCTCAAGTTGTGCGCAGCTCGATGAACTTAAACAGCGCCAAGGGTTCAAGCTTCGGTGAGCGACACCTGTCGAGAGGTCAACGCGACCGCTTGCCCTTCGAGCCCCGCAACACCAGGTCGACGGCCGCCTCGATGACGTCGTCGTCGGGTACCGACCCGAACATGATCGTCGGGCACGCCACCACCCCGGCGAGCATGGAGATCGCCGCCTCCAACTCGACACCGTCGAACACCTCCGCGAGCATGCCGCGGATCGGTCGTTGCGCGTCGGTGTTGATCTGATCGCGCACCCGTGCCATCTCGTCGACCGACGCCCACTGGGCCATCACGGCCAGGATCTGATCGAGCCGGTACTCCAGCACGACCCTGCGGAAGATCGTCAGCTCGCCGACGAGGTCCGCGCGCAGATCGCCGGTTCGCTCCTGATGGGGCATCTCGCCGATCGCGCCGAGCGCCAGCAGGATGAGATCGACCCGCGACGGCCAGTGCGTGTAGAGGGTGGTCTTCGAGTAGCCGGCGAGCTCTGCCACGTGGCCGTGCGTCAAGGCATCCGTGCCCTCGTCCGTCAGCACCCGCAGTGCGACGCGCGAGACGTCGGCCCTGGTGCGGGCTACCCGCGCGTCCTGCGCGCCGTCGCCTGCGGCGAAGCGCTCAGCAGGAGTCACGGCGATGCCCTTTCGCGAATTGGCCCTTGACACTGGCCTAGAAGTTATCTAATGGACGGAGTGTCCATTATTGGAGGAATTAATCACAATTGGACGTTTAGACCATTAGTGGACCGGGGATTCAGCGCCACGAGGGCGGGTCGTGCAGGGCTCGCATCGCAGTAGTCATCGACGCCGAGTCAACGGAAAGGCCGTTCCCATGTCCGCAATCCTGTTCGGGTCCATCAGCACACTCGCCGACACATCGGAGCTGCAGCGCCGCGCCTTCAACGAGGCATTCGCCGCGTACGGCCTCGACTGGCAATGGTCGCAGGACGACTACCGGAAGATGCTCGGATCCAACGGTGGCGCGCAGCGCATCGCCGACCACGCCGCGTCCTGCGGTGACGACGTCGACGCCGCGGAGGTGCACGCCACCAAGTCGTCGATCTTCCAGGAGCTGCTCGGCACGCAGGCGGTGACGGCGCGCCCCAGCGTCGCCGAGACGATCAAGCGGGCGCGCGAGGGCGGGCACAAAATCGGCCTCGTCACGACCACCTCGGGCGAGAACATCGCCGCGTTGCTCAACGCACTGCAGGGCGAGATCGACGCCGGCGACTTCGACATCATCGTCGACAAGTCGGCGGTCGAGGAGCCCAAGCCCTCGCCCTCTGCGTATCTCTTCGCGCTGAGCGAGCTCGGCGTCGATGCGGCGGACGCGGTCGCCATCGAGGACAACGAAGGCGGTCTCAAGGCCGCCGTCGAGGCGGGTATCGCCTGCGTCGCGTTCCCGAACCAGAACACCGCGGGCGGCGACTTCAGTCTCGCGACCGAAACCGTCGACGAAATCGACCTCGACCGTCTGTCCGAGCTGGCCACCGCCTGACCCGCCCCGCGACCCGAGGAGAACATCGTGAGCAACATGCAGGCACGAGTCATCACCGGCGACAACGCCTTTCACGTCGAGGGTTACGAGAAGATCGAGTATGACCTCGTCTACGTCGACGGCATCTTCGACAGCACCCAGTCCGCGCTCGCCGACTGCTACCGCCCTTACGGACGCGCGCTGATGGTCGTCGACGAGACGGTCTACGCGCACTACCGCGAGCGCATCCACACCTACTTCGACCACCACGGCATCGCGCTGACGGTGGTCCCGGTGCAGATCCGCGAGACGGCGAAGTCGCTGGACACCTTCGAGCGAATCGTCACCGAGTTCGACGCCTACGGTCTGGTGCGTACCGAGCCGGTGCTCGTCGTCGGCGGCGGACTGACCACCGATGTCGCGGGTTTCGCGTGCGCGAGCTACCGGCGCAACACGCCCTACATTCGGATCCCCACCACGCTCATCGGGCTCATCGATGCGAGCGTGTCGATCAAGGTCGCGGTCAACCACGGCAAGAACAAGAACCGGCTGGGCGCGTACCACGCGTCGCAGAAGGTGTTCCTCGACTTCTCGTTCCTCGCGACGCTGCCCACCGACCAGGTACGCAATGGCATGGCCGAGCTGATCAAGATCGCCGTGGTCGGCAACGAGGAGATCTTCACCTTGTTGGAGACGTATGGCCCGGATCTGCTGCGTACCCGTTTCGGCCATCTCGACGGGTCGGACGAGCTGCGCAGAGTCGGGCACCGGCTGACGCATCAAGCCATCGCGACAATGCTCGAACTGGAGGCGCCGAACCTGCACGAGATCGACCTCGATCGGGTCATCGCGTTTGGCCACACCTGGAGTCCCACACTTGAACTCGCGCCGCCGACGCCGTTCTTTCACGGGCACGCCATCAACATCGACATGGCGCTGTCGGTGACGCTGGCCGAGCAGCGGGGGCTCTTGTCGGCCGCGGACCGCGACCGGGTCCTCAATGTCATGAGCTCTCTGGGGCTGGCGCTCGACAGCGAGCATCTCACCCCCGAACTGCTCAGCACGGCGACCGCCGCGATCCTCAAGACGCGCGACGGGCTGCTGCGCGCCGCGGTGCCCGACCCGATCGGACAGTGCACGTTCCTCAACGACGTCACCGTCGAAGAACTCACCGACACAATGACTTTGCACAAGAAGCTGTGCCTGGAGTTCGACCGCGGCGGGGACGGCGTCGACATGTGGGCGCCGACCGACGTTGCCGTCGCCCGTGTCTGATCTCGACGAGTCGCTGACCGCGGCCCCGCGTCCGGTCACGCCGACGACCATCCTGGCCGCCGAATCGTGCGACGCATACGCCGAGTTGGACGCGTGGGGCGGGGCGCCACTGCGGGTGCTGCAACGGTTGGGCAGAGTCCGGGATCTCGCCGGTGGTCTGGACGGCTACCTGGAGCGGTGCACGACGCCCGCGTCCCCGGCGCTGGCGCGACTGGCGCAACGCACCAACGCCACCGCCTGGGACGTCCGCTCGGGCGGGGCGTTGGAGCAGGAGATGTTGTCCGGCCATGTCGAAGGGCAACTGCTGAACTTCCTGGTCCGGATGGCCGGTGCGCGGCGGGTGCTGGAGATCGGCATGTTCACCGGGTATTCGGCGTTGGCCATGGCCGAAGCGCTGCCCGACGACGGCGTGGTCGTGGCCTGTGAACTCGATGACGACGTCGCGGCGTTTGCGCGCGAATGCTTCGACGACTCGCCGGTCGGTGATCGCATCACCGTCGAAGTCGGTCCTGCGATGGACACACTGCGTCGCTTGGATGGCGCGGGTGAGCCGTTCGACTTCGTGTTCATCGACGCGGACAAGGCGGGGTACCTGGCCTATCTGGACCTGCTGCTCGACAGCGCGCTGCTGGCGCCTGGGGCAGTGCTCGCTGTGGACAACACGCTGATGCAGGGCCAGCCGTACACCGGAGTGGGAGTGACGGCGAACGGGCAGGCGATCGCGTCGTTCAACGAGGCGGTGGCCGACGATCCGCGGGTCGAGCAGGTGGTGCTGCCGCTGCGAGACGGATTGACCTTGATCCGGCGGGCGACGTGACCGCGACGGCCGTCGTTGCGCAACCGGTGGTGGCGCGTCCCAGCGCCGGCCGGACGGTCTTGGCGCTACTGGCGTTGAGCCTCGTGGCGCCGGTGAATCTGGCGGTGGTCGCCGTGGCCCTGCTGACGCGGAAACCCTTGTCGCGCAGCGCTCCCGATGTTCCACGGACGGTGCTGATCAGCGGCGGCAAGATGACGAAGGCGCTGCAGCTGGCGCGGTCGTTCTACACCGCAGGCCATCGCGTGGTGCTGGTCGAGTCGAAGAAGTATCGGCTCACCGGCCACCGGTTCTCACGCGCCGTCGACCGGTTCTACGTGGTGCCGGAGTCCACGTCTCCCGGTTACGCCAGGGCGCTGCGCGACATCGTCCGCCGGGAGAAAGTGGATGTCTATGTGCCGGTGTGCAGTCCGGCGGCGAGCGTGCCCGACGCCGAGGCTCGGGCGCTGCTGGACGATGTGTGCGAGGTCATACACGCCGATGCGGCAACGGTGCGGCTGGTCGACGACAAGGTCGAGTTCTCGCGCATCGCGCGATCATTGGGCCTGCGGGTGCCGGACTCGCACCGGATCATTGACGCGTCGCAGATCGACGAGTTCGACTTCCCGCCGGGGCGCGACTACATCCTCAAGCGCATCGCATACAACCCGGTCGGTCGCATGGATCTCACGCGGCTGTCCGCCGAGACCCGTTCGCGCAACGCTGATTTCGCCCGCAGCCTCGGCATCACCGCAGACGATCCGTGGATTCTGCAGGAGTTCGTCGAGGGACGGGAGTACTGCACGCACGGCACGGTGCGCGGCGGGCGCCTACAGGTCTATGCATGCTGCGAGTCCTCGGCGTTCCAGATCAACTACGCGCAGGTCGACAAGCCCGAGATCCTCCACTGGGTGGAGCGCTTCGTCGGTGCGCTGGGTGTGACCGGTCAGCTGTCGTTCGACTTCATCGAAGCCGATGACGGGCATGCGTATGCGATCGAGTGCAATCCGCGCACGCACTCGGCGATCACGATGTTCTACGACCATCCTGACGTGGCCGATGCCTATCTGCGCGACGCGCATCCGATGATCACCCCGACGACATCCTCGCGGCCGACGTACTGGCTATACCACGAGGTGTGGCGGCTGCTCACCCAACCGAATCGCCGAGCCCGGCTGGCGACGATCCTGCGCGGGACTGACGCGATCCTCACTCGGTGGGATCCGTTGCCGTTCTTCGCGGTTCATCACGTGCAGATGCCGTCGCTGCTGGTGCAGAACCTCCGCCGTCGGGGTAGCTGGTCGCGGATGGACTTCAACATCGGCAAGCTGGTCGAGACGGGCGGCGACTAGTGTCTAGGACCGTCCTGCACCTCGTCGGTTCGCCGGTCGACGAGTTTCACGCCGAGCTGTCGGCGCTGTACGTCCGCGGATGTCTGGATGTCCTGCAGGACATGTATTACAACCGCGTTGCGTACGTAGCCCCGGGCGGGAAGTGGCAGTTTCCCACCTCGCTGTCCTCGGCTGCACTTGCCGAGGCACCGTATCTGTCTGCGGCCGAGGGCATTGCCCATCTCGCGTCGCTCGATGTGAGTGTGGTTGTGCCGCAGATGTTCTGCATGCCGGGGATGACGTCTTACCGCGCACTGTTGGACGTTGTCGGCATTCCGTTTGTCGGCAATTCGGCTGCGGTGATGAGCATTGCGGCCGACAAGGCGAAGACGCGAGCGATCGTCGCCGGGGCGGGTGTGGACATCCCGGACGGTCGCGTCGTGCACGATGCCACGCCGACCGATCTGTCACTGCCCGTCGTGGTCAAACCTGTCGGTGCGGACAACTCGGCAGGCGTATCGCTGGTTCGCGAGGCGGATGAGTACGAAGCGTCGGTGAACGCAGCCTTGGCGCACAGCGGTGTCGCGCTGGTCGAGTCGTACGTCGAATTGGGCCGAGAAGTGCGGTGCGGCATCGTTGTTCGCGACGGCGAGCTGATATGCCTGCCGCTGGAGGAGTACGCCGTCGACAGCGTCACCAAGCCGGTCCGCGACGCCGCCGACAAGCTGGCCCGCCGCGACGACGGCGAGCTGTTCCTGGTCGCCAAGGATGCCGAGCGCGCGTGGATCGTCGACGTGGACGACCCGATCACCGAGCGGGTATGGGAGGCCGCGCGTCGCGCCCATGCGGCGTTGGGGTGCCGGCACTACAGCCTGTTCGACTTCCGCGTCGATCCGAACGGTGAGCCATGGTTCCTCGAGGCGGGACCGTACTGCTCGTTCGCGCCTACCAGCGTGATCGCGGTGATGGCAGCGGCGGCGGGCATATCGGTAGAGCAACTCTTCGCCGACGCGTTGGCCGAACTCGACCGGGAGACAAGCCGCGCATGAAAGTCACCGCGCTGAACCCGGTCGGCGCCGTGGTGGACGGAGTGCGTGTCGACGCGCTCAGGCAGGCTCACGTCGACGTACTGCAACGCTTGCTCGGCGAGCACGGCGTGCTGGTGTTCCGCGACCAGAGCATCGACGACGCCGCGTTCACTCGGTTCCTGCGCAGCTTCGGCGAATTGATGTTCACGACAGGGGAGACGCCGGTCGACGGACATCCGTACCTCAACGTCGTGAGCAATGTCGGCCGCAAGACGCCGCCGCGCTCCACCTTCCACATCGACACGAGCTACGTCCGAACTCCGCCGGCGTACACGGCGTTGCGCGCCGTGGAGGTACCGGAGACGGGTGGACAGACGTTGTTCTCCAACCAGTATCGGGCGTACGAGAGGCTGCCGAAAGACATCCGCCAAGACGTCGCGATGCGCTCGATCACGCACGTCGTCACCGGCGTCGAGGTCGGTGACGACGACGAGACGTCCGCGGTGCACCCCGTCGTGCGCAAGCATCCGGTCTCGGGTCGTCGGGCCCTGTATCTGAGTTCTCCGGCGCGGTGCGCAACGGTCAGCGGCCTGACGCCTGAGGATGGGCGGGCGCTGGTCGAGCATCTGATCGAGCACTGCACGCGAGACGAGAACGTCATGCGTCATGCGTGGTTGCCCGGCGATGTCGTCATGTGGGACAACCGCTGCGTGATGCACAAAGCGGACCACACCGGTGTCGTCGGGCGGCGGGTGCTGCACCGCGGCATGGTCGCGACGGAACCTCCACCGCGTTGAGATCACGCTTTGGCGGTCGGCTTGATGAGCCAGAGCGCCATAATGATCGCCACGACCGGTCCAACGGCCATCACCAGACTCAGCGTGTGAATCGCGTCGATTGCATTGTGCGGCGCTTGTTCCACCAGCAGTCGTGCCTGCTCGGGATTGACGAGGTGAGCCTGCTGGCCACCGTGCGCCGTCACCAACGCTTCGCGCGTCTCCGCGCGGCTGATTCCGGAGTTGGACAGGTCGTGCACGCTGTCGGTGAGGAACAGGTTGATTCCGATGAGCGCGAACAAGGCCGGGCCGAGCGAGTAACCGCCCTCGTTGACCGCGCTCTTGACCGCCGATACCGCGCCGCCGAGATCGTCAGGTGCGCTACTCATCATGATCGTCGCCTGCGGGGTGGTGACCAGCGCGCCGCCGACGACCAGCAGGGCCGAGGTCACGAAAACGACTGTGCGCCCGGTGTCCAAGTCGAACAACCTCAGCACGAGCAGACCGGCCAGCATGGTGAGGAGCCCGGTGATCATCACCGCGCGGGGACCTACCTTGCGGATGACCGGGCCGGCAGCGGTGGCGGCCAGTGCGGCCATCGCGGTCGCGGGGATGAGCAGGAACCCGAACAGCTCGTGGGATTCCTTACGAATGGTCACGAGATAGAACGCCAGCAGCACCATGGACCCGCCGAGCACGATGTTGAACATGACGCCGGCCGTCACCGCCGCGTTGAAACGGCCGGAGCGGAACACCCGCATGTCCAGCGCCGGGTCGGGGGTGTGCAGTTCGCGCATCACGAACCCGGCGCCGGCCACGACGCCGAGCGCGACGGAGGCGGTGCCGGTCAGGTCGATGCCGGTCTCCATGCGAGAGGTGCCGAAGATGAGGCCCAGCAGCGCGACGGCGAACAGGAACAGGCCGGGCAGGTCGAGGCGTCGGGTGGCGCGCAGCGTTTCGGGCACGAATCGCCACGTGAGCGCCAACCCGAGAACCGCGACAAGCGGCACCACGAGAAAGCATGCGCGCCAGCCGATCGCGTGTCCGAGTGCACCGCTGATCGCGGGCATCGGCGTGGCGATGGCGTATCCCGCACCGAAGTAGGCCGCGATCGCCGCCGCCCGCTTTCCCGGCGGGAACACCGCATTGGTGAGCGCAAGCGACAACCCGATCAGGAACGCGAACGCCACGCCGACGCCGGCGCGAGCGATCATGAGCACTGCTGCTACCGGTGCGGCGGCGGCGAGCGCGCTGAACACGATCACGCCCGACATGCCCAGCAGGTACATGCGGCGCATGCCGTAGAGATCGCCGAGGGCGCCGGCACTGAGCACGGTGGCGGCCATCGTCAGCGTGGCCAGGCTGGCGACGAACGTCGACGTGCTGCCGGTGATGTGGAGACCAGCCGCGACGACCTGCAGGTTGGCCGACAGCGTGGTCGGGTCGCCGATGGCAATGCCGTAACCGATGCCCATGGCGGCCACCGTCATCACGGCGGCTAGTCCCGATACGTGGCGATCGCCAACTTCAGCGGGGGAATCGGTCGACATCGAGTGGATGCTACTGGCCGCGCCGCTGCTCAGCGGAGGTTTCGAACGCGGCGACGGGTTCCGTCGCACGTCCCGGTGTACCGGACGTCGAACCGGGTAATGCTCGTCTATGGACGTCACACCGGAGCACAGCGAGAATTCCTTCGACGTCCTGGTCGTCGGTGGCGGCAACGCGGGACTCAGCGTGGCGGCTCGCCTGCTGCGGCGCGGAGTGGTCAGCGTCGGAGTGGTGGAACCGCTTGCGGTGCACACATATCGGCCGCTGTTGTCGTACGTCGGTGGAGGTCAGGCGTCGCGCAGCAGCGCCGAGCGCACGCAAGAGTCGGTGACCCCGGATGGGTGCACGTGGCTGCAGGACTCTGCCGTCGGCGTGGATGCCGACTTGCGGACGGTTCGATGCAAGAGCGGCCGCGTCTACAGGTACACCGACGTGGTCCTCGCGCCCGGACTCGTCCCCGACGACGACGACCTGGCCGACGTGTTCACCGTGGTCGACACCGACGCGGTTGCGAGCAACTATCTCGACCACGCCGAGAAGACATGGCAGTTGGTGGAGTCCATGATGGCCGGGCATGCGGTGTTCACGGTGCCGCGGCCGCCGGTGAGTTGCAGCGGTACGACGCTCAAGCCGCTGTTCTTGGCGGCGGCGTATTGGCGGCGGATGGGGCGCATCGGGGACATCGACATCACCCTGGTCGTCGATCGGCCGAACCTGCTGGGCGTCACAGAGATCGACGACCGGCTGCGGCGCAGCCTTGACGAGATCGGCGTGCGGGTGTTGAACAACGCCACCGTGACCGGAATAGATCCCGTGGAGCGGAAGCTGGCGGTCCGCGTCGGGGATGGCGTCGAGCAGAAGCTGCCGTACGACCTGTTGCATCTTGTTCCGCCGTTTCGCGGACCGCGTTGGGTCGAGGAGTCGGGTCTGGCCGACGGTGGCGCGCATGGGGTTGTCGACGTCGACCCGAAGACGTTCAGGCATCGGGTCCATGCCGATGTGTGGGCGCTGGGTGACGCGGCGAACGCGGGCACGGACCCGTCGGGCGGAGCGATACGACGGCAGTCGGCGATCGTGGTCGACAACTTGTTGGCGGCGCGCAGCGGTGGTCAATTCCAGGAGTACGACGGGTACACGGTGGCGCCGATTGCGACCGATGAGCACCGGCTGATGTTCGGCGAGTTCGACCGGACGGGATCGCTGAGGAGTTCATTGCCGTCGTTTCTCGATCCGCTGAAGCCGCGTCGATGGGCCTGGGCGTTCGACCGTTACGCCCTGCCGCAGATGTACTGGAATCTCATCCTCAAAGGTCGGCTCTGACCGGGTAGCTCCTACACCAGCGCCCCCAACCGACACTGCCTCGGTGTCCTGCCGAACCAGCGTCGGCACGACCGATTCAACGCGCTCTGTTCGGCATATCCGAGCAGACCGGCGATCTGTGAGAGATGCAGGTCCGGCTCGGCGAGGTAGCGTGCCGCCTGCGCTCGGCGTTCGCGGTCGATGATTTCTTGGCAGCGGGCACCCTCGTCGCCGAGTCGCCGCTGCAGCGTTCGCGGATGCATGGCGAGCTCACCGGCGATCGCTTCGACGGTGCACTGCCCGGTGGGTAGCAGTCGGCGTGCCAGCTCGGCCACACGGTCGGACAGCGTGGCATTGGCCGGAAGATACGTCGCCTCAAGGTATTCGGTGGCGATGCGATGTGTTTGCGGGTCGGCGTTCTCGTTGCCACGGGCGGCTAGCTCCGCCGACAGCTCGAAACCGGCCCGCGGCCGTTGGAAGTACACAGGGCAGCCCAGTGCGTCACGGTAGGCGGCGTCGGTGCCCTGTTGGGGATGCGGGAATGAGACGGCGTCTAGGCGCGATGACGGCCCGCCGAGCATGCGGACGATCTGCGCGGCGATGCCCATGCTCAGCTCGTAAGCCTGGATGTGAGGAACTCCCAGCTCGACGATTTCGTAGATGAACTCGACGCCGCCATCGTCGCGTGGCTGGGCGGCCAGCGTGAGCGCGGGGGAATGAATATAGAGGAAGCGCTCGATGGCTTCGATGCCGCTGAGCACCGTCGACGCGCTGCGCACGATCACCGCAATGGGCCCGATGATGTGCAGGCCTTGGCGGCCCGACAGGCGCAACCCGAAGTCGGGGCAAGTCAGCTCCTCGGCGGTGGCTTCGAGTATCCGGACGAGCGACGCAAAAGGGATGAACGTGTCCACCTCGAGCTCGGTCCCCGAAGGGATGCCGAAACGGTCCAGAAACACCGCCGGGTCTGCCCCGAGCTCGCGTACGAGCCCGGGGTAGCCCCACATCGCCGTGGACCGGATCAAGTTGACCATCGTTGCTTTCTGTCGCGAAATGGTAAAAATTTGTCCGATCTTGACAAGACTCGGAGGCGTGCTGACAGCCATTCTCATTGCATGACGCGACACATGGGAAGGATTCGTCGTGAGATCGTGCGGGCGGCACTGAGGGGGTGTCGCTCGCCGTTAGCGCCGCATCGGAACTCGGTGCGCGTTGACCGAAAGATGTATGACGCCGTCACCGCGTTGACGCGACCGCTCGAGGGCCTGCACTGGCAGCGAGAGGTCGTCGGCAGCGTGCCGGTGGAGCGGACGGTGAGCTTGGGTGCCAACGCAACGCTGATCTATCTGCATGGCGGAGCGTACGGGCTGGGCAGCGCGTACGGCTATCGGGGCGTCGCGGGCAGGCTGGCTGAGGCGGCGTGGATGGCGGCCGTGGTGCCGGACTACTCGTTGGCGCCGGAGGCAGTGGCGCTTGAGGAGATGGTCGAGGTGTACACGGCGCTGCTGGCAGCCGGCATGGACCCTCAAACGACGGTGATCGCGGGTGATTCAGCGGGTGGCGGGTTGGCGCTGGCGCTGGCGATGACGCTGCGGGACAGGGGAATCGCGCGACCGGCGGCGTTGGGCTTGATCCGCCCGGTGATCACATCGGTGGTGTCTCCGGTGTCCGGGAACTTCGCGGATCTGCCGCCGATTGTGTTGCAGAGCGCGGGCGAGGATCCGCTGGTGGAGAAGATCGTCGGCGTGGCAACGGATGTCGAGCACCAGCGGTCCGACGGGCTGTGGCACGACATCCACCTCCACGCGGGTGTGTGCGCCGAAGCCGATCTCGCGCTGGCCGAGCTTGGTGCGCGGTTGCGCGCGCACGTGCACGGGACGGTCGGGCTCTGATCTTGACCCACGCCAGCTGGCTCTAAATGTCACACCGCGCAAATTCACGTTTCCGAACTACCATGCGGTGATGGGCACCGGTGTCGACCTGCTGAAACACCCGGTGGTATCCGCCGCTGTCGGTACGGGGGTGATGGCGGTCGGAGCCGCGGAGGCCGCCTATCGCGTCGCGGAGAAGGTGCCGGTGCTCGGGCCGCTGATGCGGCGCGGCGTCGTCGGCCTGTCCGAGCTGGGCGACAGATGGGTGACGCAGAGCGCCGACCAATTCAAGGCTGTGGTGGCCGGTGTCGCGGTCGGTTTGGTCGACCTGGTCCTCGACGAGATTGATTTGAACGCGCTCGTACGCGAAAGAGTGGATATCGATGCGCTCGCAGCCGATCTCGACATCGACGCGGTGATCAACCGGGTTGACCTGATCGCTCTGGCGGACAGGGTGATTGAAGGTGTAGACCTACCGGCGATCATCCGCGAATCGACGAATTCCATGACCGCCGAGGTGATGATGGACGTGCGCACGCAGGGCGAGCGCGCCGACGACGCCGTGGCGGGAATCGTCAATCGCATGCTGGGGCGTGACCGGGACACCCGGTGATTACGCCGGAACCTGACGTTGAGCGGGCGGCCGGGATCATCACCCGGGGGTTGGCTGCGGTCATTGACCTGTTCGTGGTGCTGCTGATCATGGGCGCGCTCTACGGAGGCCTGGTGCTGGTGAGGCTCGTGTATTCGCCGACCGCGTTCAGCCTGCCGTCACTGAACGCCGTGTTCTCGACGGTGGTGACATTTGTCATCGCCGTGTTGTACCTGACGGGATGCTGGACGGTCTCGGGATCGACCGCGGGCGCGGCAACGATGGGCCTGCGGGTCGTCGGGCGACGGTCACAGCGCGTGCGTCTTCTCGTTGGATTGCTGCGATCGATCTGCTGCGTGCTCTTCCCGGTCGGACTGCTGTGGGTCGTACTCGACCGTCAGCGAAGATCGTTGCAGGACATCGTCTTCCGGACGCGGGTGATCTACCTGAGGGGAGCGCGTTGACCGGGTGCCGCAACAACCCCCCTGTTATGCCGCTGCCGTGAGGTATTCGGCGAATGCGTCAGCGTCAGCGGCGTTCGTCGGTAGAGATCCGGTGACGATTCGTCTTTCGATTCGAGCGCCGTGGGGTTGCCGGCTCACTAATCTGAGTGCATGGGGGAGCACCGATCGGTGTGGGATGCCGTCGCGAAGTTGATCTTGTGTTGTCTGTCTGCCGGTGCACTGGTGGCCGCACTGCTGTTTCCACTGGTCGGCACTATGGGGCTGGTTTCGAACCGGGCTGCCGACGTCGTCACAAGCGGCTCGGCGCAGCTGCTGCAGGGCGACGTCCCACTGGTCACGACGATGGTGGATGCGGCGGGGAAGCCGATCGCGCGCGTGTACTCACAGCGCCGGTTCGAAGTGCCTTCCAATCGGATCGCCAACACGATGAAGCTGGCGATCGTCTCGGTCGAAGACAAGCGTTTCACCGAGCACAACGGCGTGGACTGGCAAGGCACGCTGACCGGTGTTTCCGGCTACCTCGCCGGAAACATCAACACCCGCGGGGGCTCGACCATCGAACAGCAGTACGTGAAGAATTTCCGGTTGCTGGTGACGGCTCAGACCGACGCCGAGCGGCGGGCCGCCGTCGAGTTGACGCCCGCGCGCAAGCTGCGTGAGATGCGCTTGGCGCTCGCCCTCGACAAGACGCTGTCCAAGGAAGAGATTCTCACCCGGTACCTGAATCTGGTGTATTTCGGCAACGGCGCATTCGGCGTGCAGGATGCGGCGCAGACGTACTTCGGCGTCAATGCGTCGGACCTGAACTGGCAGCAGGCCGCGCTGCTGGCGGGACTGGTGAAGTCCACGAGCATCTTCGACCCGTACAACAATCCCCAGGCCGCGATGGAACGGCGAAGCGTGGTGTTGGACACCATGATCGAGAATCTGCCTGCGCAGGCCGACGAACTGCGTGCCGCCAAGGTCGCACCCTTGGGTGTGTTGGCCCGGCCGCGCCAGCTGCCGGGCGGATGCGTTGCCGCCGGGGACCGCGGCTTCTTCTGTGACTATGTGCTCGACTACCTGGCCAAGGCAGGCATCAGCAAGGAGCAGGTGGCACGAGGCGGCTACGTCATCCGCACGACCCTTGACCCGAAGGTGCAGGATTCGGTCAAGTCGGCGATCGACGAGTTCGCCAGCCCGACGCTCGACGGGGTGGCCAGCGTGATGAGCGTCATCAAGCCCGGCAAGGATGCCCATCGCGTCGTGGCGATGGCCAGCAGTCGCACTTATGGACTCAACGGCGACGCCCACGAAACGGTGCAGCAGCAGCCGTTCTCGCTCGTGGGCGACGGCGCGGGCTCGATCTTCAAGGTGTTCACCACCGCGGCGGCGCTCGAAATGGGCATGGGCATCAACAATCAGTTGCAGGTGCCCGGCTCGGTCCAGGCCAGGGGACTCGGCAGCAGCGATACACCGGGCTGTCCCAAGGAGACGTGGTGTGTGAAAAACGCTGGCAACTATCGCGGCTCGATGAATGTCACCGACGCGCTGGCGACGTCGCCGAACACCGCCTTCGCGAGATTGATTCAGCAGGTGGGTGTTCCGCGCGCCGTCGACATGGCGGTGCGGCTGGGGCTGCGGTCGTACGCGCTGCCCGGCACGGCGCGGGCATACGACCCCGATAGCAACGAAAGCTTGGCCGACTTCATCAAGAGGCAGAACATCGGGTCGTTCACGTTAGGACCGTTTCAGCTGAACGCGCTCGAGTTGGCGAATGTGGCGGCGACGCTGGCGTCTGGCGGTGTGTGGTGCCCGCCGAACCCGGTCGACAAGATCTTCGACCGTTACGGCAATGAGGTGACGGTCGACAGTCAGCCGTGCGACCAGGCAGTGCCCGAGGGGCTCGCGAACACGTTCGCCAACGCGCTCAGCAAGGACGATCAGAGCCCGGGCACCGCTGCGGCCGCAGCCGCGTCGACGGGGTGGTCGCTGCCGCTGTCGGGCAAGACGGGGACGACGGAGTCGCACCGGTCGGCGGGATTTCTCGGCTTCACCAATCAGTACGCGGCGGCGAACTACATCTTCGCCGATTCCAGTACACCGTCGGGCATCTGTTCATTTCCGCTGCGCGAGTGCGGTAATGGGGACCTGTTTGGTGGCAACGAACCTGCCCGCACGTGGTTCACGGCGATGAAGCCGATCGCCACCGACTTCGGCGAGGTGCGCCTTCCGCCGACGGATCCGCGCTATGTCGACGGCGCGCCGGGTGGCAAGGTGCCCAGCGTCACCGGCCTCACGGTGGATGCGGCGCGTCAGCGGTTGCGAGAGGCGGGCTTTCAGGTGGCGGATCAGCCGTCCTCGGTGAACAGTTCGTCACGATACGGAACGGTCGTCGGGACGACGCCAAGCGGTCAGACGATTCCGGGGTCGATCATCACCATCAACATCAGCAACGGGGTAGCGCCGGCACCGCCGCCGCGGCCGGTCGAGCCGCCCCCGCCTCCGCCCGGCGTGCCTCCACCACCGCCGCCGGTGAACCCGATGGTCATCGAGATTCCGGGGTTGCCGCCGATCATCTTGGGACCACCACCACCACCGCCAGGCGCGCCAGCGCCGCCGGGACCACCGCCCCCGCCGCCGCCGGCCCCGCCACCGCCAGCACCGCCACCGCCGCCGGGACCACCGCCCCCGCCTCCGCCGCCCTAGCTGCGCGCCGGCCGGTACATTCGGTCCGATGACCGCCAACGAGTGGAGTGTGGACGCCTCCGAAGGTGAGCTGCTCGTGAAGACCGGCGTGACGGGCAGGGCGGCCAAGATGGGCCACCGGTTGACGATCGCGATGACCGAATGGCAGGCCACGGTGCGGTGGAGCGGCGGCGAGCCCGTCGAGGCGGAAGTGATCGTCGACGTCAATTCGCTTCAAGTGCGAAAGGGCGAGGGCGGTGTGAAGGGGCTGTCCGCGCCGGAGAAAGCGCTGGCGCGGTCAAACGCGTTGAATTCGCTTGATGCCAAACGGTTCCCGCAGATCCGTTTTCACGCAGGTGACATCGACAAGTCGGACGACGGCTATCTGATGACCGGCACGCTGGAGATCCACGGCGTGAGCAACGAGTACGCGGTCAACCTGCGCGTCGATGATCTCGGCGACAAATGGCGACTGTCGTGTGAAGCCGACATTGTGCAATCGGACTTCGACATCAAGCCCTACTCGATGCTGATGGGTTCAATGAAAGTCGTTGACACCGTGTCGGTGTCGTTCACCGCCACACGGTCGAAAGAGGGCTAGACCGCGACGTTGTCGAGCGCACGACGCGCATAGATCTCGGCGAGGAATTGCTCGACGGCTACAGCTGCGTGCGCGGCGCGGGCCGAGCCGAAAATATCGAAAGCATGCTGGGTGAACGGCAGTTCGGCATACACGACCGGCTGTGTGCTGACTTCTCGCAGCCTTTCGACGAAGCCTCGCCCCTGCTCGACGGGAACAAGCGAGTCGTTGCGGCCGTGCAAGACGAAGAACGGCGGAGCGTCTGCGGAGACATGGGTCACCGGCGATGCGTCGACATAGGGCTGCCGGTTCGTCGAAAGCCGTTGTTTGACGACCATCTGCTCGAGCAATTCGGGCATCGACGGATGCATCGCGTCTTCGAAGCGGGTGAAGTCGTACACGCCGTAGAACGGGACCGCGGCCTGGACACGGGTGTCGGCGTCTTCGAACCCAGGCTGGAACCGCGGGTCGTTGGGCGTCAACGCGGCCAGCGAGGACAGATGGCCACCGGCCGAGCCGCCGGTGATGGCGACGAAATCGGGGTCGCCGCCGTACTCGCCGATGTGTGCCTTCACCCATGCCAGAGCGCGCTTGACGTCGACGATGTGGTCGGGCCACGTGTTGCGTGGGCTGTGCCGGTAGTTGATCGCCACGCAAACCCAGCCGAGCTCGGCAAGGTGGCTCATCAACGGATGCGCCTGTCCGCGTTTGTTGCCGGTGGTCCACGCCCCGCCGGGGATCTGGAACAGCACCGGCGCCTTGCTGTTTCGGTCGAGGTCGGGTCGTCGCCAGACATCGAGATGATTGGCGCCGCCGTATTCGCCGTAGCTGATGTCGCCGTCGTGGGCGTAGTCGCGATAGATCCGCAGCATCCGCAGAGCGCCGGGCGTCTTGGCGGTGCCGTCGCCTGCCGGCCGACGCCACAAACCATCGGAGTTGGTGCGTCGATGTGGCCCCAGGCCGTTGTCCAAGGCGGCGGTCAGTGGGGCGGAGGCCTGGTGGCCGGCGCGGTTGAAGTTCAGCAGACCCAACGCGGACAGGCCGGCCACGATCCACGCCGTCCTGCGCACCGGACGCGTGAGGCGGCGCGCGGTGAGCAGCAGTCCGGCGAGCTGGCTCGCGAGTGTCTGCAACGGGAACTCGGTCACCACGAGACCGAACGCCCACGAAAAGATCGAGGGGTATCCCTTTCGCGCCACCGGGCGATATCCGTTCAGTGTCGAAGCGGCGGTCAGTGCCGCGACAGCCAACGCACCGACCTGCCGGGCGATGTGAGCGGCTCGGGTCTTCTGCATTCGGTCACGATACGAGGCGGTGGTTGCAGTCCGGACGTGACGGGTTGCGATGTTGCGAAACACCGCCACCTCGGCGCGGGTTTCGTTACGGTGGCCAGAGATGCTGCGGACGTGACTCATTTCGCACGGGGGTGTGGCAATGACAGAGCAGTCCTTCCTGCCAGTTCCGACTAAAGCCGAGCTTGCGATATCGAAAGGATGGGTTCAGGGCGTCGCCCTGGTCATGGTCTTCGGCTTCATGATCATGGGCATATTGGCCGCCAGGACCTACACCGACTCGATGCCGCTGCCGCAGCGGGTGGTCGGCCCGGACGGCCAGACCCTGTTCACCGAGCAACAGGTCACCGCTGGACAGCAGATCTTCCTGCGCCGCGGCCTGCAGCAGTACGGCTCGATCATGGGCCACGGCGGCTACCTCGGTCCGGACTACACCGCGGAGTACCTGCGCTTGTCCGCCGACGACGTCGGCCAGCAGCTGCGCGACTCTGGATCGCCGGACCCGACGGCCGACCTCGTCAAGATGATGCGGACCAACCGCTACGACAAGGACACCGGCACGCTGCAGTTCACCGCCGAGCAAGTGGCCGCCTTTGACAAGGTCCGTGCTCACTACGCCGATGTCTTCGGCACCGACTCGACCGAATACGGGCTGATCCCCCAGCTCATCACCGACCCTCAGGAAATCCACGATCTCACCGCGTTTTTCAGCTGGACGGCCTGGGCCGCCGCAGCCGAGCGTGAGGGTCACGCCTACTCCTACACAAACAACTGGCCACCCGAACAACGCGTCAACAACACCCCGACGGCCGACATCCTGGTCTGGTCGGCGATGTCGCTGATCGCCCTGCTGGCCGGGCTCGGCGCACTGTTCGCCCTCTATGGGCGGTGGAGCCGCAAAATCGGTTGGCACGCAACGGAAACCCCCTCGCTGGCCTTCCGCCAACCGGGCGAAGTGGAGATCACCCCGTCGCAGAAAGCCACCGCCTGGTTCTTCTTCGTCGTCGCGGTGCTCTTCCTTGGGCAGGCTGTACTCGGCGGCGCCATCGAGCACTACCGCGCCGAGCTGAGCAATTTCTTCGGCTTCGACCTGGCCCAGATCCTGCCGTTCAACCTGGCGCGGACCTGGCACGTTCAACTGTCGCTGCTGTGGACGGCGGCATCTTTCCTCGCCGCAGGCATCTTCCTCGCGCCCATCATCTCCGGCCGCGAACCACGGCGACAGTCGTGGCTGACGTACGGGCTGCTCGGTGCGCTGTTCGTCGTCGTGGCCGGCACTCTGGTGGGAACGGCCTTGAGTACCTTCGGCGTGGACTGGGCCAAAGGCTCCATCTTCTTCGACCAGCAGTGGGAATACCTCGACCTACCGAGGTTCTGGCAGATCCTGCTGGTCATCGGGCTGTTCTTGTGGATGGCGATCATCTTCCGGGCGATCCGCGCGCGCCTGAAGACCGAGAGCAAGCTCAACATGCCGTGGCTGTTCTTCTATGCCGGCCTGGCCATCCCCGCGTTCTACGCCGTCGGGATGCTCGCGGGTACCCAGACCCACCTGACCGTCGCCGAATTCTGGCGCTTCTGGGTGGTGCACCTGTGGGTCGAGGACTTCCTCGAATTGTTCACGACGGTGATGGTCGCCTACATCTTCGTGATGCTCGGCGTGGTGCGCCGCCGGATCGCCATCCAGCTGATCTTCCTCGACGTCATCTTGTACTCGGTGGGTGGCGTTATCGGCACGATGCACCATCTGTACTTCTCCGGCACGCCAGTGGAACACATGGCTCTGGGCGCGTTCTTCTCCGCGATGGAAGTCATCCCGCTGACCTTCCTCACCGTCGAGGCGTGGACATTCCTGCAACTGGGCTCGCGACAGCAGTCGCGCAGCAGCGCACCGTTCCCGCACCGCTGGGCGGTCATGTTCCTTGTCGCCGTGGGCTTCTGGAACTTCGTCGGTGCGGGCATCTTCGGCTTCCTGATCAACCTGCCCATCGTGTCCTACTACCAGATCGGCACGGCACTGACCGCCAACCACGCCCACGGCGCGATGATGGGCGTCTACGGGATGCTCGCCGTCGGCCTGGCGCTGTTCGCGCTGCGCTACATCATCCCGTCGAAACGATGGCCGGACAAACTGGCCAAGCTGTCGTTCTGGTCGCTCAACATCGGCCTGGCGTGGATGGTCTTCGCCACCCTGCTCCCGCTGGGCGTCCTGCAGTTGTGGCACTCCGTCAACGACGGCTACTACGAGGCGCGCACCCTGGGATACATCACCCAGTCGGGCAACGTCGTACTCGAATGGTTGCGGATGCCCGGTGACTTCCTGTTCATCCTCGGCGGCGTGCTGCCGTTCGTCTGGATCGCCTGGCTCGGTGTGCGATACGGCATCAAGGCGACCACGCACACGATGCCCGCGGAGACACTCTTCGTCGAGGAACACGCGCAGGCGGAGGAAGACCGCACCGGCCTGGCGGCGACGGGCGGCGGGTCGTCGCGTTATGCGTCGGATCGCCGGTTGCCTGACGATCACGAAACCGTCGGGGGTAGTTCGTGACCGCGGGCATCGCGATCGAAACCTGGCTGTCGATCGGGTACGCCGCCCTGCTCGTCGTGATCGCCTACGGCATCGACATGTTCGCCCGCCGCGCCGCCGCCAAGGTGGAACAACAACGGTCCGGCCCGTTCGTCTACCACGAGGACCACGATGCGTGGCTGTGCCCGCAGGATCAGTGGTTGTGGCCCAAGTCATTTGACCCCGACAACCGGGTCATGCGCTACCGGGGCAGCCCGACGGTGTGCAACGCCTGCCCGGTCAAGCACTCCTGCACCACCTCCAACGACGGCCGCGAGGTGAGCCGCGCGATCGACAGCTGGCCGGCGTCGGAGGCGGCACGCTTTCACCGCGGGATCGCCTGCGCCGTCAGCGGTATCGCCGTCATCTGGCCGCTGGCCATGGCGCTGGTGGCCGCCACCGTGCCGGAGACACTGATGCTGCTGGGGTGCGCCGTCGCGGTGGGCGTTCTTTCGCTGCCGCTGTGGTCGCACCTGCGCCGCACCCCGGCCGTGCCGCCGGGCGTGCTGTTCCAGTCACTCGACGAGAACATCGAGGAGCGAAAGCGGTTGGCCGAGGCGGAAATCCGTCGTCGTACCTCCTATGCATCCGACCGACGGGAGACACGCTGATGAGTGGTCCGTTGACTGTCGCCGTCGTTGTCCTGGTCGCGCTGCTCGTCGCCGTGGTGATCGCGTCACTGCGCGTCGTCAAGGAGTACGAACGCGGTGTGGGCTTCCGCCTCGGCCGGTTACGTGGACCGCTGGGACCGGGAATCGTCGTCGTTCTGCCCGGCGTCGACAAGCTCGTGCGCGTCGATCTGCGCACGGTGACGTTGACCATCCCGCCCCAAGAGGTCATCACGCGCGACAACGTCACGGCGCGCGTCAATGCCGTCGTCCTTTTCCGGGTTACCGATCCGACGAAATCCGTGATGGCGGTGGAGAACTTCGCGGTCGCCACCTCTCAGATCGCCCAGACCACGCTGCGGTCGGTGGTCGGACGTGCCGACCTCGACACGCTGCTGGCCCACCGCGCCGATCTCAACGAGGACCTGGCCGCGTCCATCGCGAGCCAGACCGAACCCTGGGGGGTCAAGGTCGAGGTCGTCGAGATCAAGGACGTCGAGATTCCCGAGATGATGCAGCGGGCGATGGCCCGCGAGGCCGAGGCCGAGCGCGAGCGTCGCGCCAAGGTGATCAGCGCGCACGGCGAATTGCAGGCATCCGCGGAGTTACGCGATGCCGCAATAACACTCAGTGAGAGTCCGGCGTCGCTGCAGCTGCGCTATCTGCAGACCCTGCTGGAACTCGGCGCCGACCAGAACTCGACTGTCGTTTTCCCGATTCCGATGGATATCGTCCGCCCGTTCCTCGAGGGCGGCAATTCGACGAACGACGCAGGCGGTGGTGACGCCGTCCCCCACATCAGGAGGGTGAGATCCGATGACTAGCGCAGCACCTGATCCTGGCATCACCGCGCCGGGCGGTGACGACGTCGACGCTCCCGAGGTCGGCCGCCCCGTCGTTCTCGAACCCACGCCGCCTGGAATGTGGCGGGCGCTGCTGGGGATGGCGGTCGCCGTACTGGCACCGATGCTGGGTTTCCTCGTCGGCGGCGTCTTCGGTGCCGGCACGATAGGCGAATCGGTCGATCCGATGTTCATCTCGCTGTTCGTCGGCATCGTGATCGGCGGGATCGGACTGCTGATCGCGTTGTCCGGCGGGGCCCTGTTGTGGCGGCACTTCCATCGAGAGGATGAGGCCGAGTTCTGATCCGTCGGTCACGCGGTGCGCCGCCCCGCCCGATCGCTCCGCTGCGTCGAGCATGTTGCCGATTCGTGGCTCAGGCACGAATTTGACGAATGTCACACCATTAGCTGATCTTTAACCCAGGCCACTATTTACGGCCTGCGCCACGTGGTCGGGCGTACTGAGAAATTCACTGGTCTGGCCTTTGTGAGCTGTGATTTTACGGCTAGGAGGGCGTCGCGGCCCATCTCGGTTATCGGAACGACAAGCCATCTAGGTGGTTGCTGAACGCGCTCGGGCGTGTCGGGTAGGGTGCACGCCCGATGGGAAGACACGCATTAGCCAAAACGCGGCAACGGTCGCTGACGTCCGTGGCTGCGGGCGTCGTCTCTGCCGCGGCATTGTTGGGTGTCGGGGCAGACAGTTATCCGCAGCTCAGTGACGATGCCTCGTGCTGCACAGCGGTCGCGGCTTCGACACCGGCGCTGGTAGCGGTGGGCCCGATCGGTCCCGAACCGGCCCGCTTGGCCGTGTCGCCCACATTGCCCCCCAGCGTTGCGCGGGAGACCGGACTCCAGGTCAAAACCATTTTGGCGGCACGCTCGGTCAGCGCAGAATTTCCCGAGATTCTCGACATCGGCGGAGTCCGGTCGGATCCCTTGAAATGGCATCCGCACGGATTGGCGATCGACGTGATGATCCCGAACGCTCGCTCGGCTGCCGGGACAGCGCTCGGGGACAGTGTGCTCGCGTACGTCCTGAAGAACGCGGAGCGCTTCGGCGTGAATCACGTCATCTGGAGGCAGACCATCTACCAGCCCAACGGCTCGAAAAGAGCGATGTCGGACGCCGGCTCAGACACAGCCAACCATTTCGACCATGTTCACATCGCCACGGATGGCGGCGGATATCCCCGGGATGGCCAGACCTACCTCCGCTGATACGCGGTCTGACGCCTGCCCAGCGGAGGGGTACAACGGAGACATATGAAATATGCGCTCGGTGCCCTCTATCTGGCGGGGTGGCTCACCACCACGTTCCTGCTGCTGCGCAGCGGTGCGTTCGCCGACGAGAGTCGCCGCAAGCACCGCGCGATCGCCGGGGTGGTCGGCGCGGTGTGCGCGTTCGCGCTGGCGGCGGTGTGGCCGATTTCCGGCTGGATACTGCCGTTCCTGCGCAACGCGATGGACGGCGACGGCTGATCGTTCAGGAGTGCTTGGCGATGTAGTCGTCGGCGTCCTTGTCGCGGTTGTCGACGTTGATCGTCGTCTCGCGATCGGCATAGAGCCGCAGCCACTGCATCGCCAATTCGTGCCGGAGCTCAAGGGAGGCACTCTTGATGAAGTCCGGCATCGCCTCGCGCTCTTCCTCGTCGAGGTGTTCGCCGTTCTCCTTGCGGGCCTCGAAAACGGCGTCGAACCACTCCTTGGTGCCCGTCTTGTGTTGGCGTGAGCGACGAATCGCGTCGCGGATCGAGTTGTGGTCGGTGATGGCGTCCTCGGTTTCGTCTTCCGGGTCGCCTTCGGGATTGCCGCGGTCCTCGCTGCCGCCGTGCTTGAGCAGCGCCGGGTAGAACACGGCCTCCTCGACTTCGGCGTGGACGTCGAGGCGGGCGCCGAGGGCGTCCCAGATCGCGGCGAGCTCGGCGTCGGACTTCGCGTCGTCCAACAGGAAGAATTGACGACGAAACCAGTCGTGGTCGGCGTAGATCAGATCGATGATGTCTGCCATGCAAACAGCCTCCTCAGTGCGTCGACATTGACACTAGTTCGAACGTGCGCACCGAGCCCGGAACCGAGGCGCGACACATGGACAGCAGCGGCTCCGACATCTTCTCCGCGAGAACGACATTCACGGAGCCCGAGTCCGTGCGGAGCTCGACGCGGATTTGGTGCTCGGCGTGTTCGACGTTCAACGGTGACAGAGCGTCGATGCGGTCCTCGCCCAGGGATTCGCGCGCGAAATACTGTGCGGCTTGCACCGGGTGGGGCAGGGATGTGCGTCCGCGCAGATATCTGTGGTCCAGCCGACCGTCGAGATATTTGGACACCAGAGCGGCGGAGTCGGTCGAGTCGACACGCCCGTAGCACAGGCCCTCGGGCAGGATCAGCATGGTGGCGGCGAACCGGTCGCCGCCCAAGTGTGAACATTCCCAGGTGAATTCGGGGTATTCGGCCGCGATGGCCGACGCCGCGCTGCGTCCGCGCACGGCGCAACACTGGTCGTGTTTGCCGTGCGCGCAGACCGCGACAAGTGGACCGTCGACCCGTTCACCGTCGGAGCCGTCCAGAGCGATGTCCAGGTACCCGCGAGCGTCGTCGACCTCTCCGCCGTAGAGCGCCTCGCTGCCCTCGTCGCATTGCGCGATGAACCATCGCCAGCGCGGCGTCGCGTCTCGGCGTCCCGGCCGGCGTATCGCGGTGACCCGCAGGCCCTCGGTTTCGATGCGGCGGCAGATGCTGCGCCCCAGTTCGCGGTCGATGAGGGAGGGGGAGTCGAGGAAGGCCGATTGGCCCCAGCCGCCGGACAGTTCGAGCATCGCCCAGGCCCGTCCGGCACCGGCCGTGCCGTAGATGGGGTCGTTGCGCGCCAGCGATTGGTCGCTGCACGGCGTGCGCTTTGGGCTCATCCTTAGGTTGTACCGTCCTCGACCGCGACCACGACGGCCTCGCGCAACAGTCGGCGAATGAGCACCGTCGAGTCGGCGTGGTCAAGGCCCGGAAGTGTTTGCGCGTCCGCGACAAGTCCGTGTTGCATCGCCTCGAGCGCCGTGGCGCACGAGTCGGGAAATGTGATGGTCCGGTCCGGCAGTCGTAGGCGCACCTGATCGCCTAGGTGCTCGAGCGTGCCGATCAGTCCGTGGCGCCAGTGGACTCGCTTGGCGCCGGCGGTGGCCATGGCGTCCAGGGTGGCCAGGGGCCGTACGGCGACGGGCCGGGTCCGTTGCGCGTGACGATCCGACAACTTCGCGGCTGTCTTGTCGCTGAGGTCGGCGGCCCGGTCCCGTACGGCGTCGGCGAGCTGTGCCATCACTTTGCTTGTCGTCGAGGCCATTTCGCTGCGATCGGTGGCGTCGATGCCCATGGGTAGAGATTTTCGGAACTCTTCGTCGGTGGCGAGCGTGTCGACGACCGCGCGGGCGACGTCGAAGTAGGTCAACGCCGATACGCCGATCGTCAGGTGGATGGACGTGGTGTCCTCGGAGCGGGCGGAGTGCACCCAACCGCGAGGGAGGTAGAGCGCGTCACCCGGATTCAGGACGGTGTCGATGGTCGGGGTTTCGCGGCTGCGGGCGGTGACGGCGTCGCGGTGGTCGGTCCACGGTTGCGAGTCCAGGGGGTGCTGGTGCACGGGTTCGTGCACGGTCCAGCGCTTCTGGCCGGAGGCTTGGAGGACGAACACGTCATGGACGTCGTAGTGGGGCTCGAATCCCTGTGCGTTCGGCGGGGTGATGTAGGCGTTGGCCTGCACGGGATGACCCAGGTCGTCGGTGAGGCCGCGCACGAAATCGATCAGCGGGGGCCACAGTCGGTGCAACCCCTGAAGGACGATGGTCGAACCGGCGGCGAATTCGGCGAGCACCTTGGCCGAGTCGACCTGGTCGGGCATCTCGGCGCCGAAGCCGGCCGGTCCGGTGTAGCAGCTACGAGCCAGCACGTCGCCGGTCTTGGCCATCCGGATGAAGGGTGCGCGGACCCCGCGCTCAGCGATCAGCTCGTCAACCGCGGTGGGTGAGAGGAGATCGCTGAAGTCGCGGGGTAGCGCGGTGCTGCGACTGAGCAGGGGTTTGCGGCCCCAGTATTCGGTGGCGAAAACATCGGTATCAGTTGCCACGCACCGGCTCAGCATGCTGACCTCAGGCGGTTCCGTCGGCACCGCCGTCGTGACCCTCGGGGTTCGAGCCGCCGTCGGCCGTTCCCTCGCCGCTCTTGTCCTCGTCCGCGGTTCCGTCGGCGCCGCCGTCGTGGCCTTCGGGGTTGGAGCCGCCGTCGGCGGTACCTTCTCCGCCGCCGCCGCCTGCTGTCGTCATGTCGTCATCGTCGAGTGCCATGATGTTTCCTTTCTTTGGCTGATCACGCACATCGGGTGTTCACCCGCCACGCGCTGCCCAAACGCGGTAACGGCGCCGATTTTCGGCGTCGATATCGGGCGGGTGGCGTGAGCCTAGACGGTGTCCCGCGCGTCGCTCGTGTCAGAAGTGTGAGTGAGATGACCATCAGGTTCGACGTGCACGGTGCCGTCCTCATGGGCGCCCGGCAGGTCGGGCATCTCGTGGCGATTGCCTGTCGAGCGTCGTCGGAGAAACCACACCAGTACGCCCGCCGACGTCGCCCCGGCCGCGATCACCGTCGGCCACGCCAAGACCTGGGCGAGCCAGACGCGCCGCTGGACCTTGACGATCCGCTGTTCTGCGTGCCGAAGCCGGGTCAACTTGTTCATGCCTGCCGGGATGCCCAGGACGGACCCGTGGAAAACCAGCGGGGGTCGCAGCAAGGACCGTTGGACGCTGGACCAGGCGACGCGGACTGGAGCCACTATCCGAGTTGCCAAGCTCACAGCGACTGTGTCGCTCAAGTACTACGGCTCGCCCCATCATCAGCGACAGCGTCGCTCTGAGCCTGGCAACTCGATAGTCGACCGGACTCGGCGGAGACGGCGTTGCCCCGCAGGCACGGTTCTGGCTCGTACGCACGTTCGGGCGCGCCTGTTTGCGGGGTGCGCGGACCTTGCCAGAAGACGGTGCGCCGGCCCAGTGCGGTGGTGAAGACAAGTTGAGAGCGGCTCATGATGGAACCCATGGACAGAAGACGGATGAAGCTGGCGATGCGTGCCCTCGGGGCGGTGCTGGGCGTGGCACTGCTGATGTGCGGACCGACGGCAGGAGTTGCGCAGGCGGCCGTGGCGGCGCCGGCGGGAGATGTCATCGCCCTCGGCGACCCGCATGCACTCGGGGTGGTCGATCTGTACGTGGATCCGATGTGCCCCTTCAGCGGGAAGATGGTCCAAGAGCAGGGCGAGGAAATCGGTCAACGCCTCGAGGACGGCAGGCTTCGCGTCAACCTTCGATTCGTGGACTTCCTCGACAAGTACTCGGCCAGCAAGACTTACGACATTCGCGCGACCTATGCGACCTTCGTGGTGGCTGACCAATCGCGATCGAGCGAGATCACGTGGCGCTACGTCCAGCAGATCTTTTCGGCCGAGCAACAGCCGCAGGAGGGAGGGCCCACGGATCTCGACAACAATCAACTCGCCGGCCTGGCCAACCGCGTCGGCGCACCACCGCCGGCTCAAGACCTGATCAGGCTCGGGCTGCCGATCGGTTTTGACGCCCACGCCATCACTGCCAACAACCTCGCACTCCTGCGCCAGTTCCCCGAGCCCGGCGTTCCGACCATCGTGATCAATGGTGGACCTGTTGATGGCAACTCGGACTGGCTCCACCAACTACCGGGCTGACACCTGCGCCATGTTGCAACCTTGCTCAGCGGGCGAGCAGCAAGCGGTAGCACATGTGCTACCATCCGACTATGGAGGCTGTTGGTCTGCGCGAATTGCGCCAGAATGCGTCCGAACTCGTGCGTCGGGTGGAGGAGGGTGAGGAGATCGTCATCACCGTCGCCGGCAGGCCTGGCGCCCGGCTCGTACCCGCCGCGCCCCGCACCTGGCGCCGATGGGACGACGTGGCGGAGCTATTCACCGGACCCGAAGACCCGGCCTGGGCCGCCGACCGCGAGGAACTGGCCGACGACATTCGGGATCCGTGGGCGAACGCGTGAGAGCGATTCTCGACACCAGCGTCGTCATCGCTTCCGATGTTCTTCCGCTTGAAGGCGAGCTAGCCGTCAGTGCTATCACGTTGGCTGAACTACATTTCGGCGTGCTCGTCGCGAAGGGCCGTAATGTCCGCGCGGAACGACTTCGTCGGCTGCTGCTGCTTCAACGGACGTTCGATGCCGTTCCGGTGGACGACGCCGTGGCTTCGAGCTACGGACATCTGGCTGCGGCGGTTGTCGAGGCTGGACGTCGGCCCCGAGCTCGATCCATGGACTTATTGATCGCGGCTACTGCACACGCCCTTTCGGCGCGGCTCTACACCCGCAACGTCGCAGACTTCGTCGGCCTCGACAACCTCGTCGAGGTTGTCGAGGTCTGACCGGCGATTCGGCGTGCGAAAGACCACGTCCAACTTCAGACGCCAGCAGGCACCTTCGCCGCGCTCGCCCGCATCTCTTTTCGCAGCGACGTGAACTCCGAAATTGTCCGCGTGGCGACGGTCGCGACGGGGCGGACATTGCGACCGGTGGCCTCGGTCTTGGACACCATCACCACGCTGTCGATGTAGGGCTGGATCGTCGTGGCGTTCTGCACCGTCGCCACGATCACCAGCTGGAAGCCGAACTTGCGAAACGCCGACAGCGCTTGCTGCGCGAACTGCGGATCGGACTTGGAGAACGCCTCGTCGAGCATCAGCTGCGCGAACACCGGTGTGTTGTCGTGCCCCTCGGCGGCAGCCGAATATGAGTCCTGCGCGGGGCTGGCCAGGTTGAAGCTCAGCGCGCCGGCGAGACAGAACGCCATCAGCTTCTCCTGCTCGCCGCCAGAGTTGTCGCCCGCGTTGCTGTGCGTGCGGATCAACTCGTCGCCCGCCCACTCCGCGCAGTCGAACGTGAACCGGTTGCGCACATCCAGCGCGTCGCGGGTCCACGCCTTGTCCTCCGGCGCGGTGGATGCCAGCCGGTTGCGCAGCCGCAGAATGTCGGCGTACTGGTCCAGGATCGCCTGCTTGTCGCCCAGCCCCACCTCGGCGATGCGCCGCGAGATGGAACGCACGATCTCGGTCAGCTCGGCGACCGCTGGCAGCTGCCGCGGGGTGGCGCGCAGCGTGAGCCGGGTGCCGCGGTTGAACTCCACCGCACCCAGTCCGGTGTTGACACGCTCGATCTGCTCGGCGATGCGCCGCGTCTCCTGCTCGGCGACGCGATGCAGCGTGAGGATCGCATCCGGCGCCTGCTCGGTGACCAGACGCATCATCCGCTCGTAGGCCTCGGGCAGTTCACGCTCGTCGATGTGCTTGCACAGCGCGACGTAGTCGTGCACCCGCTCGTCGAAGTCCTCGCTGTCGTTCGGGATCGCGTCGGGGAACGACGTGTCGAACGTGTTGAGGATGCGGGCCAGCTCGTCGTAGGAGCGGCGTCGGCTCTCGCGCAGCTGCTCGCGATCCTTCTTGATCGACGCGAACAGCGCGTCGCGGTGCGGTTCCGGGTCGAGCAACTCGAGGCTCACCGGCAGCTGCGCGGCGTAGCGGTGCAGCAGCTCGGTCAACGGCTCGGACACGAACGTCGGCGACAGCCGCTCGGCCAGCTCCATCAGCCGGGTGCGGCGTTCGTCGAGTCCGTCGCGGCGGGTCTGGATCGCTCCGCGGCGCGTCATGAATTTTTGGATCTGCGACCAACATTCGTCCGCGCGGGCGTTGAGCGCGTCGAGGTCGGGATTCTCGGCGAGCAGCAGCTCGTACTGTTCGCGCAGCCGCTCGGCGTGCCCGTCGGCAGTCTCGGTGTCGATCTGACTCCACTGGGGGTACTGCTCGCAGATCGCCTTGCATGCCGTCGCGCGGTCGCGCCACTGCTGGCGCTGGGCGGCGATGTCGTCGGCGACGCGGCGGGCTTTCTGGTACGCGTCCTCGGCGGTGGCGAGTTCCAGTGTCAGCGCGTTGATCTTGGCGGTGACGTCACCCTGGTACAGGTACTCGGACTGCCTGATCGGACTGCGGTCGTCCTTGACGGCGAGTCGGTCGGAGTCCTTGTAGAGCCCGGTGTCGGTGACCGCGCGGCGGAAGCGGGCAAACACGTCGGGGGTGTCTACGCAGATGTGGTCACCGGCGTTGGCGATGACGTCGAGGGCTTCGGCCGCGCACGGATGCGAGGGGTTGACGGCAAACAGCTTGCCCGCCAACGTGTTCGGATCAGGATCGACGGATTCGGCGCCCAGGAACTTCGCCCGGACGTGGTGCAGCTGCAGGCGGCCACGCATATCGGTGTCGTTGACGAACCGCAGCACCTTCTCCCAGTGCTGATCGGGAACCAGCAGCCGCAGCCCGGCACTCCTCAGGACCTTTTCGACGGCGGTGCGCCAGCGGGTCTGGTCCGGCTTGAGGTCGAGCAGTTCGGCGATGTACGGCAGCTCGGTGGAGTCGGCCTTGATGGCCGCGCAGATGTGGTCGCGCATCGCGATGGCGAACTCCGGCAGCGCGGAACCGACATGCTCGACGCGTTTGAGTTCCTTGGCGGCGTCGTCGCGGGCGATGCGGGCGGACTTCTGGGCGTATTCGGCGTCGGTGGACGCCTCACGGTTGCGTTCGACTTTGGCGAGCAGTTCGGTGGCTTGGGAGAGCAGGTCCTCGCGCAGGTTCCAGAACTCGTCGGCAGTGTCCGGGTGCTCGATGTCCTGAGCGGTGAGCATGTCGTCGTAAGCGGCGCGGCGGCGCTCGATCTGCTCGGCTTCCGCCTCGGCGGCGGTCACCTGGGACTGTAGCGGCGCGAGGTTGGCGCTGGACCCGCTGATCTGAGCGTTGAGCGAATCCGCTTCCGCCTTGGCCAGATTCAGGCTGCGGGTGACGTCCTCGTACTCGTTCTCGAGCTGGTCGATGGTGCTGTCGAGCGTGGCGATCTGCTCGGGGCACTGGGCGAGGCGGACGTGGTCGGTGAACGCCCGCACCATCGGGGCGTCGACGAGGTCGATGATGCCGAGGTCGGAGGACTCAGAGGTGTAGCGGTGGTGGATGTTCTCGATGTCGCCGAGGATCTTGCGCTTCTTCTGCGCGACGGCCAGCAATTCGCGGGCCTCCACGAGAGGGTCGATCTGCTTGAGCGCTTCGGGCAGCCGGGCCAGGCTGTCGGGTTCGTCGAGCATGAACTCGCGGACGAACTGCTCCAGTCCGCCAACGCTTTTCAGCGACTTGGCCTTGCCGAGCAGCTGCTGGGCGGCGTCGGAGGCGCGGATGCCGATGGTGGCGTAGAGCTGTGCGAGGTACTGCGATTCGACCTTGGTGGAGAAGCGCCAGTCCGCCGTGAAGACTTTCGCGTCGAAGTGGCCCGCGGCCCAGCGGTTGCAGACGTCCTCGATGTCGAGGTCGCCGTCGCCGAGGACGAAGCGGCTGGACGAGTCGTTGCGCGATTCGCCCGTCAGCCATTTGAGGACCAGGCCGGTGACGGTGCGCCCGGAGTCGCTGGCGTAGGTGACGGCGACGGCCGACCAGGCGGTGCCGTCGCCACGGAGGTACATGACGCGGCTGGAGCCGCCGTCGCTGCGCTGGCCCCAAGCGCCGCGGACGTATTTGTCGACGGTGCGGCGGCCGGCGCTGGATCCGGCGGCGGTGTTGTCGCCGGAGGCGTTGAAGTTGCGGCGGTTGAACGGCAGGAAGCCCAGCGATATCGCGTCGAGTAGGGAGGACTTGCCGCTGCCGGACGCGCCGGCGATCAGCGCGCCGCCGCGGCTGAACGGGATGGAGTGGTAGCCGTCGAACACGCCCCAGTTGATGACCTGCAGCCGGGACAGGTGGAACTGCTCAGTCGTCAACGTCGTCCTCTGGGGTCGTGGGTCCGGACGCCCAACATAGGCGACCGGGACGACAACTCCGGCGCGGGAAGGGGTCGTGTCGGCGGGGAAATTGGGCGCGGATCCGTTTGCCGAGGTCGGCCGAATCCTCGCTCGCACAAGGTCTTGCGCCGGCTCGGTGTCCTTGTGGCAAACGAGATTCATGTGGCTGCTGGGTTTGGCGAACCACAGCCCAGCGAGGGGTTAATTGGCGTACTTCGGTGCGGGCGACGAACCGTATCCTGGATCTGATTGCCATTTGCTCAGCACGAGAGGAGGGGCGGTGCCTGACGAAGTCAGGGTGACTCCCGAGGACCTGCATATGTCGGCTGCCACGGTCGACGTGCACGCCGACAACGTGCACGCCCGCCACTTCGAGGCGGACAGTCGGATGGACGCGGCGCAGCCCGGTTTGCCGATGGGGTCGGCGGCGGCGCTGACCGACGCCGTGGGGAAGTGGCAAGCGGACACGTCGGCGATATTCGGCCGCATGGTCGACCACTCGGACGTGCTGCGTACCGGTGCCGCGGCGTACATGCGGGCGGACGACGACGGGGCGGCCGCTATCCATCGCGCCGAGCAGCCCGTAAGTGACGTCGACCTCGGGCTGTAGCGCGCCGCCGTGACCGTCTCCGTCGCCGATATCGATCGCTGGGATGCGGGCGATGTCCGCGAGGTGTTTCACGCCACCCGCAGTCGCGCCGAAGCGGCGCAGGAAGCGGCCAACGGCATCGCGCAACTCCCGGCCTTCGAGAGGTGGGGAGGCGACGCGTCTCGAGCCGCGAAGGACTCCATCGACCAGACGCGCAAGGACCTCGACGCCCACGGCGCAGAAGCGCTTGCGGTGGCCAGGGCGGCCGACCGGGCGGCCGGCGACATCGACGCACTCAAGGGCAAGCTGGCCCATCTGCGCAACCGTGCCCATCAGCTCGGGATGGAACTCGACGCGGCCTCCAATTCCTTTGTCCCCGCGGCAGGTTCGACCCTGACCGAGGCAGATGTGGCCCAGGCCGAAGCGGAGCTGCAACCGCAACTCACCGCGCTGCTGGCCGAGGCGGCGGGCATCGACGACGAGTTGGCCAACGCCATCAACATGGCGACCGGCAAGACGCCCATTCCGCAGGAAGGTCCGCCGGTCGGTGCGGAGGGATTGACACCGACTCAGGTCGCCAGTGACGCCAACGAAGCGGCGTTGGAGCGCGAGCGCGAAAGCACGCAGGCGCGAGTGGACCAGGTGCAGCGTCAGATCGACGAGCTGGCGCGGGAGGCGTACACGACGGGCGACCACAGCGCGGAGACGATGGATCGGTTCAACGATCTCACGGGCGAATTGGACGGTGCCAAAGGGTATTTGAGTCAATTGAACGCGGTTCATGACGCCCTGGGGAAGGCGCCCGAGACGTACCTGACCGTCTTCGATCCGCGCACCGGCACCGGAAAGCCGGTGCTGGCCGCGGTCGCGGTGGGCAACCCCGATACGGCGCAAAACGTCTCGGTGACGGTTCCCGGCATCGGGTCGACCACCAAGGATACGTTGCCCGGCATGGTCACCGAGGCGTCCAACCTCCGACTCGAAGCGGAGCGCCAGTTGAGGAACGCCGGCCTGCCCGGTTCGGCGGCGACGATCGCCTGGATGGGCTACGACCCGCCGCCCAACCCGATCAACACGCTGAGCCCGGCGGATGCCTTGGCCACCATGGGGGACGGGCAGGCCCGGCTGGGGGCGGACAGTCTGTCGTCGTATCTCGAACAGGTCCGCGCCAACAACCCCGACGGTCACCTCACGTTGCTCGGGCATTCCTACGGCTCGTTGACGTCATCGTTGGCCCTGCAGGAGCTCAATGCCCAAGGGCTGCATCCCGTCAACGACGTCGTGTTTTACGGTTCACCGGGGTTGGAGCTGACGAGTTCCGATCAGTTGGGGCTCGGCGCAGGGCATGCTTATGTGATGCGCGGGATGGATGATCCGATCTCAGGCGTCGTGGCGGAGCTGGCACCGCTGCACGGGTGGGGGGTCAACCCGTACGACGGGATGTTCCCCGAACTGTCGGCGGCGGCCGGGCCCGATCCGGGCGGAGTCGTCCGGGAGGGCGTTCAGTCGCACTCCGATTACGCCCGGCTGGGAAGCGACAACCAGTTGCGCATGTCCGGCTACAACTTGGCCGCGGTGGTGGCCGGGTTGCCGGACAACCAGGTCCTTGCGCCACCGCCACCGCCGCCCGTGGCGCCGCCGACACCACCATTGATCCCGGGGGTTCCCTTTCGATGACACTGCGAAAGATGTTCGTGGGCTTGGCCTTCGGCCTGGTCTGCGTGGCCGGTGCCGCCGGGTGCGACGCATCGACGAGTACGGGAGGAGAGTCCACCAGCGTGTCCGAAACCGAATCGGCGCAGCTCGAACAGGAGCTGCAGTCCAAACCTTCCCTGGAAGCCGCGCAGACGGAATATCAAGCGGCGGTTCAGAACATGGCCACCGACATCGCTGCGCTGACGCCGGGCACGACCTTCAACATCGAACAGAACACGTGGGTGGGCTGCGGTGGCGAATATGCCTCGACGAGCGCCAAGCAGGCGTACGTCATGGCCGTCTTCAGTGGCCCGATTTCGGATGCCGTGTGGCCGCAGGCGCTACAGATCGTGAAAGACGGTGCCGCGCAAGTGGGAGCGTCGGAGTTCGGGACGTTCAAGGACAATCCCGGCGACCACGACGTCTACATCGCCGGGCCCGACGGGGTCGAGTTCCGGTTGGGCACCCAGAAGGCGTCGACACTCACAGCCAAGTCCGACTGCCGGCTGAGTGAGGCCGACAAGTAGGTCTATCGGGCTACCCGTCCTCGTCAGGTGCCTCATCGTCGGCGGGTGCGTCGCCGTTGAGTAGCTGTTCGAATTGCTGCTGTAGTTCGGTGATGACCGAGGCGGTCATGATGGCGGTGATGACGGGGGAGATGGTGTAGCTGTCCTCGTCGTCGCGGCTCTTGCGCAGGATCTCCAGGCCGGTGAGCCGGGCGATGGCGGCGTCGATGCGGCCGGCGAAGGTGACGGCGTCGCGGTCGGTGTCGTTGAGGACGCCGGAGAACAGGCCGTGCATCTCCTCGCGGCTGATGAGGACGCTCTGACCGGCGGCGGCGCGCATCATCTGGGCGAGGTGCAATGCGAGGATGGAGTCGTAGGTGCCGAGCGGTTCGCGGCGTAGAACCTTGATGCCCCTGGCGGATTCGTAGCGGGCCTGTTCGATGAACGCGATGTCGCTGCCGTCGACGATGCGCAGGATCAGGTCGAGTTCGGAGAGCCGGACGGCGAGTTCCTTGCGGTATTCGACGACCCAGCTGTAGACGTCGGCGTCGGCCTCGGCGCTGATGTAGCGGCGGGTGAGGAGGTGCTGCAGTGCCCAGCAGGCGCGGTCGGGGAGTTCGGAGACGTCGCCGTCGAAGCGGGGGCGGCGGGCGCCGACGGGGCGGGCGGTCTGTTGGTCGACCTGAGGGAGCTCGGACAGTGCGGCGAAGTCGGCGTCGTCGATGGTGGTCAACGTGTCGCTCCTGCCGGCGATAGCCCCGCCTTGTCGTCGTGCACCTGCGTTCCTCAATCCGTAGTTTGTCGGACGCTTCAACATAGGGCACGGTCCCGACATCTCGAGCGCGACACGGGTCGTGTCGGCGCAGAATTCCTGACGTGCCGGTTTGCCGACGTCAGCGGAATGTCCACGCTCCCAACGCATTGCGCCGAGCCGGCAACAGATGGTGCCGCTGTGACAACTGAGGCGCATGGGTCGGTGTGGCGAAAGGGGCCGGCTTACGGCGCGGCAAGTGCCGTTGCGCCAGATTTGTGCATCGCGAGAACTACCATCCGTGATGGCCGCCGACGCCGACCCCTGAAACACCCGGTGGGGATTGGCGGCGGTCATTTACCTGGTGGTGGTGCTGCTGATCATGGGCGTGCTGTATGGAGGCCTGGTGGTGGCGAGGCTGGTCTATTCGCCGACGGCATTCAGCAGGCCGTCGCTCAACGCCCTGTTCTCGACGGTGATGACGTTTGCCGCTGCGGTGTTGTATCTGACGGGATGCTGGACGGTCTCCGGATCGACCGCGGGTGCGGTGACCATGGGCCTGCTCTGGCTCGTGGTTGATCGTCGGCGAAGATCGTTGCAGGACATTGTCTTCAGAACGCGGGTGATCTACGCGAAGGCAGCACGGTGACGGCAGCCGACGCTTGCTCAAAGAGTTTGGGTGCGGTCGTCCAGCGTTTGGCGCCGGTGAAAGAGCAGTCGCCATTGGACCTGTATCACCGCGAACAGAAACGCCGTGCTGATGCCGAACAGCAGCACACCGTTCACCGCTTGGAGTGCACTCAACATCTGAAAGCGGGCGGGCGCCGTTAGTCCCGGTACCTCGAACGTCGTCAAGGTCGCCAAGGCGTAGACGGACGCGTCGGCCGGCGAGTCGAGCGCGCCGAGGCTCCAATATGCCAACGCCCACAGGAGGCCTTCCAGCGCATGCAGCGCTGCCAAGATCAGCGCGACGGCACTGATGTGGCCGATCGTGGTCGACACCGCCCGCAGCCGGTCAGGGTTGTGTTTGTCACCGCGGGGCCGAACCCTGGTTTCCAGGCCGAAGGCCATCACCACGACAGCGGTGGTGTGGATGGCGATGGTCAGCACGATGAGCGCAAGGCCCACGCTCCAACTCGCAACATTCACTCATCTTCCCTACCACTGGCCACGTCGGCAGACGGCCAATTCGGCAGCCTCAGGGCGACTACGGTGCGTCTACTGGGGGTATCCAGCTTCAGGTCGTCGATGAGTGGAGGGAACCCGTGGGCGATTTCGGGATAGCGGGTCTCTGGGTGCTCTTGGCCCTCTCGCTTATCGCGGCGGTGGCCATCGCGGCCGGCGGCATATGGCTGGCGTATCGCACGCTCCCAGACCCGGTGGCCGAGGGGCACAACGGGGCGTTGTCGCCGTTTCTGACCTGTGTCGGGCTGGTGTATGGCGCGCTGCTGGGATTCGTCATCGTGGTCGCGTGGGAGCAGTTCTCGTCCGCGTCGGCCAATGTGTCCAACGAGGCGTCGACGTTGACCACGATGTACCGGCAGACCGTCGGCATGCCGGTCCCGGAACAGTCCGAGATGCGGGTGCTGCTGCGCAAATACACCGACTCGGTCGCAGGCCCGGAATGGCAGAGCGCGATAGACGCCCGCACCGGCAGCGAAGGCGCGCGAGACGCACTTAACGACATGTACCGGCTGCTCGGCAGCGAGAAGTCCAGTGTCGCGACGAGCCCGATCAGCCAGAAGTTCTTAGATCAGTTGGGCACGTTGGCCTCGCAGCGGAATCAGCGAATTCTGGACGCCAAACCGCGGATTCCGGGGTTGCTGTGGACCGGGCTGCTCTTCGGCGGTGTCGTGCTGCTGGGGCTCGGCGGCTTCATGCGACTGGGCAGCGTGCGGGCGCATGTCGGGCTGCTGGGAGCGGTCGCCGTGCTACTGGGCCTGTTGCTGTTCGTCGTGTTCTGGCTCGATCATCCCTTCGGTAACTATCTGGGAGTCACGTCCGAACCGTTCGAGCAGTCGCTGACTGTTTTCGACTCGATCGATCGCGGGTCATGACGCGGGCCGCTACTTCGCGAGGAGGTAGTGATAAAGCTCGAACGAGGCCTGCTCGACCCAGCCGCGCGTGAGCCTTTCGTCTTCTACCGTCCACACGGCGCTACCGGTGAGCGCGATGGGCTTGCCGTTGGGTTCGGTGCCGAGGATGCCGTTGTTGGCACCGGTCAGGACCCATCGCGAGGTGACGCGGGTCCCGCCCTCATCCTGAAAGGTCTCGATGGTGTCGACGTGCAGGTCGTCGACGTGGTCGAGGAACTGCTTGACCCAGTTCTTGATGTTTTTCCTTGCCAGTGATCTCCTGGCCGCCCGCCTCGATGACGACGTCGCCGGACACGAACTTGTCGACGGCATCGGGGTCGTGTGCGTTCCAGACTTCTTCCCAGAACGCGTCGACAATCATGGTTGACCGCATGCGGCTAACGATCCCCCTGTTACACCGCCGCCGCGGGGTTTCGGACGCATGCGTTCTGCCTCGGTGGTGGTCATGAAGCGGCTCCCGCGAGGGTGGTGATGGGTTCGGTGAAGGTCAAACGGGGAACGGCGATTTCGCGGTCGCGGCCGTCGAGGGAGCGGAAGCGGACGGTGGTGGATTCGGTCTCTTGTGGGTTGGGCTGGGTCAGGGCCCAGGACCACAGCACGATGACGTGGCCGAGGTAGGCAGTGTCGAGCATGGCGACGGCGTCGGGGAGGTCGACGGGTCCGTCGCGTAGGGCGCGGTTGAGCATGTCGGACATGGCGGGGGCGTCGACCTGGGTGGTGAGAGCGGCAAAGCTGGTGAGGTCGACATCGCTCGCGGCGTGTTCGGCCGGTTTCGGGTTGGACAGGTCGCCGATCTTGAAGCTAAGGGCCCCAACGGAACTGATGGCATGGCGGGTCAGGGGGACGTCGATGTCGAGGCGGGAGTCGGTGAAGCTCGACTTGAGTAGGGCGCGGGCGGCGCCGATGGCCTCGTTGAGTTGGCGGGCGACGCCGCGGCTCTGCTCCATCGTGCCGAAGGCGGTGAAGCGTTTGACGCGTTGGGCGCAGCGCTGCTGGATGCGTTCGACTTCGTCGATCTGGTGGCCGACGAGTTCGAAGAAGCCAGCCATGACCTTGCGCAGGGCGGGGTCGAGGGCGGGCAGGGCTTCGGCGACGGCCGCGACGTCGGTCTCGAATTCGGCGCGCTGGTCGGGGTCGTTGATCATGCGCAGGAAGGCGCGATGGGAGTCGCGGCCTTGGGAGTCCCAGGCGGTCTGATAGTCGGTGTACATCTGGCGCTGGCGGTCGCGGTATTGCGTATTGGAGTCGATGGGTTCGTCGAGGGCGGCGGTGGCCTGCTCGATCATGGTGCCGTATTGGCCGATGTCGGTGATGAGGCGTTCCATCTGCAGGGCGATGGCGCGGGCCTCGTCGTAGCAGTCGGTGACGTCGGGTTGGGGGCGTTGGCCGGCGTCGAGTTGGTCGAGTTCCTCATGGAGGGCGGCGATTTCGGCTTCGATGTGCTTGCGGACGCGGGCGGGATCGTTGTCGACTCTTAGTGCGACCTGCTTGAGGCGGGAGGCGATGCCGGTGATGGAGCCGCCGGTGGCGATGGTGTCCTGGCGGCGCATGCCACGGAGGAAGTCGAGTGCGCGGCGGGTGTCCTGGGTGAGGTAGCAGACGTTCTGGTCGTGACGTTCGTCGACGATGCGGTGGAGCCAGCCTTGGGCGGCCCAGGACTTGATCATGGCGAGGCCGGACTGGGCGTCGTCGAGGTCTTGCAGGTCGCGCTCGAGGCGGACGACGAGCTCGGTCTCGGGGACGGCGCCGTCGGAGAGGTGACGCTCCATGAGCATCGCGTAGAGGCTGAGGTTGGTGGCGGCGAGCAGGCGGATGGCGCGCGAGCCTTGCAGGTCGCGGTTGAGCTCGAGGAGGTTGGAAGCTGACAACGCCGCGTTCTCGTTCACCCGTCCCTCTATCTAATTGAGTTCGTCCGGAGGCACCAACATAGGGCACGGGGGCGACATGTCCGGCGTGGCGACGGGCCGTGTCGACGGGGAATTCTCGTACTGCTGGCGTTTGCGGCAAGGGCGGGGACCGGCGCTACACCCAGCATCCGTTGGAAGCTTTCATCGTCGGTGCCGATCCGTCGGTAGTCGGCCAGCAGCAGGTCAGGGTGGATGCCGCGCACCAGAACGTCGCGTCCGCTCAAGACGCACTCGATGACGCTCTAGCCTAGGCCGCGGCCGCGGGGCCCGGAGCTGGTCCTAGCCGCGACCGGCTCGAAGCTCTGGGTCAGGCTTTGATCGATGCGCGCATTGACGTGACCAGTCAGACCGAGATTCTGAAGGATCTCAATGCAGCGGCAGGTGAGGTCGTTCGCGGGGCAGTGCCGATTCCTGACCTGCCCGAGAACGCTGATGTTCAGGCCTTTCCGCAAGAACCGTCGGCATTCGCCGAAGGTAGCCGCGCCTTGAGCGAAGGCAGTCTCGGACTCATCCCCGACGTTGCCCACAACATCGACGTGTTCACCAACTGGAGCGAACACTCCGCCGAGGATCGCCTTGGAGCGGTGCTCGACGTCGCCGGGGCGGCACCCATCCCTGGCGGCAAGTTCGTAACCGAGGGTATCGAACACGCTGTTGATGGCTTCAACGCCACCCGCCACCTAGACGACGGTCTCGATGCAGCTGGTTCGGGAGCACATCACGTTCCCGATGCGCCTTCGACTCCACACGTTGACCAGACGCCAGAGGGACCTAGCTCGCGCGGTGGCGACGGTGTCGACGCAGGTGCTACGGGCTCTTTCGGCTTCGAGGATGCTAGTTCGCTCTTACAGACCAGTGAAACCAACGGTGGACATCTCATCGAGCGTCACGTCGGCGGACCTTCGATGACCTCTCCGCACGACTGGATGAATACCCTCGACTCGGACAAGTATCGACGTTCGGGTCGGTCGATGAGGCCGCTGCTGCACTTGGAACCGCACTCAACCACAACAAGAACGTGTTCGATGATTGGATTGCCAACGGAGCGAAGGGAAAACTCGAGTTGGTTGCACCGTTTGAAGGCGGATCGGTTTTGGCGCGAGGATCCGACGCCCCGGTACCGGGGTCAAGCGTCAGATGATCCTCAAATCCGATGGATCCGGCGGATGGTACGTACTAACAGGAATGGTCAATCCGTGAGCGCGCACTCGGTATCAGGTCCCTTACGCCATTTTTTCGGGGCATACTTCCACGAGGACTGGGTTCTGGAGGCCGCTGACTGGCAAGGGGTTGTCGACAGTTACGTTGAGGACGAACAACCCTCTACGGAGTTGCTTCGCACGTTGTCCCAGGAAATCGATGACCTGGCTGGCGAGTGCACCGAACCCGATGCCGAACGACTTGTGACGCGCACGATGGGTGCCAATTACTACCCCCTACCTGAAATCACCTACAAGGTGTGGCTCGGGCAGGTCGCCGCGCGGCTGCGCCAGCACTCCGCTGCGATTGACGGTGGTGCTACCCCTTCTACTACTTGAGACGACCCGTCGGCTGTGACGGATTGCAATATCGCCTGCGTCGGACGGCGATGAACGTCGGCTCGATCTCGGCGTACCTGTATCAGTTCGTAAGGCGGGATGTCCTGAAAGTGCTGCTGGCGGAGGGCCCGCTGCTGCTGACCACGGATGAGAACCGTCCCGGGAAAGGTCAGGGTTCGCTCGACTGTCTTGGCCGACGGCTCATTCGCCCTAGTCGGTTTAACCAGCGCCCGGAGGTCATCGCTTTCAACCCATCGGATGCTGTCTTCGCGCGCAGCACGCTCGAGGTGCTGGAGATGGTTCGCACGGACGGGTACAGCGGAATCGTGGTGAACCCCGCCGGGCCCTCAATTGCGTTCTCTAAGTATGATATTGAGGACGGTCCCGGTCATGGGCGCCCGTTCGCCGATTACCGGGACCAGATGCAGCGTCTCGTGGTGCGTCTGGAACAACTGAAGGCGCGGCTAGCCGATGCGACCAGGCTCGTCCCGGTTGACAGTCCCGGGCGCTTGCCTTGGGGTCATGAAGGCATCAGCAAGCGGGCGGTCGATCACGTCCGCGCCGATTACCTCGACAAGCCGGATTCGGCCGGCCTTCTTGGTGACGAATTCACGCTCCGCGACCTCCGGCTGGTGCACGAGGCCATCGCCGGAAAGGCCGTTCAGCGCGACACGTTTCGGCGAACGATGGAACCGCATCTCGCGGCGACGGGCTCCACGACGGTCCGAGGTAGAGGGCGCCCGGCAGAGCTGTTCCGACGGAGCGGGTAGTCCGTATCGCCAACATCAATCCTGCAAACTATTCCGCGGTGCTCCTGGTACACGGGCAGCATGACACCGCCATGTGCCAGCCACTCGGACGGCGCGCTGTCGGGATAGTCCGCCACCCGGCGCAAGGGAAACTGGCCGAGACTGGGTGGAAGCGGGTGCAATCCGGTTTCCGGAATACGTAGAGTCCTCTGGAAGCCCCACCGAGACTGGGCCCAAGACCAAGCGGTCACCGACAACCTTCACTTCGGGACTGTGCGCCACCATTTCCTCCATTCGAATGCGGACGACGAAGTCTTATCAGCCGGCACTGACAACACCAAGATCCTCGCAGGGCAGGCTCGCTTGATGCCGGTCGTCCGACTCCGATCCGTGGCACGGGGGCCGCTCGATCGGTTGGAGCCGGCTGGCGCCGAAAAATGTGCATCTCAGCACGTGATTGCGTCGATAAGATGGTGAGGACGTTCATCGCACGGGGGTAAGAGTGTCTGACCGGCTCACTGTCGATCCCTACGGGCTGATCGCTGCTTCGGGGACCGTCACGCGGCGCGCCGATGAGTCCGCTGCTGTAGGTAGTGCGCATCCGATCGGTGGAAAGTCATCGAGTCTCGGCGCTGCCCGTGTGTCCGCAGCTATCAACTCATTTGGTGCGGCATGCGCGAGCCGCTATTCAAGTCGTGCTTTGTCACTGCAACTCGCGGCGATGGGCTACCTGAGCGGCGATGACGATTCGGCTTCCCGCGTCAGAGATGCCTCCGTGTGAGCACGTTGGCAGCCGATCTTCGCAGAGCCCCGGCGGCCAAGCCTTACGCTGCGTCTGATTCCAGTGGTGGCCTCCCAACGCGGACGGACATCGAAGGTTGGATTGAGGAAATCGATGTGCTGTCTTCGTCGGCAGCGGCTTACTGCGCAGCCGCGAACCGGATCGAGACGGGCGCCGATACCTACGTCCAGGCGATGTCTGCACCCGGTGGAACGGCGTGGGAGGGTGATGCCGCCGACGCTGCTCGTGAAGCCAGCTATGCAGACCGCGGCGTTGTTTACCGGGCGGCCGATCACATGCGGAACATGGCACAGCTTGTCAATCTGGGTGCACAGCACCTGAGCCAAGCCCGAGACCGAGTGTTGGATGCGATTGCCGACGCCGAAGGCGACGCCTTCAAGGTCGGTGACGCACTGACTGTCACCGACATGCGGCGATACACCACCGGCGAGACTGACGTGTATCTGGCTCGCAAGTCGCGCGCGGAGGAGCACCGCGCCTACATCGCGATGCGCGCCGGCGTCCTGGCGTCCGAAGACGCCGAGATCGGCGCCAAACTCCAGGCCGGTGCCGCCGAACTTGAAGGCATGATCCCGCTGTCATGGAGAACATCTGAGGACAACCGCAGCGACACAATCCAAATGGTTGACCACGAGTTTGCACCGGGAAACGAGGAGACCGGCAGTGGAGGCGCCAGTCCGTCGGCTGATGACATCCGTAGTGTGCTCGAGCAGCTCCCGGAGGGGAGTCGCCGCTGGATCAGGGAAGTCCGGTCACCCGAAGACCTTCAGGCGCTGTGGACATGGATGGGGCAGGGCGGTGTGGAAAACCCAGCTCGGTACGGCGGTCCGACAAAGGGCATCTGGAAGGATCTGCCCGACGGCAGCGGGATTGGTCAACGATTCGCTTCGAAGTCGACGCAAGGGCCGTCGCTCGACATCAGTCTCGACAGCGGGGAGCACTGGAAGATTCACATCAACCCCGAGGCGGGGGGCGCGGTGCCGGATGCTCTCGTCGAGGGTCCGGCCGGGTCGACCGACCAGCCGGACAGTGCATGGGGTACTCCGATATCTCCTGAAGAACTCAGGCGTAGCGGCGGTGAACTGGGAATTCTGCAAGACTTCGTAGATGCCGTTCGTCCGCCGGATCCTTCCGATCCCAGGAACATGGCTTAAGCGATGTGCGGAGGTAATCGTGAATGACGCGGACGGTGCCACACGCGAGGGCGATGGCAAAGCTGAAGCGTGCGAACAGGATCTGCTGCGCCGGGAACTGATGGCAAGCGGACTCGAGGATTGGGTGTCGATGGCAGAGGTGCAGCAGCTGGCCTCCTCACTCGGTCTGGCTGATGCTGACGCCGCGCGCCAGAAACTGGTGCTGGCAACCATCCGGTCGGTTCTAGAGGACGGACTGATGGAAATCGGAGATCTGCCTGGGGAAGACGGCCAGTTCCCCGCCTGGGATGGTTCCGTCGACTCGCTCATGGTGCGTTTATCGGATCGCTTCATCCGGCACTATGACGAGCCAGCAGTTTGGGACTACTCCATATGGCTAGGTCTTACGGACCAAGGTGAGCGGGTCGCCAAGACGATGTCGTCCGATTGACATCAATGAAGGCTGAGGCAGAGTCGCGTACGCCCCAGCCCTGGGCACCGCTTCGCAGACAGGGCTAGCGAAATACCCTTACGCCACACCGGTACACACCGACCGCCGTCAGGGCGTGACCGCTGGCGAGGCAAGCATGGGCTACTGGTGGGACATCGATTGCGAGAATGAGGCGTCGGGCGCAAAATTTGTGTTTACCCCGCCAGGCCTCGGCTGATGCCAACTGCGCGCGCGGCACGCACTTCTAGAGCGGTGCCTCGACCTGCAACGCGTGCAATGGTCCACGCGGGCCTACACATTTGAGCAGAACTCCGGTCCGTTCGGCCTCGGCGGCGCCGTTGATTCCGCAGTCCCACGCGCCGATGGTGGAGTATTTCTCCTCGGCCTCGACGAAGGCGTCGAGTATCGCGACCGCGTCCGTGCACGACGTGACGGCAGAATCATAGTTCCACAACTTCATGTCTGGCCGAGTACTGATCTGGGGAGCGGGTCCACAGTCGATCCCTGCGCCGCCGATTGGTTCCAGCGCGAACTCGTCGAATGGTTTGGCGTCGGCGGGTGCCAAAGCCACGATTATCAGGGCAGCGCTCGCGATTGACGTCACTATTAATGCGCGAGATGTCATGTCTCCCATCAGAACTAACTCAATCACCTCGAGGTGTGGGTGGGCAGAAGTCTACGCAGGCCGCGGTCGCACCTCCAGCGGCCCTGGGGTAGCCGACGCATGCCTGGCGTGTCCCACCGATACTGAGTTCGCCGCCTTCAACTGAGGGGCGATTCAGATCCACGTGATGCGGTGGGCTACGGCATCACGCGACGGCGTACTCGGCCGGGCGTCAAGAGCCCCGAGCACCGACATCAAAGTCAGACATACTCGTACCGCCTCATACCGCGAGAGGACTAGGTGTACGTCGACATGGAAATGTCGGTGTACTGGTTCCAGGGCGTTCGCCAGTTGAGCGCAGGAACGCAATGACTTCTTCGGCCTTGGCAGGCAAGGGCCCACAGATCTCGATAATGGTCAGCTCGCCGGTTGGCCAACCTCGTCGGTGCGCCTCAGCCGGCTCAAGATCTCATCAGGCTCGACCTGTCGATCGGTTACGACGCCCACGCCGTCGCCGCCAGTAACGCCGCAGTCCTGCGGCAGTTTCCCGAGCTGGAAGGCCCGACTTCAGTACTCTGTCGCCCGATTCTCGTCCGGCCTGAAGAATTCGCGTCGTCACCGATTCTATGCGCGGGTAACGATCACCTGCGTCGAAATCAACCCGGTCGATACGCAGCGCGAACAGCACAGGACCACTAGCGTGAATTCTCCGTGACAGCCGACGCTGGGAGGCGAACGATGCGAGGCGAGTGTGTAAGAGACAGGAGTCCGTCACCTCGATTGGCGGTCCTGTTTGCAGCAATCCTCACGGCGTTCCTGGGCATCGGGCTGCTGAACCCGACGCCCGCGCACGCACAGGACGAGACCTACGTCATCGCGACCGATACGACGTTCGCCCCGTTCGAATTCCAGGACGAGCAGGGCAATTTCGTCGGCATCGACATGGACCTCATCCGCGACATCGCCAAGGACCAGGGCTTCCAGGTCGACATCAAGCCGCTGGGCTTCGACGCGGCACTGCAGGCGGTGCAAGCCAACCAGGTCGACGGCGTCATCGCGGGCATGTCCATCACCGACGAACGCAAGAAGGTGTTCGACTTCTCCGACCCGTACTTCGAGTCCGGCGTCCAGATGGCCGTGCTGGAGACCAACAACGACATCAAGGACTACGAAGACCTCAGGGGCCAACGAGTGGCCGTCAAGAACGGCACCGAAGGCGCGACATTCGCCGAGTCGATCAAAAACAAGTACGGCTTCGAAACCGTCTACTTCGCCGACTCCTCGTCGATGTACGACGAGGTGAAGACCGGGAACTCCGTCGCCGTGTTCGACGACTACCCGGTCCTCGCCTACGGCATCACCCAGGGCAACGGGCTCAAGACCGTGACGCCGAAGGAGAAAGGCGCCAGCTACGGCTTCGCCGTCAACAAGGGCCAGAACGCCGAACTCCTGGCCAAGTTCAACGCCGGCCTGAAGAACCTCAAAGAGTCCGGCCGCTACCAGGAAGTGCTCGACACCTACCTCGGCGAAGATGCTGTCGCTGCGGACAACTCGTTCTTCGGCCTGCTGAAGACCACCTTCCCGCTGTTGATGGAAGGCCTGAAGATGACCGTCATCCTGACGATCATCTCCATCGCGTGCGCGTTGGTGCTCGGCGTGATCTTCGGCCTGATGCGGGTATCCCGGTCGATCTGGCTGCGCGCGATCGGCACCACCTTCGTCGACATCTTCCGCGGCACACCGCTTCTCGTGCAGGCGTTCTTCATCTACTTCGGCATCCCCGCCGCGCTGGGCTTCGAGATGTCAGCCTTCACGGCGGGCATCATCACGCTCTCGCTGAACGCGGGTGCCTACATGACCGAGATCGTGCGCGGCGGCATCCTGTCCGTCGACAAGGGTCAGATGGAGGCATCCCGCAGTCTGGGTGTCGGATATCTGCCGACGATGCGCAAAGTGATTCTGCCGCAGGCGGTCCGGACGATGATCCCGTCCTACATCAACCAATTCGTCATCACCTTGAAGGACACCTCGATCCTGTCGGTCATCGGCATCGCCGAGCTGACCCAGACGGGCCGGATCATCATCGCCCGCAACTTCCAGTCGTTCCAGATGTGGCTGATCATCGGCATCATCTACTTCATCGTCATCATGGCGCTGACCAAACTCTCGGATCGCCTCGAGAAAAGGATAAACAAGTGAGCCAACTCGTCCCAGAGGCCGCGGCCGCCGAACCCGAAGGGACCGTGAAGATCCGCATCGAGGGACTCAAGAAGTCCTTCGGCGATCTCGACGTCCTCACCGGCATCGACACGACGATCAGCAAGGGTGAGGTGGTCTGCGTCATCGGCCCCTCAGGATCGGGTAAGTCGACGTTCTTGCGGTGCCTGAACAAGCTGGAGGACATCACCGGCGGAAAGGTCGTCGTCGACGAGTACGACCTGACCGACAAGAAGGTGGACCTCGACAAGGTCCGCCAGCACATCGGAATGGTGTTCCAGCACTTCAACCTCTTCCCGCACATGACAGTGATCGACAACGTGACCATGGCGCCGCTGTTGACCAAGAAGATGGACAAGGCCGCGGCGGAGAAGAAGGCGCTCGAACTCCTCGAGCAGGTGGGGCTCAAGGAGAAGGCTCACGTGAAGCCGTCGACGTTGTCGGGCGGTCAGAAGCAGCGCGTTGCGATCGCCAGAGCGCTGGCGATGAACCCGTCGATCATGTTGTTCGACGAGGCCACCAGTGCGCTGGACCCCGAGATGGTCGGTGACGTGCTCGAGGTGTTGCGTGAACTTGCCGCGGGCGGCATGACGATGGTCGTGGTCACCCACGAGATGGGCTTCGCGCGGGAAGTCTCCTCGCGGGTGCTGTTCATGGACGGCGGCAAGATCGTCGAGGACGCACCGCCTGCCGAACTCTTCGACAACCCCAAACATCCGCGTCTGCAGGAGTTTCTGTCGAAGGTTCTGTAGACAGAGGTTGGGAGTGAACCGTCGTGACTAGGAAGGATCTGTCCCAGCGCGTGTTGTGTTCACTCTCTCCGCTGGCACGGCGGCGATTAGCTCAGATGGCAATCAGGTGCTCTCGGGCGGTTGTGGTTCGTAGTCGCCATAAACGCTTTTCGATCAGCACGTCGGCATAGCTGTTCTGCGGACAACGGATGCCGTGCCAGCAGCCAGCAGCAACCAGCTTGGTCGCCTCCGTCCACCGCTTCGCTTGTGAAACGTAATCGGGCATTTCGTCAGTCACCGCTACCAGCCTCGATCGCGGTGGCCCGCTCGCGCAACCGGTCCGAGACCTGACCCAGCCACTCCTTATATGTCAGTGGCTGGGGAGCGTAGTAAACACCGACGGTTCGCACCAAAAACTGTTCCAAGTCCGGTTCCCCACGGGCCCCGCGCAGATCATCGATCTCCTGCGCCAGCGTCCGCAGGGGCCCGGCGGTGGGATCATCGTTGACGTAGTTGTCGACGATTCCCTGCCAATCGTCGGCTTCCAGATCCCAGTCCTGATGGAAGTATGCGGCGAAGAATTGATACAAGTCCGTTGAGATCGAGCCATCGTTCATGGTGTGGGGAATCCTGTCAGCACGTACCACTGGCTTGGCCCGACACCCGCGCAGACTGGCGAGCACGTACCGCACTGATCGCGGCGTCGAGGGCCGAAACGCCCGCGGCGCTCGGCTGTGCGCTAGTCGAGCCTGCCGTCGCCGCGCCCGCCAACGTCTCCGCGATGGCGTCAGCGCCGGCAGCTGCCGCCCGCAGGTCGCTCGAATCGACGTCCAGTTCGTTCCCCACGTCAACCTCCCATCGGCCTCACACGCCGCAACCGACACTAACTCAGCTGCGCTGTAGCTCTGTGCAGAAGTTTCCGCGGTCTACGCCGAGCTGGGTCCGGCGGTCTCCCGAGCGGCGGCCTAGTTCTCGACGGCCTGGGTTGTCGGTCGTTGCCGATACCGTCGAATCACGTCAATAGATGCCGCAGCCTCAGGCTGGCCCGGCGTCTCACCTGCTGAGGGGAGCTCGTCATGATTCGACCCCATAACGCCACCGCAACCGCGGTCATCGTGCTCGGCGACGACGAAACTGTCTGCCGCTGTGAACAATTGACGGCTCGCGCCGCGCTGCGATCGACGACCGTCGTCGCGATGTTCGCATTCCCGGCGGGCGCGCCTGCCTCGCACGACGACTTGACCGAGGTCGAAGGAGTCGTCGCCGCACTGGCCCGGGCGATCTCGCTCCGGCTGCCGATATGGATGCCAGAGCCGATGGTGGACCTGAGGCGCGAGCAGCACTATCGCCGCCTGAGTCTGGTGCTGCAGCGGCATGGACTCGACCTGCTCGTGGGCCACGATCTCTGGCCGATGCCGGACACGGGCGGTATGAACGAAATTGACTACGCGTTGCGGCGTGAGGTGCAGGCCGTCGACGACCTCGATCGCGCGGCGCTGGCCTCGGCCGGGGTGGACAGTCTTGAGAGGGTCGTCGAACGGGCAGCCAACGCTTCATCGGCGGCCGCTCACGAAAATGATTGGCCACCAATGCTTCCCCAGGCCCACTTACCGTGGGTCGAGCGTTGCCAGGCCGTCACAGGCTATGTGCGCTGGCTGGTAGACGGTTGTGGTGTGACACGCGCTGCGGCGGCGCGGGTGCTGAACTCGTCGGGTCAACGAACCCCTGACGGCCGGGCATGGCAGTCGCGAACCGTGTCGGCGCTGCTGGACGGGCACTACGACGGCGAAGCAGCCGCATAATTCATGGCGGCTTGACGTGCTACAGAAGTGCTACAGTCGTAGCATGTCAACAGTGGCGTCCCGTGAACTTCGAAACGACACGGCGGGCGTGCTGCGACGGGTCCAAGCGGGCGAAGAAGTCACGATCACGGTGAATGGGCGAGCCGTCGCGATGATCACCGCGGTGCAGCCCAGGCGTCGGCGGTGGGTGTCCAAGGCCGAACTGGTCAGGCGGCTCGAGACCAGCCAGGCGGACCCCGGCCTGCGTGACGACCTCGCAGAGCTCGCCGGTGAAACCACCGACGAACTCGACGAGTTGTGACAACCGATCAGCCCGCCGCCGGCATCCTCGACACCTCGGTGTTCATCGCCGACGAGAGCGGGCGACAACTCGAGACATCGCTGCTTCCTGAGGAACTCGCCACGACTGTGGTGACCCTGGCCGAACTGAACGCGGGTGTGCTCGCCGCGCGGACCTCCGAGATCCGGGCGCGTCGCCTTCGCACATTGGACGCAGTCGCCGACATGATCGCGTTACCGGTCGACGAGGAGGCGGCTCAAATGTGGGCGCTGTTACGCGTCCATCTGGCTGAGGCGGGGCGACGGGTCCGAGTCAATGACCTGTGGATCGCCGCAATTGCAGCCGCCAAGCGCGTGCCCGTGGTCACGCAGGATGGGGACTTCGATGTTCTAGAAGGCGTCGCGGGTCTCGCGATAATCCACGTCTGACTCCGTCGGACGTCGACGCCGAGCCCACTGCGCGCACCGGGATCCGCTCCAGGCATGCGCCAAATTGGTCGCACCCCGCCTACCACTGTGCGCTGACATTAGCGGCGATCTGGTCGGCGATCCTCACCGCCGAGTCGCCAGGGTCGGCGCTGCACGTGTTGATGTCGACGATAATGTTGTTCCGCAGCGTCACCGCGCGTCCGCAGGCCCAGCCGGGAGCACCGGCGTCCCGTTGTGTAGCAATAGTTTTCAGCGTATCGCCCGCGACGGAGATCGGTCCGACCGACCACTGCGACCCGCTCTGCGTGTGGGTGTACTCCTTGCAGACCGGCCACTGCTGGGTAGAGGCGTCCAGGAACGCACGGGCCTTTTCCACCGTGGGAAACAACACCACCGCCTGCTTGAGATAGTGCGTGAAGTCATCGCCGTTGTTGAGGCTCTCATCACGCTCGGCCCGAAAGCCGCTGGCGGCATACACCGGCGCCTCCGCCGCGCCGTCGACGGCCAGGCATTCCGCAGGCGCCATGGTGGCGCTGTTGTCGGACATCGAGGTCTGGGTGTTAGTGACCGTCATCCCGACCGTGCCCATCGCGACGTTCACCTGTTCGGGGCGCAGCAGCAACTCAACCAGCTCACGCTCGACGAGCGGACGCGGAATCATCGTTCGGGTGGTGGTGACCGACTCGGCGTTGCCGACATTGCTGACGCAGCCGGTGACCAGAACGGAGATGACTGCAACCGCCAGTGCGGCCGTGGGTCTGCGCATATTCCCTCCCATGGATCGCGCAACCGATTCGCCGCGCGTCATCCCCCTATGGCGCGCAATGAAGAAATGATGCACCAGCACCGACGAGGCCTAAGCGAGGTCGAACGGTGTTTCCTGGTCACGATGAACAGTGCTTTTCATAACGGGTCGAGCACAGCGCGAAAAAGCCTCGAGGGTGGCCGGACCGCTCGCCGCTCTTACCCCTCCGCTGCGACCAGCGACCCCAACTTGATGTCGGGGTTGTCGCGTTGGAACCCTTCCAGTCGCCACGGCGTCGAAAACAGCACGAGCATCACGCCGTCCGTGCGCGTCAGCACCTCCGCTGACACCTGCCGGTTCATGAACTCGGCGTCGGCAGGATCCACTACCCGCGCGACCTGATACGGCAGCGACTCCAACGAAATCGGTGCGCTGTACTCGGCGGCCATCCGGTGCGTGGCCACCTCGAACTGCATCGGGCCCACCGCGGCCAGCACCGGTGCCTGCTCACCGCGACGGTCGGAGCGCAACACCTGAACCACGCCCTCCTGCTCGAGTTGCTCGATCCCGCGCCGAAACTGCTTGTGCTTACTCGGATCCGTGCCGCGCGCCACCGCGAAATGTTCCGGCGAGAAGCTTGGAATCGGCGGATACTGCACCGCCGCATCGACATACAGCGTGTCGCCCGGCCGCAACGCCGCCGCGTTCGCCAACCCGATCACATCACCTGGCCACGCCGTGTCCAGCGTCGCGCGTTGCTGCCCGAACACCGACTGCGCATACTTCGTCACGAACGGCTTACCCGTCGCTGCGTGCGTCAGCACATCACCGCGCTCGAACGTCCCCGACACCACCCGCGCATACGCGATGCGGTCGCGGTGGGAGGAGTCCATCCCGGCCTGCACCTTGAAAACGAAAGCGCTGAAGGGTGATTCGATCGCCCGCAAACTTCCGTCGACATCGACGGCACCGCCCGGCGCGGGCGCAAGGTCCACCAGCACATCGAGAAGCTGGTTCACCCCGAAGTTCAACGCCGCCGAGGTGAACAGCGTCGGTGTCGACTCGCCGGCCAAAAACGCCGACCGGTCGTAATCGGAGCCGTCCGCCGACAGCAGCTCGGACTCCTCGACCGCCGTATCCCAATCGACACCGGCCGCAGCGTGCGCATCACAAGCCGCGATGTGCTCCTCGGGTGCCGCGGTCGCGCCACCGGCGGTTCGGGTAAACCGAATGAAGTTGCCGGATCTGCGGTCGAGCACCCCTTTGAAGTCTCCGGCGATGCCCACCGGCCAGGTCAGGGGAGTGGGCCGCAACCCGATCCGTGACTGGATCTCGTCGATCAATTCCAGGGCATGACGACCTGGCCGGTCCCACTTGTTGATCACCGTGATGATCGGGATCCCACGGTGCTTGCATACCTGGAAGAGCTTCAGCGTTTGTGGCTCAAGGCCTTTCGCCGCGTCAATCAGCATCACCGCGCAGTCCACGGCCGTCAGCACCCGGTAGGTGTCCTCAGAGAAGTCGGCGTGGCCCGGGGTGTCGAGCAGGTTGATGACGCATTCGCGGTACGGGAACTGCAGCGCCGTCGAGGTGATCGAGATGCCCCTGGCCTTCTCCATGTCCATCCAGTCCGACACCGTGGAGCGTCTGCCCGCCTTGCCGTGGACCGCGCCGGCCTCCGTGATCGCCCGGGCGTGCAGCGCCAGTGCCTCGGTCAACGTGGACTTGCCGGCGTCGGGATGGCTGATGACCGCGAACGTTCGTCGACGGCTCGCCTCCGCGGAGATACGGCCAGGTCGCGAGGCGTCGGCGGTCGGCGCAGCGGCCAGGGCGTTGTCGGTCATAGCACCCGCGATGGTATTGGCCTTCGAGTCCAAACCGGTAATCGGGCGCTTTGCCGTCAGCGGACAACCTGGCGCGAACCTATCGAACTTGCAACCGTTCCCCGCCATCGCTTCGCAGCTGCAGGGGGTGGGTTCGACCGGATAATTGCTGAAGTTCTCGCGCACGCCACGACACTCTCCCCTGCCATAGGCGGACGGGGCGACCCGACAATCATGGGGCGGCGAGGTTGCGACGCTACGGGGCTGGTGTTATTCGATTGTCCGATCGACGGCATCGCGTCACTGCTACCCGAGACGCGGTGCGGGCGCCGCAATGTGATTGGTTGCCGGAGGGATCCTGGGCAAGAAAGGTGGGCTACACCATGGACCTGGTCGACAATGTGACCGTTCGCCGAGTTGTCGGTGAGTTCGCGGCTCAGCCCGACCAACGACGCGCTCTTGAAGTACTTCGGTCGTGCATGTACGGGGAATTGCTCTTCGACATCACTGGATCAGACGCGCCTGTAGACGGGTCTTTTGCTGCCGGGGCACGACTACAGATCCGCGGCGGCACCGGGCCGGGTGGTGGTCGCGCGCTGTTCGCATTCACGTGCCAGGACGAGATCGCGCGCCTGTACCCGCCGGACACTCAAACTCAGTCGATGGTCACGCCGGCGACGGGCGCGCTGGAGCTGGCGCGGCAACAACGCGATGACTGGCTCTATATCGACCCCGCAGGTCCAACGTGCGCGTTGGCGGCCGCACACATCGATTTTGCCCTGCGGAATCCGAACAATCAGCCACTGAAGACAGCGCTTGCGGCGCTGCACGCCGGCCATACGGACAGGCGCGGCGTCCTGCAGGTGCTCCTGGCGGAGGGTCAGATGCTGCTGGCCGCGGACGAAACATCCGTCCCGGGCAGTGTGACGGTTCGTTCGACGCCGTCGGCCGACGGCTCACGCGCCCTGGTGTGTTTCACCAGCGCTCCAGAGGTCGTTGTTTTCAACGTATCGGATGCTTTTTTTGCGCGCCCCACACAAGAAGTGCTCGACATGATTCGCACGGATGGGTATAGCGGACTCGTCATAAACCCCGCTGGGCCATCAATAACGTTCTCGAGGGACGAAATCGAGAGCGGCTCCGGCTTATCCGGTTAAGCAACGTAACTCCGCAGCAGACTCGATGATGCGTCGAAGACGACCGATCGGCTGCGGCCAGACGCTCAGTCGCAGTTGCCTTCTGGGCGTCGACGTCGATGGCCAGCACGGGTTCACCGAAGATTCCAGCCGACGCATCGACCGATTTCCTCCAGCGCTTCGGACGATAATTCGGGATGCAGCTGGCTGAATCTGCCCATGATGTCGTTGACGCCTTCGGCCAAGGTCATGTCGCCCCAGTCGATCGGCATAGCAACGGCTTCCCGGACTATCGCGATGACCCGATCTGCAACAGCGCTTCCCTCGCTCTCGCCGTAGCGGTCGATGAGCTTTTGGCGATCAACGCCCGGTATAGCCGATTCCCTGATACTGGTAACGACGGCTTCACTGATGCGGTCTGCGTCCATCGAATGGGTCCACCCTAACGGTCGAAACACCGAGCGCTGCAACCATAACGGTGCAAGGCAACTAGACGCACCATCGCCACAGTCAACATCAAGGAACCTGACAGGAAGACCCACCAGGCTGTGACCTGCAGGCCACCGACGACCAATTCCGGTCACACATTCGCTTGCACTACTCTCGTGCACGCCTCTGAAGCAATGCCCTGTGCGCAGGCTCAAAGTGTATGTCGAATAGCGACTGCAGCCATGTCAGTATCGTGTCATCCTGTGCGCCCAGTCCCGGCGTCTCCAAGTTGTCTTCCGCATCGCTCAGGAGCAGCATAAAGTGCCACTCCTTCGAATCGTTGGTAAGACCAAACTCATTGGGTGCATCGGGGAGGGCGAGCATGAAGTCGATTCCGCCGTCGCGGGCCGACCAGCAGACCTGGAGTTTGCAATCACTACGGCGGTAATACACCGCCCACGCTGGACGGTTGCCGTGGACGATGGGTTCCTGCACCTCATCGAGTGTGAAGCCGGCATTCGACAGCGTTGGTTTCAGAAAACGTTCTAGCTCAACCGGCTTCATCGCTAGCTGCCTCCCTCATAAACCCATGAGTTTCCGTGCTGGGTGTAACCGTATGCGGCCGCGTTATACTTGAGGAAGTTGATCTCGAGAGCTGAGAATGATCGCCTCTGCACCGCCGCAATCTGCTCGACGCTTTCGAACCCATCAGGCAAGACATATTCGATACGTGGCACTCCATTCTCCAACTGCGTGCGCAGGAATTGCTCATTCACCTCCCATGTAACAGTTCTCGCTTGTTCATCACTGAGTCCGTGGCTAAGGGCGTTCCAGGTTGCGTCACCGGTGTCGAAGTAGATCCCGCCGTTACTCCGCGCTTCACCGATGTATCCATCATCCATTCCGGCCCACTTCCCTAGAACCACTCGGTCTGCGTTCCCCGTGTCGGGTGGACCCGGCATGTGGTGCGTGGACAGGTCTGCGACTTGCCGGGCCAGATCCAGGGTCGATTGCCCGTTCGCGACGGCGTCGTTGAGATTCGATGCGATTTCGGGAGCGTGAGACGAGTATCCGTCGGAGTAATCCCAAACGCCGGGTGCTGGATACTCTCCAGCGAGCGGTGTTGGAAAGGCTTCGGCGGCAGGGTGGTGTCCACTGGGCACATCGACGAGGTGCGATGGAATGCCCACGCCCGCGATATCGTCGAGCGCTCCTGCTCGTGCGACGAGAGCAGCTTCGCCGCCGAAGATGACACCAGGTGCGGCGATGGCACCCTCGGCTGCCTTCCCGCCGAGGTAATACGCCGCACTCGGAGAGTCGAGCGCATTGTTGACTTCGTCGACTGCCGCTCCAACCGGGTTCGTGATTTGGTCGTTGGTGCTCTCGAGTAGGTCACGCCACGACTCCCACACACCCGGTGCCCCCGGCCCGCCCTGTCCGATCAGGTTTTTGATGCCTTGTTCGGTCTCGAACCAACGATCGGCAAAGCCCTCTGCGAAGCCGGGCGGCGGCATCTTGTCCGGTTCCGGCGGGGTGTAGGGCTTGAGCGGTTGTCGTGCCGCGGACACCATCGCATCTAGGCGCGCTTCGATCTGATCCGGCGGAACACCGTCGCGAAGCATCGTCTGCCGGGCCAACGCCTTGAACTTTTCGACCTTCGCCGGATTCAACGGAACCGGTGCCGCAGAACCGTCGACCCCCTGGGCGCCCGACGGGACGGGTCGTCCGGCGAGCTGATCGAGTGCGCTGTCCAAGCTGTCCGGTTGCGACGCGCTGTCCGCGGATGGCGGTGCTTGCCGTTCCCCAGTGCCGGGCAGCAAAAGGTCCTCCACCGAGGACGCCGTCTTCACCTCAGGAGCCGGGATGCCGGTGGCCCTGGCAATCGCCCCCGCCAGGTCGGCATCCACTCCTTCGCCCTGGGCCAGTACTGCGGCGATCTGCGCTTGCAAGTCGGCGACTTTGGCTGCCACCTTAGCCGCGGCCTCGTCATCCAAATACGCTGTGTCCGGCGGGATTACCTGGTTCGTGGACTCGTCGATCTGTACCGCGGGCGCCTCGGCGGCGAAATCTAGGATGTCCGTGATCTTTTGGGCAACCTGCTCAGCTTGCTGCTGTGCGGCCTCCATGTCGGCGGCCGCTTTGCCCAGGTTCTCCGCCACCCCCTCGTGCTCACCGGCGGTGGCCACCATCGCCGCCCGCGCCGAGTCTCCGCCGTCGCCCTCCCACGTGGAGGCCGTCGCCAACGACCGATAGAAGTCAGCCGAATTCGTATGGTTCGCCGCGGCCCCACGGGTGGACGCGGCGAGATCCGCGATTTCGGGCGGCCACTCCCGCAGCTCCCTCAAGTTCAGCGCCACGGCGTCAGCTCAGCGCAGCACCCGCGTCGTCGATTCCGTCGGCGCTGGCGGTGTCCGTATCCGCATAGCGCGCCGCTGCTTCGCGGTGTCCCTGCGCGTTCGTGGCGAAGTGCTTGGCGAAGCGGGCGCTGTCGGCCTCCCAGGCTGCCAACATCTGCGGCACTGCGGCAGCCGACAAGCCCGCCCCCAGATTCGCCTGGCTCGCCCGCGCGAGCGCCTTCCCATGGGTCGCCAAGAACTCGCTTGCGTGTCCGTCGAGTTGGTCCGCCGCCGCGTGCAGCTCTGTCAGATCAACCTTCAACGGCTCGTTCGGATTCGACACCCCGCACCCCCAGCAAACAGCATTTGATAGCAACCCTACCGCCGTCAGTGACCCGTGCTCGACACCAATATCAGACGCGGATCGGGGCGGTTCAGTGACGGCTGACGCCACGACTCGCGCGCGATGCCACGTAATCGAGCCAGGTCAGGCCAGGATCGATGCGAGTTCTGCGCGAGGTATCGAGACCGTCCGCGGACCAGCGGCCGAGATGGTCCACTGCCCCTGGCTGAGGAAGAACAGCACCGCGTCATCGGTGAGGGCGAAGTTCTTGTACATCCCCGCGCCGATGGGGTTGTCGCCGACGGTCACGCTGGGCAACTGCTTTTCCAAATCGGCCGCCACGAGACGGTCGAGCATCGCGACGGGGTCGGCGTCTGGTTTGAACAGCGCGTCGAATGTGATCGGCGCCTTCTTGCCGAGGTCGAAATTGAGGGCGTCGTAGTTCGTCACCGGATGGGCGCCGCCGAAGTTGACGTACTCCTCGAACACCAGGCTTTCGGTGCCCGAGCCCGGCGCGCCCGACCGGAATGTCTGCGACTTGATGTCGAGCGCTTTGGGCACATCGCGGGCCGGCTGATCCTCGACTAAGTCGATGAACTCGTCGCGTTGATCGGTCAGGACCTCAGCCACCGCGTCTTGGTCCGGGTAGTCGACCGGGAAGCTCATGTCGATCGTGTAGTCGGGCGTCTCGGTGTGGACCGTGCAGAGATTGGCGGCGCCGACCGTTCCCTCGAGCTCCGTGCACGCGGAGGACTCAGCAGCCGCGGCGGTCGGCGCGGCGGAAGTGGTGGCCGTCCCGGACGTTGAGGTTGTCGTTGGCGTCGTCACCGCCTCCGACGACGCCGCCGGCTCGGTGGAACTGTCACACGCCGCCACGGTGAGGATCACCGCGACCGCAATCACGAGGTGCCGGTTCTTCATGCATGGAGCATGCCTCACTCGACATCGGCGGTCACTGCAATCACCAGGGTCAGCCCACAGCGGACGCCGACGGCGGGGCCGAGCCACCCTCCGGTTCGCGGTCCGTCATCAACGCGACGATCTTGTCGCGGTCGGCCTCCGACGGAAGGCCCATCCCGGGCGCGTACCCGTAGACCTCGTGCAGCGGGGTCGAGCCAATCCGGCCGTTCAGGATGTCCACCGACTCGGTCTTGATCAGGCCGGGATGCTCCACACCGCAGGCCTCGGCCACCTTGACCAAATCGCGGCGCAGCGTCTTGACGTAATTCGCCATCCGCTCGGCCTTGACTTCCGGCACCACGCCGCGGGCCAGCCACGCGTTCTGAGTGGCGACCCCGGTGGGACACGTGTCGGTATGGCACTTCTGCGCCTGAATGCAGCCGATCGCGAGCATGGCCTCCCGTGCGACATTGACCATGTCGCAGCCAAGCGCGAAGCCGATGATCGCGTTGTCGGGCAGGCCGAGCTTGCCGCCACCGATGAAGACAACCTGCTCGTGCAGACCCCGGTTGGCGAAGATTTGGTACACCTGAGCGAAACCGAGTTGAAAGGGCAGGGAGACGGTGTCGGTGAAAATCATCGGCGCCGCGCCCGTGCCGCCCTCGCCGCCGTCGATGGTGACGAAGTCGACACCGCGTCCGGTCTCCTGCATGAGATCGGTTAGCTCGCACCAGAATTCGAGATCACCGACGGCCGACTTGATCCCGACCGGTAAACCCGTCTCGGCGGCGAGCAGTTCAACCCAGTCCAGCAAGCTGTCAGTGTCGCTGAACTCCGCATGCCGCGACGGGCTGATGCAGTCACGGCCCTCCGGTATCCCGCGCGCCTCGGCGATCTCCGCTGACACCTTCGGCGCGGGCAGCAGCCCACCGAGGCTCGGCTTGGCACCCTGACTGAGCTTGATTTCGAGAGCACGGACCGGAGCGCCGGCCACCACGGCCTTGAGCTTGTCGAGATCGAAACGACCATCGTCATCCCGGCAGCCGAAATACGCTGTGCCGATCTGGAAGATCAGCTCGCCGCCGTGCCGGTGATATCGCGAAATGCCGCCTTCACCGGCGTTGTGCAGACAGCCAGCCAGCGCGGCGCCACGATTGAGCGCCTCGACCGCGTTGCCTGACAGCGAACCGAAACTCATTGCCGAAATGTTGACAATCGACTTTGGCCGGAATGCCTTGGGGCGGTTGCGCGCTGCCCCCAGCACTTTGGCGCACGGCACCTCGAGTTCGTGCCCGGCCCTCGGCGCCGTCGGCGGGTCGGCTCTGCTGAACGTGCGGTGCTTGATCACCGGATATCCGACGGTGTACTCGAGGTCGTTGTCCGTGCCGAAACCGAAGTAGTTGTTCTCCTTCTTCGCCGATGCGTACACCCAACGACGCTGATCGCGAGTGAACGGGCGCTCCTCGTCGTTGGCCGCCACGATGTACTGGCGAAGCTCGGGGCCGATCGCTTCGATCAGGTAGCGGGCGTGTCCGAGCAGCGGATAGTTGCGCAACAGCGCGTGCTTACGCTGGAACAAGTCGCGCGCGACGACGGCTCCCACCGTCGAGGCGGCCGCGGCCGCGAGCGCGCGAACAGCTCTGCCCATGCGGGCAGTGTTTCCGCGCTGGCGGGGCGTAAACCCCGCCCCCGTTCTGCCCGCGGCGTGTCCGCCCACCGTGCGATGATGCCCGCACGCCAGACGCGAAGGGAGATTCCGATGGGGTTTGAGCGAATCGACAACCTACTCAACGCCGTGACGGCCGACGGGTCCCTGCACGGCATCGCCGCCACTGTCGTCGGCCGCGACGGCGTCCTCTACGAGGGCGCGGCCGGCGACGCCCGGCCCGACACCATCTTCCGGAATGCGTCGATGACGAAGGCCGTGGCGACCACCGCGGCGCTGCAACTCCTTGAGGAGGGGCGCCTCGAACTCGACGCGACGGTGGCCTCGATCCTCCCCGAGTTCGGCGAGCTCCAGGTGCTCGACGGGTTCGAGGACGGGCAGCCGGTCCTACGCCCGCCCAAGACCCAGGCCACCGTCCGTCAGCTGATGAACCACACGTCCGGCTGCGGCTACTTCTTCCTCAACGAGAAGCTCCACAAGTACTGCATGGACCACGGATTTCCTCACGTGCTCACAGGGCTCAAACAGAGCATCAGCTCGCCGCTCGTCCACGATCCCGGCACGGTCTGGGAGTACGGCGTCAGCACCGACTGGGTCGGCCAGGTCGTCGAGGCCGTCAGCGGCCGGACGCTGGGCGACTACCTCGCCGAGAATGTCTACGGCCCGCTCGGCATGACGGACTCGACATTCACCCCGACCGACGAACAGCGCGCGCGCTTCCTGCCCGTCCTCACCAGGGCGGCGGACGGCAGCCTGGTGCCGACCGAGATCGACCTCGATGTCGAGCAGGAATGGCATTCAGGCGGCCACGGGTCCTACGGGACGATTCGCGACTATGGGCGGTTTGTCCGCGCGTGGGTCAACGGCGGCGAGCTCGACGGCAGGCGCATCCTCAACGAGGCGACGGTGGAGCTTGCGCTGCGGGACCACCTCGACGGGGCACCGCTGCCCAAGAAGCTGGAGCCGACTGTCCCCGAGCTGGCCAACCCGGTCGAGCTGCTCGATGTGCCGCAGGGGTGGGGCCTGGGGTTCCACGTGTACTCGATCGATCTGCCCGGCATGCGCAGCGCCGGCTCGGGCGACTGGTCGGGCCTGTTCAACACCTATTTCTGGGTCGACCGCAAGGCAGGGATCGGCGCCGTCATCGCGACGCAACTGCTGCCCTTCTTCGACAAGAAGATGGTCGAGACCGCGCTGGGCTTCGAGGCCGCCGTCTACGCCGAGCTCCGCGCCGCGGTGTCCTGAGCACTGACGCCGCGCGGCCCCGACCGCTGTGGGAGGATTCAACGCATTCGCATCGGCGTGATGATGCGATGCGCGGGGGGTTCCGCCTGGTTCCACACCCTCGACAGGGTTGTCGTCGGCGCATCTGTCACGCCTGGAAAAGCCCGAAAGATGTTTGGAGTTTCCATGTCCACCCACAGGGTTTCTGCGCAGGATCCTGCCCCGATCACGGCGGCGCTCGTCTGGCTCGGCGGCGGCGAGCGGCACGAGGTCGGCGCTCGCCACGAGCGGTCCACCCTGGCCAGTGCCGGGGCGGTGGTGCTGCTCGCCGCGATGCTGGCCTGGCTGGTCGCGGCCGTCGCGCTGAGCGAGTCGACGACCTGGCCGGTCGCGGCCGTCGTCGCTGTGACGGCAGGGTTCGGGCTGCTGGTCGGTGCGGTGAGCCGCACGATCGCCTCCGGCGCGATTCGTCGTGGCTCCGGCGTCGTGGGACGTGCTGCCGTCCTGTTCGCCGTCGGGCTCGTCGTCGGCGAACTCGCCGCCGTCGTCGTCTTCTCCGGATCGATCGATCGGCTGCTCGGCGAGCAGGCGGCGCGCACCGCCGAGTCCACCCCGGCCGCATCGCAAGCCGCGGCCGACCTGGACCGGAGTCGCGCGGCCCGCGGCGGGCTCGACGAAGCTGTAGAGCAGGCCGTGCAACGCCGCCAGGAGGCCCTCGTGGTGGCCCGTTGCGAGTTCAACCCCCGCCCCGATTGCCCGCAGATCACCATCACCGGCGTGCCCGGCGCCGGGCCCGAAACCCGCACGGCCAACGACTATCTCGCCGACGCCCAGCGGACGCTCGACTCTGCGTTGGCCGAGCGGGACCGGCAGGCAGCCGTGCTCGATGCCCAGATCGCCGATGGCGAGCGGGCGCTGGCGCAGGCCCGGCAGGAGGCGATGGCCGATGCGGATCGCGGGCTGGGCGCTCGATGGGTCGCGATGAACGACCACACGCTGGCCGATTCGGGTGCTCTCGTCATGCGCTTGCTCGTCGACGGATTCTTCGTCCTACTCAGCTTGCTGCCCCTGATCCTCAAGCTGTGGCGGGGCGAGACGTCGCAGGATCGCGTTGTTGCCGCCGATGTCGAGCGGGATACAGCGGAACTCCACGCCGACACCGCGATCGCGGTGAAGCGGGCCGAGGTGCGCGCGGCGATCGACAACATGTGGGCGGAACAGCAGCTGGCCAGTGCCCGCATGGCCGTCGAGGCCCAGCTCGAGATCGATCGCGAGCAGCAACGCCGCCGGGTGATCGAGGCGACCGAGCCGGCGGTGACCGCGCGATCGGAGCGCATACCCCAGGCCGCGATTGAGGATGTGTTCCTGCCGATCGCCGCCGAGGCCGAAGCGGCCAGCCTCTTACCGGCCGAGTTGCCGGCGGTGGTGGACACACACGAGAGCGCCCCAGAGGGCGACGGCGCGGTGGAGCGGTCCGGACGTCCGCTGATCCCGGCCATTCCGGACGTCACCCGGGCCGCCGCGCGCTGGATTCGCCCCCTGGTGCCGCCGATCCTCATCAACGCGATCGACACCACTACCAAGCCGCTGCGGGGTGTGCGGCAGATCTTTGAGGAGACCGAGGAGATTCACATCTCCATGCGGCGCACCCACAGGGTGAGTGCTCACGTGGAGGAGACCGAAGACGTTGCGGCAGAACGCGGATTCGTTGCGGATGCGGCGGGCACGCGGCATGCGACGACGGTCGAGCGCGATGACCGCGGACCCAGTCTCGGCGGTGCCGAACATGTGTCACCCGCAATTGCGAAGGGCGAGGATCGGGCCGAACTCGCCGGGCGAAGCACCCGTGCGGTGCGTGGGCACCGCGGCTCCCGGGAACTACCGCCGGGGCGTTAGCGTCGCTGGCTCACCGGGCCACGGCGTAGCGAAGGTGCGCCACGCCCGGCGCATGGAGGACGCGAACGAGTTCCAGCTCGGGGACGCCCGCTTCGAAGCCGTCGAACAGGCGCTCGCCGGAACCGAGGATCACCGGCGACACCTGCACGTCGATCTCGTCGACCAGCCCGGCCTTGATCGCCTGCCGCGCGCAGGAAGCGCCACCGGCGATCGAGATGTCCCGGTCGCCGGCCGCCGCCTGAGCTTGCGCGTAGGCAGCTTCGATTCCCTCTGTCACGAAGTGGAAGGTGGTACCGCCCTTCATCTCGATAGGCTCGTGCGCGTAATGGGTGAGGACGAAGACCGGGCAGTGATAGGGCGGCTCGTCGCCCCACCAGCCTTTCCAGTCCGAATCCGCCCACTCGCCACGGATGGGCCCGAACATGTTGCGGCCCATGATCGTTGCCCCCATGCCGTCGAGCATCTCCGACATCACCTGTCGGTTCACGGGGTGATCGCTGGCCGGCCCGATATGCCAACCATGCACCTTGATCCCACCCACTCCGAGGGGGTTCTCCTCGCTCTGGTCGGGTCCGGCGACATAGCCGTCCGCCGAGATCGACATCGACAGGTTGGTTCGCGTCATACCCAAGGAGACCACCTGGCCCGCCGAAACTCATCGGCTAGTTCTGCGGCTGGTCTTCCCGCCAGATCTCCAGCACGTTGACATAGGGGTCGGGACTGACCGACAGCGCGCCGACGAAGGGATGCTCGAGCGCGAAGATCAGATACATCACGAAGCCCATCAGGCCCGCGGTCAGGCCGACCGCCACAGCGTGGATGAGCAAGTCGCGGGTCCCGAACAGGAACGTGAAGGCCATCACGACCGCACCACCGCCGAGCAGCAGTACCCACAGTTCGCCGGGGACCGCCGACTCGCCCGTCGACACCCGAAGCTTGCGGTTGTGGCTCAGGTCGTTCAACTTCACGATGTCGTGGTCGAAGAAGGCGATCTCGTTGCGGCTCTGGGGCTCTACCTTGAGGAAGGTCGACCAGAGGGCGGACATGTGCTCGGACTCCTCCTCGATGGTCTCGCCCCGCCGCATCCGAGGTAGTTCGTCGTTGATCACGTCTTCGGTGTACGCGACGAGTCGCTGCCGCACCTCGAGCCGGTACTCCGGAGGAATCGCCGTGGAATCCCGAAGAAGGTCGGCGATCGCGCTGGCCTCCGCGGCGGTCGCGTCCTCGGCTTCGCCGAACTGTTCCCATACGACGACCACGACGAAGGCGACCAGCACTGCGTAGAGCACGCCTGCGAGCTGGAATACATCGCCCGACATCCCGCTCGCCGCCTCGAGGCGGGTGTGGGACACCGCTTTTCGAAAGACGATCAACCCACCCACCGACGCCGCGACGACGAACGTCACCGCGCAGAACCCGAGCACGGCAGCGGGCAATTGCAGAAGCCAGATCACAGGACCCCCCGATAGCGCGGACGCGTCGCCAGTATGACCGCGAATCCGACGCCGGTCGGTCACATTCGTCGTTGGTGACGGTGTGTCCGAGATGCCTAGCCAGATAACGAAACCCGCAGGCTCGGACTATCGCGATCAGCGACGCTCAGGCCGCCCGACGATCCGTCCACTCCGCCACCGCGCCGGCGGGGACGGCCGCAAGCCGGTTCTCTCGCACGGGACGGTAGCTCTGGAGATACCGGTCGATCTGCTCGCGCCGCAAGGGCCGCTCCCAGATGTTCGCACCGTCGATGTCGATGCCGCTGTCATTGGATGCCGCCCGCTTGCGGGCACCGATGCGGAAGCCCGCGACCGTCGCGACCATCAGCACGACCAAGACGGCGCCGATGACCCCGGCCAGCGGACTCGCGGCGGCAAGTGAGTAGACGAACGTTCCAAGGGCGACGAACGTCAACAGGAACAACACATAGGCCACATTCGTCGGAGAAACGCGACCCAACACCTTCAACATCACTCTCACCTTTACCCGATAAAAAACGCTACGCGTATCGTAGCGCTACGCTTAGTGTAGCGTTTCGACGACGACACTTATTCCCGGCCACCAGGAGGGCTTGATGCCGCAGCGCCGGACCACGGACGAACGCATTGCCGACGCCACCTTGGCGCTGCTCCGCACCAAAGGCGCGCGCTCGGTGACGGTCGAGGCGGTGGCGGCGCGCTCGGGCATCGCCAAGACGACGATCTATCGCCGGCACCGCGATCGGCGCGAGATGCTGTCCGCCGCGTTGACGGGAATCGCCACTCCCGGACCGCTCGCCGACGACGCCAAGGCACCGGATCGACTGCGGTGGCTCATCCACGAAGCGGTCAAGGTCATCGACGATGGAATCGGCTTCGGCGGCCTGGCATCCCTGCTCACCGACGACGACCCCGACTTCACCAAGATCTTCCGCCGCATCCTCGCTCGTCAGCGGGCCAAACTGGAGTCAGTCATCGAAGAAGCCACGGCCGACGGGTCGTTTCGCTCCGACGTCGACGGTGCGACTCTCGTCGACGCCATCGTCGGTGCGCACATCGCCGAACGCTCCCGCGCGGGCCGCATCGCCGCCGGATCAGAGCAGCGATCGTTCGATCTCTTCCGGCCGAGCGTGCTCGCATGAGTTTCCGAGGATCTCCATTCGGCTCGTTTCCCGGCCGGCCGTGCAAAGCTGTTCATCGTCGGGCGAGTATGTGAGGGGTGCAGTGTCGACGTGTACGACGTGCGGGACGCATGCAGGTCCCGCGGAGGGAGTCTGTGAGAATTGCGGTGCCGCGTTGACGGCGATCCGACAACTCGCGGTGCCCAGGTCGGCTCCGGGCGCCGATGGCCAGGAGCCGGATCGCGATGAGAATCAGCTCGGGGCGATTGTGCTGCTCACCGACCGCGGCATCGAGCACACGCGCAACGAAGACGCCGGCGCAGCGGGAATCGTGCTCAACAGCGCGGGGGACCGGCCGCGCGCGATCGCCGCCGTGGTGTGCGACGGTGTCTCCACCTCCGCCGACGCGCAGAATGCGTCGAGGGCCGCGTCGGCGGCAGGCGTCGACGCAATGCTGAAGGCACTGGCCGCATCCCGCGACATCCCGTCGGTGATGGTGGCCGGACTCGCTGATGGAGCGAAGGCGGCCGCGGAATCCACGTCGCCCGAAGGATTCAGCCCTGCCTCATGCACCTACACAGCTGCCGTCGTCGTTCCGGCCGAGGGTGGACAGGTGCAGATCGCGATCGCCAACGTCGGGGACAGCAGGGTGTACTGGCTCCCCGAGCCGCCCGCGCAGCCGCAACGTCTGACCGTCGACGACACCGTTGCGCAGCAATTGATCTCGGCGGGTATACCGGCCGACTCGCCCGCCGTGCTGCGCGGGGAGCACACCCTGACCCGGTGGTTCGGTCGCGATGCCGATCGGGAGTGGGACGAATCAAGCGTTCATACGATGATCACCGCCGACCGGGGCGTCCTGGTGCTGTGCTCGGACGGACTGCACAACTACCTCCCCGAGGCCGCCGACATCGCTCGGTTCTGCAACGGAACCGCACCGGACGAGGCCGCTCGCGCGCTGGTCGATCACGCATTGCAGGCCGGCGGTCACGACAACATCACCGTGATCGTCATTCCGATCGGACCTCATGAGTTGGCTTGAGCCGCGTCGACTTTGCCCGTGATAATGGACTCTCGGTTGATGACCAATATGACTGTGTGCCAACCTCATAGCGACTTTGTCGCTCAACTACTACCGTCGCGAACAATGTCAGCGACTTCGTCGCTCTGAGCTTGGCACCAACCACATATGGTCTCGCTGAGCCGCGAAGTCCTTGACGCAGGAAAGCCGAATTAGGCCGACGTCATCGCCTTGTCGTGCTCCATCACCTCGACGGCCGCGCGCTCACCGGAGCGGACCGCCCCATCGATGAACCCGTACATGCGCGCCGAGCTCTCCGTGCCCGCCCAGTGGATCCGCCCGCACGGCTCCCGAAGCGCCGGGCCAAACTCCGTCAGCACACCCGGCGGTGTGTGCGCAATCATGCCGCCGCCCGAATACCGCTCGATCGTCCAGTTCTGCTCGACGTAGTCGACCGGCGTCAGCGCCTTATCGCCGAACCGCTCGGCCACCGCCGCGAGCACCGCTTGCCGACGTTCTGCCTCACTGAGTTTCGTCATCTCGCGTGCGACGGGTCCTTCGGTGATGACCGTCAGGCTCCCGGGTGTCCCCTTGTCCGTGCAGGAGTCGATCGTCAAGTTGGCCATCGATCCCGGCGCGAACGACTGACCCGACAGGCCGTCGGCCCGCCAGAACGGTTCGTCGTAGATCACCGCGATCTTGTACACCGCGCCCGACGGCATCCGTTGCTGCAGGAACGCTCGATCCACCGGAAGCATTGGCTCGAAGATGATTTGGGACACGATGCTGACCGGCACGGCCACGATCGCTCGACGTGCCCGGACCACCATGTCGTCGGACCGGACCGTGACGCCGCCGTCGTCCTGGGTGACACTGCGCACCGGCTGCGACAGATGAATCACATCGCCTAGCTCGGCGGCAATCGCGCGATGGATCGCGCCCATCCCGCCGACCGGCCGCTCATCCTCGGCCCCATCCTTGACGCCGAGCACAAAGCTCGGCCCGCCGGCCGAGGCCATTTGATACAACACGAACAGCAGCGAAATCTCCGATGCTGCAGAGGTATACAGCCCGGAGACCGAGTAGTCGAGTAACTGGTGAGCGGGCTTGGACAGCGTATTGCGGTCCAGCCACTCCGCCCATGTGGTCTGATCCCACTTCTTCGCCTTCGGCGCATCCCACGGGGCCTCCGGCGGAATCGACTTGCACATCGAGGTCAGCTCCAGGAAGACCTTGCCGATGTTCGCCACCGCCCACGGGCTCATCGACAACGGGATCGTGCCCTTGTACTTGTACGCCTTCCCGTCGACGTACATCATCGCCTCGCCGTCGGTGTACTGCTTGTAGCTCGGGATGCCGAACTCCTTCATCAGCGCATAGATGGCGTCTTGGCCCGGCCCGATCCACGCGCCGCCCCGATCGATCCACAACCCGTCGTCTCGAGTCTCGGTCCACGTGCGGCCGCCCACCCGGTCGCGCGCCTCCAGCAGCGCGACCGAATGCCCCGCCTGCTTCAAGCGCAACGCCGCAGTCAGTCCGCCGAACCCGGCACCCACAACGCAGTAATCAACATCCATGGCACACCCCAGCTGTCCGTCGCGCCGGCCCCGAACCAACGCGATCGGTTATTAGACATACGCCTAATTGGACAGTGTGTCAATAGGGCAGCGCGCAGCAACAGCAAATTTGTTACGACAGCCGTCAATAAATGCAAACCAGGGTTGACGTGCTAGTTAGAACGAAGACGGCCTAGTAATTGCGAAGTGTAGTAACTACCGCGCCGGTACGACTGCGGGCACCGCCGCGACGCCTGGGACCGCACCCGGCACCGCAGGCAACGGTGCAGGCGGTGGGGGAGGCGGGGTGTTGATGATGCGCAGGATGTCCGGCTTCATCTGCTGCAGCTGCGCACCCCAATAGCCCCAGCTGTGCGTGCCGTTCGGCGGGAAGTTGAACACCGCATTGCGGCCGCCCGCGGCCTGGTACTTCTCCTGGAACTCCTTGTTCGTGCTCAGCGTGATGTTCTCCAGGTACGACGCGCTGAACTGCGTTCCGAAACCACCACCGCCGGCGTCGAGGTCGGAACTCGTGCCGTTGCCGCAGTACACCCAGATCGCCGTACGGTTGGCCACCAGTCGATTGATGTTGAGCATCGGGTCATTTCGCTGCCACGCCGGATTGTTCGGCGGCCCCCACATGTCGGCGGCCTTGAAGCCGCCGGCGTCCATCATCGCGAAGCCGATCAAGGTCGGCCACATACCTTTGGACGGGTTCAGGTATCCCGACAGGGACGCGGCGAAGAAGAACTGCTGCGGATGCCATGCGGCCAATGTCAGGGCGGCTCCACCCGACATCGACAGCCCCACAACCGCATTGCCGCGCGGATCCTGTCCTTTGTTGGCCATCAGCCAGCTCGGCAGCTCGTTGGTCAGGAACGTCTCCCATTTGTAGGTGACCGTTCCGTTGAAGCCTCGCGCCGGCGCGTACCAGTCGCTGTAGAAACTCGACTGCCCGCCGACGGGCATCACGACCGACACACCGGATTCGTAGAACCACTCGAAGGCCGCGGTGTTGATGTCCCAGCCGTTGAAGTCCTCCTGCGCGCGAAGGCCGTCGAGCAGATACACCGAATGCGGCCCACCGCCCTGAAACTGGACCTTGATGTCGCGGCCCATCGACGGCGACGGCACCATCAGCGTCTCGACCGGCAGGCCGTCGCGCGAATAGGCCGAGGACTGCGGCGCGGGAACAACCATCACAGCCGCAGCCATCATCAGGGCACAGACGACCAGCCTGCCGACACGACGCGCGAATCCCTCCACCACGGCGCGAAACTAACAACGCCGCCGCATACTCTTGCGCTCCCGCGCTCGGCAGTGACCAGTCTGTTATCGGGATGAGATCCGTCGTGACACTTCGCCGTAGCGCTCGATGCGGTCCTGATCGGCCAACGCGTTGTACAGCACGATGCGCGTCGCGCGATCCCCGTACTTCGAGACCAGGGCGTCGGCCAGCCCGTCCCACGTCGACTCCGTTGCGAACTGGGCGATGTGCTCGTCGGTGATCTGCGCGGCCATGCCCTTGAAATCGCCGGCCTTCTGCTTCTCGCGGATCCGCGCCGTCGTCCCCTCGAACCCGGCCTCGTCCCAGATGAACGCGTAGTTCGGTGTGCTCCCATAGAAGCTCATGCTCGTGCGGACCAGCTCGCGCTCACGATCCCGTTCCTCGTCGCTGTCCCCGACGATCGTCATGACCGGCACGATCACCGCGACATCCGATACCGACCGGCCCGACTTCGCCGCGCCCTCAGCGATATTCGGCACCACATGACGCGTGATGTAGCCCGGCTCGCCCAGCGGATGCACGTGCACGCCGTCGGCCACCTCGCCGGCCATGCGCAGCATCCACGGATTGACCGCCGCGATGTCGACTTTCGGATCCGGCGCGTCGATCGGGCCCGCGCTCCACTGCGGCGTGATGAAGTCCATGTCGTAGAAGTCGCCGTGGTGGTCCAGCCTGCCTGTCCGGAATGCTTTGAAGCACGCCTTGACGGCCCGTACGTAATCGCGCAGACGCGGACCGGGACGCTCGAACTCCGCGCCGTAGCGCCGCACCACATGCGTGCGCACCTGCGTGCCCAGGCCGAGCCGGAACTTACCGTCCGTCGCCTCCTGTAGTTCCCACGCCGCCGCCGCCGTGACGAACGGGCTGCGCGGGAACGCCACCGCCACACCCGTCGACAGGTCAAGGCCCGGCGCGGCCTGCGAAGCCACCGCCGCATTCAGATACGCGGTCCGGCCGGTCTCGGTGAACAACAGTCCGGAGAACCCGGCCGCTTCAGTGCGGGCGGCGAGCGCCCCGATCTTCTGCAACGGCTGCGGCGTGATCATCGCGTCGACATACACAGGGGCACCGTACGCCCGCCCTGACGTACGCTGAGTCGATGGAGCTACTACGCGACGTAGTTGTATTGCTGCACATCGTCGGCTTCGCCGTCACCTTCGGCGCGTGGGTCACCGAGGCAGTCGCCAAGCGGTTTAGCTTCACCCGCGTCATGGACTACGGGCTGCTGCTGTCACTGCTCACGGGCTTGGCGTTGGCCGCGCCGTGGCCCGCGGGCATTGATTTGAACTATCCGAAGATCGGCATCAAGCTCGTCATCCTCATCGTGATCGGCGGCGTGCTCGGTATGGGCAGCGCTCGGCAGAAGCGCACCGGAGCGCCCGTGCCGCGTCCGCTGTTCGTCACCGTCGGGGTGTTGTCCTTCCTCGCGGCCGCCATCGCCGTGCTGTGGTAGCTGGGGTTTCGTCACTACGATCGGCCAGGTGAGCCCACCGGCGGTCACCCGATGGCGAACGCTCTACCGCAGGTTCCTCAACCTGGTGGTACGGCCGACCGCGCCGCCGCTCTGGCTCGGCGTGCTCGTGGGGGCTGGATTCATCGCAGTCGAATGGCTGCTCGTCGTCCAGCTGAAAAGAGTCGCGCCGGAGAACGCTTTCGGCGCCGTCTTCCTGCTCGGCGTGCTGGTGGTGTCCGCCGGCTGGGGCTTCGGCCTTGCCGTAGCGACGTCGCTGGCCAGTGCCGCGGTCTACGTCTACATCCACAGCGAGGGGGCCGACAGCTTCGTCCCGGCAGTCCTGGTGTTCCTCAGTTTGGCGCTGCTGGCCAACGTGTTGGTGGGGCAGGCTCGACTGCGTGCACTCGAGGCCGAGCAGCGCCGGCTGGAAGCCGACCTCTCGGCCGAACTCGCACGCTCGACGCTGCGTGCCGAGGATCTCAATGCCGCACTTGACGCCGCCGGCCGCCGCATCGCCGACGCACTCGATCTGCCGTTCGCCGTACTGGATCTGTCAGACGTGCCCGGCGACGACGAACGCGCGGCCATCGCGCTGCGCGACGGCGGCGACGTGGTGGGGACGTTGGTGGTGCCGTCGGACCTGCCCGCCGCGGCGCGGCGGCGCGTCGAACGGATGGTCCCGTCGCTCGAGGCGTTGATGGCGGCCACCCGTGATCGCCAGGAGATCACCGGCGAGGTGACCGCACTGGCCACCCAGCAAGCCGCGCTGCGCGCCGTCGCGACGTTGGTGGCACGCGGCGCCGAGCCGTCCGAGGTGTATCGGGTCGCGGTAGCCGAGCTGGCGCGCGGACTCGGCGTCGAGCATGTCACACTCGTGGGCTACGACGAGGACGACGTCGGCGTCGTGCTCGCCACCCGTGACAGCCCGGACCGCATGGCAATGACTGTGGGCGAACGGTTTTCGCTCGACGGGCACAGCCTGAGCGCACAGATCGTCGATACCGGCACGCCGGCGCGCATCGACGACTACAGCGCCGCGGAGGGCCCTATCGCCGACCGGATGCGCGGGCTGAACGTGTGCTCCGGTGTGGGTGCTCCCGTCGTGGTCGACGGCGAGGTTCGCGCCGCCCTGATGGTGGGTTCGATTGTCGCGCAACCATTACCGACGGGAACCGAAGACCAGGTGTCCGACTTCGCCGATCTGATCGCGACGGCGATCTACAACGCGGAGAACCGCGCAGCGCTGAAGGCCTCACGTACCCGCATCGTCGCCGCGGCTGACGAGGCGCGCCGGGGCTTCGAGCGCGATCTGCACGACGGAGCGCAGCAGCGGATCGTGTCACTCGGCCTGCAACTGCGGGCGTTGGAGGCTTCCGAGCACGGGTCGACGCGCGAGGGCATCGACAGGGCAGTCGCGGACCTGATGGAAATACATGAACAGCTGCAAGAGATCTCGCGCGGCATCCATCCGGCGATCCTCTCGCGAGGTGGGCTGGGACCAGCGATCAAGACGTTGGCCCGGCGATCTGCGGTGCCCGTCGCGCTGGACGCCGACGTGGACCGCCGACTGGCCGAGTCGATTGAGGTGGCGGCGTACTACGTTGTCGCCGAAGCGCTGACGAACACCGCGAAGCACGCCCAGGCGTCGGAGGTTCAGTTACACGCATCGTCTGACGATGTCGAGCTTCGGATGACGATCAGTGACGACGGCGTCGGAGGAGCGACGATCGGCGGCGGGTCGGGGTTGATCGGGCTCAAGGACCGGGTCGAGGCGGTGTCGGGCCGGTTGGAGATCGTGAGTGCACAAGGGGCGGGCACGACGTTGCACGTGACGATCCCGCTGAATGGTTGACGGTCGCGGGGGCTTTCTGGCGGCGTAGCGCGTCTTCAGCGACCAGATCATCGATCGAAAGACTTTCTCCACGGCAATGCGTTTTCCACGTCTTGGCGATCACGATCATGAACGCGACGGCGACGATGAGCAGTGCAACTGCGGTCACTGCCATCAAAATAATTGCGTTGGTTGCGATGTCGACCCCTTGGTTCGCTGGCGCCTACGGCACCACTCATCGCGAAGTAGACTCCCAGTACACGCCTGATCAGCACCGATGTCAACAGCACCTGGCCAGAGGCGAGGCGGAAAATGATTGCGCCCCAAATAATTTAAGAGCGTATGCTTGGGGGATCGGCGGTATCTCGTCATATGATCGTTCAAGGTCGTGTCGTCGTCGATTCGCAGTATCCGGCCGATTCTCGGTCAAGACGGGAGCGTCGCAATGACGCTGAACCAACCTTTGCCCACCGGCGTCACGACTGCGCCGCGCTCTTCTCCGGAACACACGCCCCGATTGCGCTTGAAGCCCAAGGGCCGCATAAGCGGATACGTAGACGGCGCGTGGTGGCCGCACAGCGACGACCTCGCCACACAACTGCCTGATCTGCTGACAGTGCTCTCGGTTCGACTTGGCCCCATTGACCGGGTGTTGTTCAACGTCAATGAATGGGTGCCGCCGCACAGGAAACTCTCCGCCGGCGGGCGAGCGGTTCGACTGGACGGCTACCAGCGTCAGCCGGCCCACACGATCGAAGTTCTCGGCTTCAGCGGCGGGGGCAGGATTGCCTTACTCGTCGTTCCCGCGGACTCCGACCCGGACGAGGCGCACGCCACGCTGATGGCCGCCGCGACACCGCACGACAAGTCAACTGTCGACGGGCTTCTCCTCATGACCGACCGTCATGCCGAACAGACAAGGAAGATGTGATGACTTCACCGACAATGTTTCGAACGCCCTACGACATTCGTGTCGACCTCGTCAAAGACACCATCATGGCTCGCACCAAGCTCGATGACAAAGATGCAGCCGACCTGGCTGTAGACATCCTCAAGGTGTTGACCTCGATTCCCGAGAAGATGCGCTGACGCAACGACCATGACAGTCACCGTGACACTCCCCGACGGCGGAACCGACGAGTACATGCGGTTCGGCGACACCTACGTCAAGCACGACAACGGGACGCTCGACGTCATCCGCGGCGGCTCCAAACAGGCCTACCAGTACGCGCCGGGTGCGTGGACAGAAGTCGATGGTGACCAGAAGACCTGGAAGACAGGCCGTTTCTGGGGTTGAGCACCGCAGCGGTCGATCCGGCGGCCAGACGAACAGGTGTACCGTCAAAGGTGTTGGGAACCCAGCCACTCCGGAATGGGACAGCCGTCATCCGCTGATCTCGCCGAGCAACCGCTCACGCCCGGCTACACAGGTACCAACCGCACGTCTGGATCAACTTGAAACCCCTAACGACTCTTCCTTCATTGACTAATTCCGTTGTCGAGCGATCACTTTCCGATCCGGCGCGCTTCGGAATTCTCACCACGTATCCGCCGACTGCGTGCGGACTCGCCACCTTCAGTGCGGCACTGGCCAAAGGATTGACCGCCGATGGCGCCGAGGTCAGCGTGGTGCGGCTGGCCGACGGATCGTCGTCTTCGAGCGCCCGCGTCGTGGGTGAGCTCATCGCCGACTCACCGGCATCTGTCTCCGCAGCTTCGGAATTGCTCAACCAAAGCGACGTCGCGATCATTCAGCATGAGTATGGCATCTACGGCGGTGTCGACGGTGACGATGTCGTCGACGTCATCGAGGGCCTGCGCGTACCGTCGATCGTGGTCGCTCACACTGTGCTGAAAGAGCCGACGGCACACCAGCGCTCAGTGCTCGAGGCCGTCACCGCAGCAGCGGATCGCGTGGTCGTGATGTCGGAGGCGGCCAGTCAACGACTGTGCCTGACCTTCAACGTCGACCGGCGGAAGATCATCACCATTCCGCACGGCGCGGCTGTCCCGACGGCCGCTGCGGTGAAGCAGGCGGGCAGACCCACCTTGCTGACCTGGGGTCTCTTGGGTCCGGGTAAGGGTATCGAGAGGGTGATCGGCGCGATGGGTTCACTTGCGCACCTTTCCGGCCGCCCGCGGTACCTCGTCGCCGGGCAGACGCATCCCAAAGTGCTTGTCGCACAGGGCGAGGCGTACCGCAACGGATGTATCGAGCAGGCACGTCGCAGCGGGCTGGCCGACTCCGTCTTCTTCGACTCCGACTATCGCGACGTCGCGTCGCTGAGCGCTCTCGCTCAGTCCGCAAGCGTGGTGGTGCTGCCCTACGACTCCACCGATCAGGTCACCTCCGGCGTGCTGGTGGACGCCATCGCCAGTGGCCGGCCCGTCGTCGCCACGGCCTTCCCCCACGCCAACGAGCTGCTGGCCAGCGGGGCGGGAATCGTCGTCGACCACAGCGATCCCGAGGCACTCGCGATGGCGCTGCGCCAGGTCATCACCGACCCTCGCGTGGCAGGCTCCATGGCCGCGGAGGCCCGTCGACTCGCGCCGACGATGTCGTGGCGAGTGGTCGCCGGCGCCTATCTGCGTCTGGCCCACCGCGTGCTCGCTGAACGGCCGGCGTTCGTATGACCGCCCCCATCCCGACCCCGGTGTTCGACCACCTCGAGCGAATGACAGACCATCGCGGCACGTTCGAGCATGCGCAGTTAGCCGAGCCCGATCCCGTGCACGGCTATTGCACCGACGACATGGCGCGGGTGCTGGTGGTCACCACTCGACAACCCGGACTGGAACGCACCCTCAATGGTGTCGCCGGTACGGCAGTGCGGTTTCTCGGCGAAGCGCAGGCTCTCACTGGCGCCTGTCGCAACCGGATGGACAGCAAGGGCAAGTGGACGGACGAACCCGCCGTGGAGGACGCTTGGGGGCGCTGCCTGTGGGGTCTGGGAACCGCCGCCGCGCACAGTGACGTCGTCTGGGCCCGCCAATCGGCGATCATGCAGTTCGAGCGCGGTGCACAGGAGCGGTCGCCATGGCCGCGGGCGATGGCGTTCGCGGCGCTGGGCGCCGCCGAGATGCTGGCGTTCGATCCCGAGAATCGCGCGGCGCGGCTACTGATCATCGATTACGCGGCCTCGCTCGCCGAACCGAACGGTGACCCGGCGTGGCCCTGGCCCGAGCCGCGACTCACCTACGCGAACGCGGTCCTCCCCGAGGCGATGATCGCCGCGGGCGCCGTGCTCGAGGACGGGTCACTGCGGCAACGCGGGCTGGATCTGTTGGCCTGGCTGCTCGACGTGGAAACGATCGACGGTCAGCTCTCGGTCACTCCGGTGGCAGGCAGAGGGCCCGGTGAGAAAGGGCCCGCGTTCGATCAGCAGCCGATCGAGGTGTCCACGCTCGCCGATGCCTGCGCCCGTGCGGCCACCGTCGACAGCGACGCGATGTGGCCGGACGGCGTCCGTGCCGCGGCGGCGTGGTTCCAGGGTGCCAACGACGCGGGGCAGCTGATGTGGGACCCCGAGACCGGTGGCGGATTCGACGGCTTGCACGCCGACGCGGTGAACCGCAACCAGGGCGCGGAGTCCACGCTTGCTGTTCTCTCGACGTTGCAGCACGCACAACGCTTTTCTGCAGTGCCGCAATGACTTCGGTTCAGGTCGGGCTCGTGACACGCAGCCCGCTTCGACTCGCAGCCGATACGTCGCGGGTCATCACCAAATTGTTCGTCCCCGGGCAGGAGGGTTTCGAGCATCAGGACTCCCGCGCGGGCGCGGTGCTGAGGCGCATCCTTGCGCTGGACGAGAACGACGTCCGCGCGTCGCTGGACGATGTCGTCACGCGCTTCGGTTGGCGTCACCGCGACCTGATCGGCGTCTTTCGTGCGCATGCCCGTGAACTTGCCGATCGGCTGGACGCACGCGAACTGTCCGAAGCACGAATGATGTTGCTGGGTGCGACGTTCACGAGCGAGTACGCCATCGAAGGGGCGGCCCTGTGCAATCCCAGCATGGTCGCTCACCCGGACCAGTCGGACACACCGGTCGGCAGCCTGAGATTCGTGATGAGTGTGCGCGGTATCGGGGAGGGGCACGTGTCGTCGATCGGTTTTCGGACGGGCCTCATCGATGCCACGGGTGCGGTGACGATCGATGCTTCGGCTCCGTTCGCCAGTGCGGGCGAGATGGTGCCGGCGCTGCTCGACGCTGCGGTCTTGCGTACCGAGCTCTCTCGTCTGCACGATGCCGGCGAAGGCGCTGATTACGTCCTCAACGCGCTCGGTGACCGGTTCACACGCAACGATCTCGAAGAACAGCTCGACAGACTTCAGAAGCATCGGAAGACGCGTGGTCATGCGGCCGAGACGATTTCGCGCATTCGGACGATCGCCGACCGCACATACGGCATCGACTTCGCCGAGGGCATTCCGCTCGCCGAGCGGATTCTGTGGCCTGCGATGGGTGCCGAGGCCGGGGGTATGGAGGACGCGCGCTTTGTCCGGTTCGTCGACGACGACGGGTCGGTCACCTTCTACGCGACCTACACGGCATACAGCGGGACGGAAATCAGCCAGCAGTTGCTCGCGACGAAGGATTTCGCATCGTTCACCACCTCGCCATTGGTCGGCCATGCCGCCGCCAACAAGGGTTTGGCGCTGTTTCCCCGCCGCTTCCGCGGTCAATTCGCTGCCATGTCGAGGTCTGACCGCGAATCGAATTCGTTTGCGTACTCGGACTCCCCGCTCATCTGGGCCGAATCCGTACCCTGTCAGCACCCGACCCAGGCATGGGAGGCCCTGCAGCTCGGAAACTGCGGGCCGCCCATCGAAACCGACGCGGGGTGGTTGGTGCTCACTCACGGTGTCGGACCGATGCGTACATACCGGATCGGAGCGATACTGCTCGATCTGGAGAATCCGTCGCGAATCATCGGTCAGCTCCGACAGCCCTTGATGAGCCCGAGTGCCGACGAGCAGGACGGCTACGTTCCGAATGTCGTCTACTCGTGTGGCGCGCTCGTGCACGCAGGAATCCTGGTCGTGCCCTACGGAATCGGGGATGCGGCTATCGGTTTCGCGACCGTCCCGCTGTCAGAACTTCTCCACGAAATGGAGATGGCTCGAAACTGAGGTTGTGCCGGGATTTCGGGGGGTTTTTCCTGGATAACTTCAGTTTCGGCCCCAAAATCACCGCAACTGCGCGACGAGTGCCTCGGTCACCTCGACTGTCGACGCAGACCCGCCGAGATCACCGGTGCGGGTCTCCGGCTTGGCCAACGTCGCCTCGATCGCCGCCATCACTTCACGTGCCGCGTCGGGATGACCCAGATGCTCGAGCATCAACACCGCCGACCACACCGCGCCAATGGGGTTCGCGATCCCACGGCCCGCGATGTCGGGCGCCGAACCGTGCACCGGTTCGAACATCGACGGGTACTCCTTGGTCGGATCCAGATTGCCCGACGGTGCGATCCCGATCGACCCCGCGACGGCCGCGGCGAGGTCAGACAGGATGTCGCCGAACAGGTTCGACCCGACCACCACGTCGAAGCGTTGCGGCTGCAACACGAACTTCGCGGCCAACGCGTCGATGTGCTCGCTGTCCATCCGAACATCCGGAAACTGCGCCGCGCGTTCGGCGACCACCTCGTCCCAGAACGGCAGCGTGTGCACGATCCCGTTCGACTTCGTCGCCGACGTGACGTATCCGCGCCGCGACCGCGCCAACTCGAAGGCATAGTCGGCGATCCGGCTGACCCCGAGACGGGTGAAAACCGACTCCTGCACGGCCATTTCCTCAGGGAACCCGCGGTTGAGCCGTCCGCCGATCTCGCTGTACTCACCTTCAACGTTCTCGCGTACCACCACGAAATCCACGTGACCCGGTGCCCGCAGCGGACTTTCGACGCCGTCGAACACCTTGATCGGGCGCAGGTTGACGTACTGGCGGAACGCCCGCCGGATCGGGATCAGCAGTCCCCACAGTGACACGTGGTCGGGTACTCCCGGCCAGCCGACCGCGCCGAGCAGGATCGCGTCGAACCCCCTCAGCGTCTCGATGGCATCCTCGGGCATCATCGCGCCGGTCTGGGTATAGCGCTCACATGACCAGTCGAAGTCCTTGTAGGACAGTTTGATTCCGTGCTTGGCGCCGACAGTGTCGAGCACCGCGCGGGCCGACGTGATGACCTCGGGTCCGATCCCGTCGCCCGGGATCACGGCGACGGTCTGCATGGCCGGCTCGGCCGGCGTCGTCATGTGCCAAGTCCAAGCAGGCCGACCATGATCGGCAACAGGATGATGATGAGGATCGCGCCCGCGATGTCGAACGTGATGCCGGACCGGATCATCGTGGTGATCTTCACGACGCCGGAGCCGTAGACGATCGCGTTCTGCGGTGTCGAGACCGGCAACATGAACCCGAAGGACGCCGCGAACGTCGCCGCCAGCGCAGGCACGAACGGGTTGACGCCGGCGGCCATCGCCACCGGGATGATGATCGGCACCACCACCGCCGCCGACGCCGTATTGCTCGTCGTCTCGGAGACGATGATCGCCAGGATCACCGCGAAGATCGTGATCGGGACGATGCTCGACAGGCCCAGCGCGTCGTCGATCGAGGTACCGATGGTTTCGGCCAACCCGGTCGAGCTGATCAGCGACCCGAAGATGATGCCGCAGCCGAAGAGAATGATGGTGCCCCAGTCGATTTCGGCGGCGTCACTCCAACGCAGCGTGAACTCGCGGTCCTTCCAGTCGGTCGGCAGCAGGAACAGCAGCGCCGCACCGAATACCGCGACCACGCCCTCGTCGAGGCGGTCGCTGACGAATTCGTACGCGCTCGACTCGGTACCGGAGATCAGCGCGACGACGCCAGGCAGGATCCACAGCGTGACGGTGATGCCGAACGCGATGAGCGTGTTCTTCTCCGCGCGTGAGAGTGAACCCAACTTCTCGCGCTCCTCCGCGACGTACTCGGCGACGCCGTCGATCCGTTTGATTTCGGGCTTGTTCAGCCGCAACAAGATGAGCGCCAGCAGCGCGAACATGACCAGGCAGATCGGTATTGCCATCACCATCCACTGCCCGAAGCTGATCCGCTCCCCGGTGGCCTCCTCGATCAAGCCGCGGCCAATCAGGTTGGGCGGGCTGCCAACCGGGGTCAGCAAGCCGCCGACACTGGCGCCGTAGGCGAGCATCAGCATGATCGCCGAGCCGACCCGCAGCCGTTGCGGATCGAAGTCGGGCTCGACGTCACCGCGCTTCTGCAGAAGTTTGGCGATGACCGCGAGGATGCCGATCGCCGTTGGCAGCAGCATCGCCACGGTCGCGGTGTTGGAGACGAATGCCGACAGCAGGCAGGTGATCGCGCCGAACGCGAGGATCACGCCGGTGGTGGAGCGGCCGACACCCGGCAGCGACAGAATGCGGAACGCGAACCGCCGTGCGAGACCGTGTTTGAGCATTGCCTGCGCCAGGATGAACGCGCCGATGAAGGTGAAGATCGTCGAAGACCCGAACGGACCGAGCACGTCGTCGACCGGGGCGACGCCGAGAAACACGGCCACGGCGACGCCGAGCAGACCGCCGACGGGGATCGGGATCGCTTCGCTGATCCACAGCGCAATGACACCCAGCAACACCGCCCCAAGGACCTGCTGCTCACGAGGGATGTCGATGGGAAGAACAAGAAAGGCGACCGTCAGGAGCGGAGCGAGGAAAAGGCCGACGGTCCGTCGGCCTTTCTCGAACCGTTCCTCCTTGGGGGAAAGCTTCTGCTCGCCGAGGCTTCGATACGTTGCGCTGCCGAGGAGCGCTTTGTCGACATCGGTCTGTTTGGCCGGGCTGTCCGTGGTCATGGGGCGACTCCATCGCTGCAGCTGTGTTCTACACCACACTCGTGACGGGGGTAGTTCCTGAAAACCGCGCACCTTAAACATGCCGGGATTGGACACGGTCGGCGTTCGACTGAGTCGCCGGCCGTGGCCGCTCGGGCCATCCCGCTGACCTGCGATGTCGTCGCGGAATACCGAATAATCCCCGGTCAGGGTGTAGCGTCGAAGTGTTGGGAGCCCAGCCAGTCCGGGAATGTTTCAGCCGATCCTCGCTGATCCGCCGAGCAACCGCTCACGCCGGACATGCCGGTACTGACCGCGAAGTCTGGACTGCCTTGACTGCTCTACCTGACTATGAGCCGATTCTTCCTTATGCTGCGCCGCAACAAATCTCGCGCACCGTCCGATTCGGGATCGTCGACACCCACACGTCCCCACCATGCGGGCTTGCGAGGTTCGCCGCAGGTCTAGTCGACGCCTTGAGCATCGATGGGTCCAGCGCCGGCTGGGTGGCTGACGACTCGCTCGTCGGGCAGGTCGACGTCGCGATCCTGCAATACCAAGACGGCACGACCGGCCAGGACATGGTCCAGATCGTCAACGGTCTACAGGTTCCCTCGATCGTCGTCGTCCACACGGTTCCGAAAGCCCCTACATCGCAGCAGCGTTCGGTCCTCGAAGCGATCACCGCCGCCGCGGACCACGTGGTGGTGATGTCGGAAACGGCACGGCAACGGCTGAATCACACGTATGCCGTCGACCGCCAAAAGGTGAGCATGATCCCGCACGGCGCGACCTTGCCGACCGCCCCCCGGGTGAAGCGCCCGAGTAGACCCACCATCCTGACGTGGGGTCTGCTGGGTCCGGGTAAGGGCATCGAACGGGTCATCGACGCAATGCCTTCGCTGGGCGATGTCCCCGGCCGGCCGCGTTATGTCATTGCCGGCCCCATGGATCCCGGCATCCCGGAGGCTGAAGCCGAGACGTATCGTGATGCGCGCATCGAGCAGGCCAGGCGACTCGGTGTGGCCGATTCGGTGTCGTTCGACCCCCGCTATTACGACAAATCGAGCCTGGCCGAACTGATTCAGCAGGCCTCTGTGGTCGTGGTGCCCTACGACTCCACGGAACAGGTGAGCTCCGGTGTGCTCGTCGACGCGGTCGCGAATGGCAGACCCATTGTGGCGACGGCATTTCCGCATGCCATCGAGCTGCTGAGCAGCGGGGCGGGGATCGTCGTCGAGCACAACGACGGCGTTGCACTCGCGGCGGCGCTGCGCCAGATCATCACGCAGCCGCGGCTGGCCGGTGCCATGGCGGCCGAGGTTCGTCAACGGGCGCCGGAGGTGGCGTGGCCGGTGGTCGCCGCCGCGTACGTGGCGCTGGCGCTACAGGTCACCGCCGGAACACCCGTCTTGGCCTGACCGCGCGTCAAATCGCGGAGCGGGCTGCGCGTATCGCGTGCGGATAGGCACCGTCGCGGTGCTGGAACGACAGAATCGCGGGGTTGAGGACGACACCCTCGCGGATTTCGATCGCGCGAGCGATCGTCGGAGACTCCTCCCACGCCGCCGGCCCGGCCAGCAGCGTGTCGAGGTGAGGCAGCAACGCCTCGCTGATCTCCCAGGTTGCCGAGTTCCACAGATACGACGGGCTGTGGTCGACGGCGTAGTAGTGGATGCGGTTCGCGACCTCGATCATCGGCTCGGTGAACGACGTCGGCGCCGCCCAGCTGAAACCCATGCCCACGTCACAGGAGACGTCGACGATGAGACTGCCCGCAGTGAAGTCGGCCAGGTCTTTCTCGGTGACGAAGACCAGCGGTGCGTTGGGATCCTGGAGGACACAGTTGACGACGATGTCGTTGCCGGCGAGCAGTTCGGCCACCGGAACGACCCCCTCAGGGGTGTCCGCCAGAATCTTCTCGGGTGCGTCCGGATCGGGGATCATCTGGATGATCTGGGTGGAGTGGATCGGCGACCCGACGGCGGCGACGTCCCGGTTGGTCAGCACACGGACGTCGTCGACGCCGTGGGAGTTGAGCGCGGTAACGGCGCCGCGTGCGGTCGCACCGAACCCGATGACGGTCGCCCGCAGCCGCCGGCCGTAGCTGCCGGTGACGCCCACGGATTGCATCGCGTGCAGGACCGAGCAGTAGCCCGCCAGCTCGTTGTTCTTGTGGAAGACGTGCAGGCCGAAGCCGCCGTCGGACTGCCAGTGATTCATCGCCTCGAACGCGATCAGCGTCAACCGCGAATCGATGGCGATCTGGGTCAGCTCGGCGTCCTGCACACAGTGGGGCCAGCCCCACACAACCTGGCCCGCGTTGAGTTCGGCCAAGTCTTCCGATTGGACTTTGGGCAACAGAATGACGTCACAATCGGCGATCAATTGCTCGCGGGTGCCGATTCCACCGACAAGGGCGGCGAGTTCGTCGTCCGTGGCGCCGAAATCGGAGCCGTAGCCATGCTCCAGAAAGATGCGCTGCGCCAGCCGGCGGTCAATCCGGTCGAAATGTGCCGGATGAATCGGCAATCTGCGCTCGTTCGGTTTACGCGAGCGAGCGAGAATTCCAAGCGAAAGCGGTTGACCTTCAGCGCTTCTTGTCATGGAACAAGGCCTCGGCAGACGACGCCTTGGCCGCCGCCTTCTGGTGCTTCGCCGCGCGTTTCTCTTTCAATGACTTGCCGGACTTCTTCGCCATGGCTTGTCGAGGAGATTTATCAGACATCGATGCCCCTTGGTAGTGGGGGCCTGAATGGTCCCGATGCTCAAACCCTACCCCTTGGACGCGCGATTACCGGAGGTCTCGAAGGGGTAGGCTGTGCTTACGCCGACGCGCAACCGTCGTCTAGCTCGATTTCGACCGCTCGTCCGCATTCTCGGGGTTCGCTCAGGAGCCCAGACCTGATTCGCAGCCGGCTCCACGGGGACTCTAGTAATGGCAATTGCCGATGTTGCCGCGTACGCGCATCTAAGCGACGCAGATGTCGATGCGCTCGCTCGTGAGCTCGACGCCATCCGCAGCGACGTCGAAGAGTCACTCGGCGAACGCGACGCGGCCTATATCCGACGCACCATCAAATTGCAACGGACGCTGGACGTCGCCGCGCGCCTGATCATCGCCTGCTCTCGGTCAAGGGCGGGTTGGCTGCTGGGAACCGCATCGCTGGCCTTCGCGAAGAGCGTCGAGAACATGGAGATCGCCCACAACGTCGGCCATGGTCAATGGGATTGGATGAATGACCCGGAGATCCACTCGAGCACGTGGGAGTGGGACATGGTCGGTGTGTCGTCGCAGTGGAGGTACTCGCACAACTACCGCCACCACGTGTTCAGCAACGTCGTCGGGGTGGACGACGATCTCGGCTTCGGCGTGATACGGATGACCCGCGACCAAGCCTGGAAGCCCGAACATCTGTTTCAACCGCTTCGTAATCTGTTGTTGGCCAGCATCTTCGAGTGGGGGATCGGACTGCACGGAATCCATTCGGAGCGTGATCGGCTGGCTCCGGATGCCGCCAAGGTCGGCGCGGCCAGGCGCGCGTTCGTCGGCAAGATCGCCCGGCAATCACTCAAGGACTACGTATTCTTCCCGGCGTTGAGCCGATCCCGCTGGCGCAGAACCCTGGCCGCCAACACGGCGGCCAACCTACTGCGCAACCTCTGGGCGTATGTGGTGATCTTCTGCGGTCACTTTCCCGATGGCGCAGAGAAGTTCACCGCCGACATACTGGATCGGGAAACCAAAGGCGAGTGGTACCTGCGCCAGATGCTGGGTGCCGCGAATTTCAGGGCCGGCCCGCTGCTTGCCTTCTCGAGCGGGAATCTGTGCTACCAGATCGAGCATCATCTGTTCCCCGACCTGCCCAGTAACCGCCTCCCGCAGATCGCGGTGCGCGTGCAGGGACTGTGCGAAAAGTACGATTTGCCCTACACCACCGGATCTATTGTGCGCCAATACTTTCAGGTGCTGCGCACAATCCACACGCTGGCGTTCCCCGACCGACTTCCGCGCACCGATGCCGACGGCGCGTCGTATGACGACCCCGCTGCTCTCACGATTTCCTCTGGAGAGGACGCTGAAGGAATGACGACCTCGCCACGACCCGCGGGCAACGCTGTAGCCCCGCCGCTGTTCGGTTAGATGTGGCGATCCAGGATCAGTTGCTCGCCGCTGTCGACGGCCGGCGAGGGGTGGATGCCGCCGATCGGCTGTGTGAGGCGTGCGTGGTGCTCTTCGACGTCGACGCGGCGGCGATCTCGCTGGTATTCGATGGCGCCAACACCGGAACGCTGGGATCCAGCGGTGAGCACGCGCGCACCTACGACGAATTGCAGTTCCTGCTCGGAGAAGGTCCGTGCCTGGAGTCGGTGGCCCGGCGCGCGCCTGTCCTCGCCCTGGACCTTGCGGACCCCGACGATGTGCGCTGGCCCGTCTACGGCCCCGCAATGGTGGACCTGCAGATCCGCGGCGTGTTCGCGATGCCCGTCGTCGTTGCCGGTGAGTATGTCGGCGCCCTCGACCTCTTCCGAACCCAACCCGGCGGTCTGGAAGACGAGCAGCTCACGGGCGCCGTCGTCGCTGCCGAGCTGGCCGGGATCCCGCTGCTCGACCTCCTCGACGCTGACCTGCAAGCCGCCGCCGCAGACCCCGCCAGCAATGTCTGGGCCGAACTGCACACTCTCTCGCGCGCCGAGGTTAGCCAGGCGACCGGCATGCTCGTCGCACAGCTCGAGGTCGATCCCGCCGAGGCGCTGTTGCGCCTGCGCGCCCACGCGTACGCCACCGGCCGCAGTGCCACCGATGTCGCGCGCGACATCCTCGATCGCAAACTCAGGCTAGAGGCCGACTGATGCGCCCACCCAGGGACGGAGTGTGAAATGACCGAAACCCCTCGTGAAACCCGCGTCCTGGACGCGGTTGTTTCGCTCGTCGACAGCCTTCTCGAGGACTTCGACGTCGTGGACTTGCTGACCGAACTCACCGAACGGAGTGCCGAGCTGCTCGACGTCGCAGCCGCCGGCTTCCTGCTCGCCGACCCGCTTGACCGACTGCGTCTGCTGGCCGCCACGACCGAGGAGGCCCGCGAGTTGGAGCTCTTCCAGTTGCAGGCCGACGAGGGTCCCTGCGTCGACTGCTACTCCACCGGCGAACCCGTGTCGGTCGCGGACATCCGGGCCGCCGAACAGCGCTGGCCACGCTTCGTGCCCGCTGCACTCGACGCCGGCTTCGCCTCGGTGCACGCCGTGCCGATGCGGGCGGCGGGCATCGTGCTGGGCGCACTGGGGCTGTTCGGCTCCCACACGGGCGAACTCAGCGACGCGGACCGCCTCGTCGCGCAGACGCTCGCGCACATCGCCTGCGTGGCCGTCTTGCAGGAGCACGCGCCAACGCCGTCGACAGTGGTCCCGCAGCTGCGCTCCGCGCTCGCGCGCCGCGTCATCGTCGAGCAGGCCAAGGGATTTCTGCGCGAGACTCTCGATGTCTCCGTCGAGGAGGCCTTCAGGCTGCTGCGCGCCTATGCCCGCGCCAATGGCGAGCATCTGACCGACGTCGCGCAGCGCGTGATGACCGACCGGCAGGCGCGCCCGGTGCTGGTCTCTGCCATCGCTGAATTCGTTACGCCAACAACGTAACTCAGTCGCGGTGCCGCGCTATGGCGCGCCGCACCGCCTCATCGACCATCCGCTCGGCCAGGATGTGGAGCTTGACATTCTCGGCTTGGCTCATCCGCACGAGACGGTCGAACGCTTCCTCGGCGCCGACTCCGGAGCGGGATCGGATGATTCCGATAGCCTGATCTATCACCGCGCGGCTGCCCAACGCGGTCTGCAATTGTTTCGTCCGCTCCTGGGCGCGGTCGAGCAGCTGCCCGTTGTGGACCGACACCGCCGCGGACGCGGCGAACTGCGAGCCCAGCTCCACGGCGTGCTCGCCGAACGCGTCGCGGCTACGGGCATAGGTGTTGATGGCGCCGATCAGCTGATCGCCGACCAGCAACGGCAGGGCCAGCGCGGAATGCACACCCATCCGGGCGACGCCGCCGCCGAAGCGCGGCCACCGCTTGTCACTTCCCAACGATCCGCTGACCGTGGGCCGCCGCGTCTGCATGCAGGTGATGCACGGCCCCTCTCGGTGGTCGACGTACTGCAACTTGTCGATGTCTTCGATGAACTGCGCGGTGACCGCCCACGTCTTGATCGAGGGTTTGTCTCCGGACATATCGATCACCGTGACGCCCGCGCCGTCGGCACCGGGAATCGCCCGGGCCGCGAACTCGGCCACGTCGCCAAGGAGGTCGATCACCCCGCGGGCCCCGGCCACCAGTCCGGCGACCCCTCGAAGGCCGGCATACAGGTCGACATCGTCCGCTTCGCGTTGGGCGGCAGATAAATCGGGCTCCGGATCCGAAGATCGGCCGGGCTGGGGGTCGTAGTCAGCCATGTGCCCCGTGAATGTTACTCGCGTATTTGGCGTGTCGGTCAGTCCACGAGCGACAGCGCATGCGCGCGCCTCAACTTGCCCGACGCTGTCTTGGGGATCATCCCCGGTTCGAGCACAACCACGTTGCGCGGACGCACGTCGACCTCGGCGAACACCTCATGCGCCACCTGGCGCTCGACACGACGCACCTGCATGGGATCCGCATAGTTCTTGCATTCCACCGCGACCGCGAACGTCTCCCGTGACAACCCCGCGTCGAGTCGCACGGCGATCGCACAACCGGGCCGCACGCCGTCAACGCGGCTGGCGGCCCGTTCGATGTCGGTCGGGTAGATATTGCGTCCGGCCATGATGATCACGTCTTTGAGCCGCCCACATACGACCACCTCACCGGTCTCGGTGAGATAACCCAGATCACCGGTGTCGTACCAGCCGCGTTCGTCCTGGGCCGGGATGAATCCGGCCACCGTGGTGTACCCCCTGGTCACCGGTTCGCCGCGGACCTCGATGACACCGACTCCACGCGGCGCCAGCACGCCGCCGTCTTCGTCGACGATGCGGACCTCCAGGCCCTCCAGAGGCTTGCCGAGCGACACCAGTCGCCGGGTGTTCCCCCTGGTTGCCGGGACGGCGCGGTGCAGGACCGACAACAGGTCCGCATCCACCTCGTCGACGACCATGCCTCCGCCGCACTCGGAGAACGACACGGCCACCGTGGTCTCGGCCATCCCGTAGGCCGGGATGATGGCCTCGGGCTTCAACCCGAACGGTGCGCCTGCCTCGCAGAGATCCTCGACGTCGAGTGGGTCGACCTGCTCGGCGCCGGACAATGCCCACCGCAGCGAGGACAGATCGAATTCGCCGGGCTTGGCCTGCCTGCGCAATCGCTTGGCGAACAGGGTGTAGGCGAAGTTCGGCGCGGCCGTCATCGTGCCCTTGTACTTGTCAATGAGCTTGGCCCACAACAACGTATCGCTGAGAAAGTCCATCGGTGTCACCTTGACGAGCTCGGCTCCGATGTACATCGGCACCGTCAGGTACCCCGTCATGCCCATGTCGTGGAAGCACGGCAGCCAGCTCACGATCACATCCGTGTCGAGATCGAAGTCGCAGCCCACGACCATCGCCTCGGCGTTGGCGACGATGTTGGCGTGCGTGATCTGGACGGCCTTCGGCGAGCCGGTCGAGCCCGACGTCAGCTGCATCAGGGCGACGTCGTGGTCGAAGGTCTCCAGCGGCTCGATGGGGTCGTTGGCCAGCAGCGATTCGATCGTCAGCACTGCCATCCCGAGTCCCTCGAGCACCGGCGCCGCGGCCATGAACGGGTCGGAGATGACGACGGCCTTCGCCGAGATCATCTCGATCACGGCGGTGGTCTCTTCGGCCCATCGCACCAGGTCAGTGCGGGGAGTGGGCTGGTGAACCATGGTCGCGCTGGCACCGCGCATCCAGATGCCCTGAGCGGTCGGCGCGATCTCGACCGGGGCGCCGGCGAGAACGGCGACGGCGTCACCAGGGCCTATGCCCGCTTTTGCCAGGCCACCCGCCACGCGACGGGCCCGTTCGTGCACCTGAGCCCAGGTATGGCGCACAGGTGCGCCGGGCTCCCCGGTGACCATGCCCTTTTTGCTGGTGAGGGCATTGCTGTACATCGTCTCGGTAAATCGGCTCACGACAATCCCTTTGGCCTAGGCGCGACGACGCCGCGAATAGGCTGTTCTGGTAGACCCGGCGCGAAATTGCTGCTGCGCCAGGTGATGTGGAAGCCGCTGGGGTTCGGCCGTCGCCCAGCCCGGTTCAGGGCCGACGATGACGGTGGAGGTGCGTATCTCCTCTGTGTTCACCCCAGATGGTTCGCCGCGCCGGTCGGCGCGACGTTCTGTGTATGACGGACGCACTGACTGTACAGACCCGACCGTTGCCGGACACCTTTGCACGCCGACACCGCCCCAAGTCGTTATCAACTCTGTACTTGCAGGCAACCGAGCCCCCCAGCCCAACATTTGCACCTGTGAGTTTTCGGCCGACGTCGGAGGTCAAAGACCTAATCGGCGGGGAGGCGTAGTCGCCGCCGAGACGTTTCCGTAAGGCTGGAAAATCAACCCGGTCAGACTTTACCGTGTCGCCTGGCGTTATGGACTATTAGGCGAGACGTGTGCCGCCCAATCGTTGCCGTATCCGACCCACAAACGACGGCTTGGCGGTCGGTGGCCGGCGAGAAACATATGGCCACGGGTTGTTGCGCTCTGGAACGGTGTCGGTACGCGCCTGCTTCAACTCCATCCGAAGGTGGCGACGCAGTTCGTCGAGATCGGGATCGGTCCATCGGTTGACGGCCTCGGTCGGGTCGACGGTGAGGTCGTAGAGCTCCCACTGATCGTCCAGCGGCGACGTCCGATACGCCTCACCGCCAAGCCCGTTGGCCGCGAGGTGCCGTACCCCGGGCTCTGTCCAGGTCGCCGGATCGTCGAACGTGCGCACCAGCTTCCACAGGTGTTCGTCGACTCGCACGACCAGCCCTTCGAAGTTTGATCCGACATGCGCGGGTATCTGAATACGTAGTGGCATAGGGGGATTCACCGTCAGCTTCAATTGACGCGCCACGCCCGACGCGCCGGTGTCACCTTCGAGCATGTTGTCGCGTGTCATCAAGTACACGGGACGCGACTCGTCGGCGGGCGCACCGTCGACGACAGGCATCAGATCGCGGCCCGGCAGGTCGTGCACCTCGGAGAACGAATCACGCAGCGCCGCCGCCACCGCCGCGACGTCGATACCCGCCGCACCCAGCAGCGTCGGCACCAGATCGACATGCGACGTCGGCGCGGTCACCGTGCGGGCCGACGTCGCGCCCGCCCCGGTGCGCGCGACGACGAACGGAACGCGGGTGGCCTCGTCGTACAGGTTGAACCACTTCTGATGCAGGCCGCCGTGGGCACCCAGCAGATCGCCGTGGTCGGAGGTGCGCACCAGCACCGCGTTGTCCGAGCCGCCATCGGTCACCATGCGACGCACCGGGTCGATAGGCCCGTCGACCTCGGCATGCAACCGGTAGTAGAGGTCGCGATAGCGCTGGGCGTTGCGGTTGTAGGTCCGGTCGACTGCGGGCGCCACGCCGTAGCCGGTGTAGTACGCCTCGCGGAACGCGATCTGCGCGGCCGGCTTGGTCGACAGGTCCTCGTCCGCCGTCGGCGCCGCGGGCACGTGCGGCGGATCCAGCGGCGACGGTTGCAGCGGACTCCTGCGCGACCACGCCGGGAACAGCACGATGTCGTGGGGGTTGACGAAGCTGGCGACCAACAGGAACGGCGTCAGCGCGTCCGCGTCACCTGCGCGGCGCCGCGCATACCGGTCGTCGAGCCAGGCGACGACGCGGTCGGCGATCAACCCGTCGCGCCGAACCCCGGCGTTGGCCAGCAGCGCGCCATGCGGTTCGGGGCCCACCCAGCCCGAAAACCCGAACGGTGCAAGGGGATCGGCGTCGAGGTAGGCGCGCACCGCGTCGTGGTCGACCACGCCGTCGTCGTCATTGGTCGCGAGCGGCTTGCCGGTGGCCGGGTCGGTGAGATCCGCGTGGGTGATGTGCCATTTGCCGTCGTAATGCGTGTCGTATCCGGCGGCGCGAAACCAATTTCCAAGCGTGGGCACCTCGCCCTGGCGCAGCCAACGCATGCGAGAGTCGTTGTACACCTTGCCGATGCCGTCGGTCTGTGTGACGCCGTGCAGGTCGGGATACTGGCCGGTGAAAATCGTTGGGCGACTTGGCACGCAGGCCAACGAGCCGGTGTAGTGGCGGCGGAAGCTGACGCCGTGCTCGTCGAACCACTTGCGGCCGGGCAGCGTGTGGTCACGCCAGGCGAGCACCTCGGGTGACTCGTAGGGCGGTATCGCGCGTTCCTCGTCGGTCATCAGGATGACGATGTCGGGACGCCCAGACAGCTCAGACACGAGTGTTCTCCAATCGTTTGGCGAGCCCATCGAGCAGGCCGTCGGACTCTCGGGTCATCAGACGGCACATCACGCGTTCGGCGAGCTCGCGTACTCGGCCGGAACCGATCTCGACGGTGCTTGTCAGGGTGACGACGGTCGACTGCCCCGACGGCCGCAACGTCCAGCGGTTGTTGACCCTCTTCAGCTGCCTGGGCAGGCCTTCGATGTCGTAGGCGAGCGCGTGCGGCGGGTCGAACTCGACAATGCGCTCGACAAGTGTCTGGCGCCCCAGCTGAACCCGTCGCGTCGTGCCGATGGGACCGTCGGCGCCGTGCACCAGGATGCAGGAATGGTCGACGCGGTCGACCCACGTACTCAGCGCGCCGAAATCGGCAAGAAGTTCCCAGACGTCCTGCGGGGCAGCTGCGATGGTGCGCGAGCGGTCGATCCGGGCCACCGCCTCACGCTACGCGTTTCGGCTCGCCTGGTCCGTGCAAGTGCCACGATAGGAGCATGTCCGACGACGCAATGACCGAAGAACGTGAATTCAACAAGCGCAACATCGACGAGTTCCGTCGCAACGGCGGAAAGGTCGGCGGGCAGTTCGAAGGTTTTCCGCTGCTGATTCTGACTTCCTCGGGTGCCAAGAGCGGCGCTGAGCGGGTCAATCTCATCGCCTACTTCGACATCGACGACAAGATCTACGTCGTCGGTTCCGCGGCGGGCCGCGAGGAGAGTCCCGCGTGGGTGTTCAACCTGCGCGCCCACCCGCACGTTCAGGTCGAGATCGGCGCGGATCCGAAACGCCCGGTTGTGGCCCGAGAACTGACTCGGGAGGACCGCGACCGCATCTACCAGACCGTCGTGGAACGGGCACCGGGGTTCGCCGAGTACGAGAAACGGACCGACCGCGTGATTCCGGTCTTCGAACTCGTCGCCGACCGGTGATTTCGGTGTAGTTGGTCGCGGTCAGCGCGACTGCGGACACCGAAATCGCAGCGTCAGGCGCGTAGCCGCTGCGCCAGGCCCGACGCTCGGACCGCCCGCCGCTGCACCGCGGCGCGCACCGAATCCTCCGAACCGATGACCCGGATCTTCTCCTTGGCCCGCGTCACCGCCGTGTAGAACAGCTCGCGGGTCAGCAGCCGCGAATCCTCGGGCGGCATCAGCACGGTCACCTCGTCGGCCTGGCTGCCCTGCGACTTGTGGATCGTCATGGCGTGCATGGTCTCGACATCGGAGAGCCGGCTGGTCGCGAACTCCACCTCACCGGAGCCCGCGATGGTCACCCGCATCGCGCCGTCGCGCAGCAGCGTCACACCGGCGTCACCGTTGTACAGGCCAAGACCGTAGTCGTTGGCCGTCACCAACACCGGACGCCCCGGATACCACTCCGACCAGATCGGGTCGCCGGTGATCTCCGCCAGCCATCGCTCGATCTGGTGGTTCCAGTACCGCACGCCGTACGGACCCCGGCGATGCGCGCACAACAGCCGATGCTCATCGAGTGATGCCAGCGCTGCTCTCCGATTGTCGAGCACGGCTGCCTGGCGCAGCGCATTCGCCTGCGGCAGAACGACTCTCCGCAGATGTTCGGCCGGTTCGTCGGTGTCGATCCACTCGATGTGCTTTCCACCCGCGCGCAGCACCTCGATGACCTGATCGGCATCGCCGGTTCGGATCGCCGATGCCAACGTGCCGATCGATTCGCCGAACCGGTGCGATGTCGTCAACTCGGCGATGCGAGCACCGCCGAGTCCGTCGACGAGATCGGCGAGTACCGCACCCGCCTCCACCGACGCCAACTGGTCCGGATCACCGACCAGGATCAAACGCGCGTCGGGACGGACCGCCTCGAGCAATCGCGCCATCATCGTCATCGACACCATGGACGTCTCGTCGACGACGATCACGTCGTGAGGCAACCGGTTGGCCCGGTTGTGCCGGAACCTCGCCGAGGTGTCCGGCTTGCTGCCGAGCAGGCGATGCAACGTCGTCGAATGCAGACCCGACAGCGCCTCCCGGTCCGCGGCATCCTCCAGCTTGTCGACCTGGAGTTGAACCGCTTCCTGCAGTCGCGCGGCCGCCTTGCCCGTCGGTGCCGCCAGCGCGATCCGCAGTTGTGTCCCGCTGGCCAGCAGCGCGAGCAGTCGCGCCACCGTCGTTGTCTTGCCTGTGCCCGGGCCGCCGGTCAGCACCGTCAATCCCTGTGCCAGAGCCACTTCCGCGGCGGCGCGCTGCTCCTCGAAGCCCTGCGGGAAGAGTCGGTCGATGTCGGTGGTGGCCTGTGTCGGTTTGGTGGCGATCAGAGTGAGGATGTCGTCGCATACCTGCTGCTCTTCTAGCCAGTACCGGTCGAGATAAAGCAGGTCGCCGTCGACCCGGAGCACAGGTGGTTCCCCGCTCAGCGGACTGTCGCGGATCGCCGCCAGCCAGGCGTCGACAGCAGGCCATGGCAGCCCCTCGACGCCGACCTGCTCCTCGACCGAGCGCACAGCGAGGCACACCGAGCCGTTCCGCAGCGCGCGCACCACCAGCGCCACGGCAAGTGCCACCGTGTCGTCGGTCTCGGACGCCATCGCGCTGAGGCGCTGTGCCACATGCACATCCGACGCATCGATGACCTCGGCATCGGCGAAGGCCTGCAAGAGTCCGGTCGCGCTGACCGCGCGCCGCCACTCCACGCTCGTCATGCCACCACCCTGCCTGCGTCGAGGAGATCGGACATCGAGGTGATGAGTGACGTGGGCGGCTGCCAACTGAACACCCCCGCCGGGTGGCCGTCGACCACCGGTGTGTCCGGTCCGCACATGCCGCGCAGGAACAGGTACATCACGCCGCCCAGATGCGTGTCCGGCAGGTATCCCGGCAGCCGCCATCGCAGGAACCTATGCAGCACAACGTTGTACAGCAACGCTTGCAACGGGTAGTCGGAATGCAGCATCGCCTCGATCAGCCGGGGGCGCGCGTAGTCCGCGGCAGTGAGCGGCTGATTCTGGTCGCCCAGCCAGTTGGTCTTGTAGTCGACGACGATGTACCGCTCACCGATCCGCAGCACGACGTCGACCGAACCCGACAGGTAGCCCTTGAGGGACTGCCCGCCCAGTGCCGCCCCTCTCAGTCGGTCCGCGTACGGCGCGAGCGGATCGTCCGTGGCGAGGTGCTGCCCCACGAGCTCGCCGACGGCAGCGAGCCGGATCTCCGGCGCCGATCCCCGCAGATCCCCTCCCGCGAGCGGGAATTCGAAGTCCATCTCCCGCATACGGTCGTGCAGCCCGATCTGGCGCAGCGTCCGGTCGTCGGCGAGCGGGCCCAGGGGAGTGTCGTGCATGGGCAGCATCGCGGCGGCCAGGTCGGAAGCCGCGACGTCGACCGGCCACCAGACAGCGTGTTCGGTGATCTGCGCTTCCAACTCCGCCGCGAGATCAGGCGCGAACGGATCCGCGGTCTCCAGCACGGCGTGCACCAGGGTGCCGAACTTCGCGCCGCTCGGCAGGTCCGCCATCGGAGACGGCACATCCGTCCCCACCGCGGCGGTCACCAATGGGATCTCGGCGACCTCGTCGTCCAGCTCGATCACCTCGGGTTCGCTACTCACCGGCGTCGACTCGCTCGTCCGGATCAGGCCGCTGTAGGAGGTGCGCCGCCATGCCGTGTCGATCGATCGGTGGAAGTGCCGGGCCTGCAGGGTTATTGGCGTGTCATCCGACGGTTGCGGCGGCAGGGGCTGCACGACCGATTCCTCGATCGCCGGCCCGTTGACCGCCGACCACTCCTCGAATCTCGCCATCGCCTGGTCGTCGGTGACCTTCACCGGCGAAACAATGTCCGGTATCACCGGCTCGCCGGGTGAACGGCCCCGGAGCAGACGCGACAGCCCGCCGGTGGGTTCGTCTCTCGACGGCGCCCACCAGGCGACCACCTGCGCCTGCGCCCGTGTCATCGCCACGTACATCAGGCGGCTGTCGTCGCTGGCGTCTTCTTCGCGGCCCTGTTTCGCGACGGCGTTGAAGTCCGGGCTGTCCGGCCCGCCGACATGCAGGCATCTGGTGTCGCCCTCGTGATACAGCACCAGTTCGGGTTCGAACACGTTGTTGTTGAACGCGAACGGTAGATACACGACCGGAAACTGCAGGCCCTTCGCGACGAAGACCGTCATGACCTGGACGGCGGCCGCGTCGTTGTCGAGCCGGCGGGCCCGTTCGGCCGCACCGGTGCGATCCTCCCGCTGCGCGCGCAACCAGTCCCTCAAGGCCGGGAGGGTGAAGTGCTCGCGATGGGCGGCTTCCTGCAACAGCTGCGTCATGTGTGCGAGGTCGGTCATCATCCTGTCGCCGTTCTGCCACGACAGCACGCGGTCGCCCATACCGTTGAGTTGGGCGGCTTCGAAGATCGCCGAGACGCCGCGTTCGCGTGCATGACTTGCCCACTCCCGCAACGTCTCCGCGATGCGGTCGGTCAAACCGTCACCGCCCTCGACGAGCGATTCGGCCGTTTCGCCGAAGAACATCGTCGCCGCAGCGGCCCGGACGATGCCGGGGCGGTGCGGCTGGTCGAAGGCCTCCAGCAGCGCCAGCCAGTCCTCGGCGGCATCGGAGGTGAAGACGTCGGAGTCGCCGGTGTAGACCGCGGGGATGCCCGCCTCGCACAGCGCGTAGTAGCAGACCCGGGCATCGCGGTGCTTCTCCACGATCACCGCGATCTGGCCCGCATGCAGTTTCTCGCCGCCGAAAGTCGCGCCCGAGTCGAGCAGGACGCCGATGTCGGCGGCCAGGTCCTCGGCGATGTGGCTGCGCAGTGGGTCGATGAGGATGACGTTGGTTCCACTGCGGCCGAACGCATCCCGGCGCACCACCCGCAGCCGGAAGGGATCGGGATTTGGGGCACCTGCCAGCCGGGTGCCCTGATGGTGCGCGGCGACGTCGTGCACGACGATCCGCTCGTGTCCGAGTTGGGCGCCGCGCAGCACCGCTTGGAGACGATCGACCAGCGCGGCGTCGCTGCGCCAGTTCGTGCCGAGCGTCATCTGCGTACCCGCGGTCGCGGATGCGGACAGGTAGGTGACGATGTCGCCGCCGCGGAACGCGTAGATGGCCTGTTTGGGATCCCCGATCAGGACCAGCGTGGAGTGGCCGGTGAATGCCCGATCGATGACCTGCCACTGCACCGGATCGGTGTCCTGGAATTCGTCGACCATGACGATCGGCCAGCGATGACGCATTCGCGAGCGCGCCGCCGAATCGCTGTCCTCCAGTGCGTCGGCCAGCCGGGTCAGCAGATCGTCGTAACCGAGAATTCCCCGCTGTCGCTTGCGCTTCTCGAGCTCGTTCTTGACATCCGCGGCGAACCTGAGACACACGGCTGCGCGTGAATCGGGGTCGGGATCCTTCGGGCGCAGTTCGGTCGCCGGATGATTGACCACCTCCCGGGCCAGTCGCAGCGCGTCGGGATGCCCCAGCAGGGGGTTGTCCTTCTCGCGGCCGAAGTGCCGGAGGTAGAGGTCATCGGCGACCTCGGTGATCAACTCGTCGAGGCTTTCCACCAGTGTCACACCGCTGTCGGTGTCACCGGCCACGCCGAGCGACTTGAGTACCAGCTGGCAGAACTGATGCGTGGTCGCGATGGTCGCGGCGTCGAAGGCGGCGAGGGAGTCGCGGAGCCGACGCTGCCGTTCCTTTCGCTCGTCATCGCTCGCGTTGAGCAGATGCGTGATGACCTCATTGTTACCGGTCACCTCTTTTCGGTCGAAAGCGTGTACTGCGTCGACGATTTGACGGCGCACACGGTCGCGCAGCTCCTGCGTTGCAGCGCGGCTGAACGTGATCAGCAGCATCTGGTCCAGCGTCGCGACGCCCTCGGCGATGTACCGAGTGACCAGACCCGCGAGTGCGAACGTCTTCCCCGTCCCTGCACTGGCCTCCAGCACGGTGGTCGACCGTGCGGCGGGTAGATCCCCGACGAGACTGAACGGCTGCATGGTCATTCGAGTGCTCCGAGCATCGGCAGCCACAGCCGGCAGGCATAGGCGTCCAGGCCGCGCTCGACGAGGTGCTTCAGCCACGTGCCTTTCCCGAAGGCCAACTGGTAGGCGGGCTCGTCCTCCTCACCCGGGTACCGCCCCGAGCGCCACTTGTAGCCGGCCCGCTGTTCGGGATCGCCGTGACCGTGTCTTGCCTCCGCCCACGCGTAAGACGTCTTGACGGGCAACGGCAGCGGTGCGCGACGCCCCTCGTCATACAGTGCGACCAGATCGGCCAATAGCTCCACCGCGGGTCGCTCGGGCCTGGACAAGATCTCGACGCGCGGTGCGGTTCCCCGTGGCGCACGTCCGATCGTGATGGCGCGCCACTCGCGTCGGGGGCGGTGAGCGATCAACGCCAGCAACGGAATCCACGGCTGCAGCAGATGGCGGCCGTCGAGCTTGGAATAGGTCACCGACACCAGCCGGTCACCGTAGACCGGCGAGACGGTCCCGGTGAGCCTGCGCCCGCGGCCCAGGTCGACGTCCACGTCGACGGCGCCGGGTTGGGCGTCACGATACGGCCTGGCGGCGTCGGCGATCTCGGTGACCTGATCGCGAATCTCGTTGGCCTTGCGCCACCCCAGGTTTCCCGGCGGGAGCGTTCCTCGCCGCCATTCGGCCTGGCGCGCCTGGTCGGCGTCCATGCCGCGCAACATGTCTTGCAGCATGCGGTCGCCGACGGTCCACTCCTCGAGGGCGTTGATATCGACGGGCATCGCGTCCTCGACGCCGTCGACCTCCCAGGGCAACGTGTAGTCCAGCGCGCGGAAGAAACCCTTGACCGGATCGCGGAAGAACGAGACGAGATCGGCGAGGACGACGTCTTCGGCCGGGGGAGCGGGCAGCAGACCGGAGATGAACAGCGGCCGTTCGGCGCGCTCGCCTGAGCGGGCCAGTGCGGCACGTTTCACGGTGGAGTCGAAGGTGAATGGTTCGCCGGGTATCAGCTTGCCGGGGATGACATTGCGAGTGTCGAAGGGCTGCAGCGGATGTTTGACGACAACCTCGCGTTCCTTGGTCTCGATGGTCAGGTCGAGAGCGTCGAGGAGTTCGGCGAGCGGGACCGCGGGTGGACGCTCCTGGCCGGAGTATTCGTTGGCGCCGGTGTAGGTGATGACGAGCGATTCCGTGGCGGCGCCGATGGCGTCGAGCAGCAATTGCCGGTCCTCGGAACGGATGTCGCGCTCACCGGTCATCGGAGCGCGGGCCAGGACGTCGTCGCCGTCGACCACCCCGAGCCTGGGGAACACCCCGTCGTCGAGCCCGACCAGGCACACCACCCGGTGCGGTACCGACCGCATCGGCACCATCGTGCACACCGTCAGCGTGCCGGTCCGGAAGTTCGCTCGCGTCGGCCTGCCGGCCAGGTGGCGGTCGAGCAGCGCCTTGATGTCGGGGAGTCGCATGAGGCTGTCGGCGCGGGCGCCGGCGGTGGAGAGCACGTCACCGAACTCGCGTTGCAGCTGGCTGGTCTGCCAGGCGTCATCGTCGCCGACCTTGGCGAGCAGATCGATGCTGTCGGCCAGTGACTGCAGCCAGTCACTGAGTGGCCTTGCACCGGTGAGTGATTCGACAGCGCGCTGTAGCCGGTCCACGTACTCTGCGAGCTGCCCGGCGAGCTCCACGCGGTTGCTGCTGACGTCGTCGAGCGGGAGCGTGGTGTCGATCCAGGCGTGTGAGTCGTCGGACATCGCGACACCGGCGAGGACGCGGTCGATGCCGAAGCGCCAGGTGTTCTGGATGAAGTCGACGCCGTAGGGCTTGCGGTGGTCGGTGTCGAAGCCCCAGCGGATGTTCGCCTGGCGGACCCAGCGGGTGATGTCCTCGAGGTTGTCGTCGGTGAAGCCGAAGCGGGTACGGACCGGCGCGGTCTGGGCGAGGTTGAGCACTTCGCTCGCGGTCGCACGCCCCCCGGCGAGGGTGAGCAACTGCGACGCGACGCCGAGCAGGGGGTTGGTCTGCACGAGCGACCGGTCGGCCAGTCGCACCCGCAGTTGGTGTGCGGGGTGCACACCTTTGATCATGTCGCCGAGGCCGAATCCCGCGACGATCAGTGGCGCGTACGTCTCGATGTCCGGGCACATGACGAGAATGTCGCGTGGTTCGAGGGTCTCGTCGTCGGCGAGCAGGCCGAGCAGCACTTCGCGCAGCACATCGATCTGGCGGGCCGGACCGTGGCAGCTGTGCACCTGTACCGAGCGGTCGTCGGACTTCAGCGTGCGGCCCTGCGGGCGAACGGCGTTGGCGGTGATGTCGGATTGCAGCCAACCGAGCAGTGTTTCGGGATGGGTGGCCCCGCCGAGATATTCGTCGGTCTGCCGGTCGGCGGGCAGGCTGCGCTGCAGCTCGCGCAGATCGCGTCCGAGCGTCGCCAGCAGCGGGTGGTGGACGCTTCGGTGGGTGGTGTCGTCGCGACGGGGGATGGCTCCGTGGTCGCCGGCGAGCGATGCCCAGAGTTCGTCGCTGGGGTGCGGCAGCCACAGGTGAAGGTCGTGGTGGGTGGCCAGCGCGTCGAGCAGTTCGATCTCGGTGCTCGGCAACCGCGTGTGGCCGAACAGGGAGATGCGCTGCGGCAGGTCGGTGGGGGACTCCCGCAGTGTGGCAAGGGTTTTGGCGTGGCGGACGTGTGGCGGGTCGGCGTCGATGCGGTCTACCAGCGCGCGCCAGAGGGGCGGCTGCCACAGCAGGTCGTCGTCGATTGAAAGATCCGGGTCATCGGCACCGTTCTCCCAGTCGATGAGGAGATGCGGACGTTGGCGGGCGTAGGACGCGAAGAGTCCGGCGAGTCGACGAGCCACCGAGTAGCGCCTGCCCTGCCGGAGTTCGCGCTCGTCGCCCGATTCGAAGTGGCCGAGGTGGGTTGACAGGGTCTTGCACCAGGGCTGATCGCAGCTTTCGTCGATGACGTCCAACAGCGGCCAGACCATCGCGTCGGGCGTCCACGGATCGTCACGATCTGTGCCGCTGATCTCTGCGATCAACGAATAGGGGTTGCGGAAGGCGATGCCTGCGCACACGCCGTCGGCGCCGCTGCCGCGACCGAGGACGTGCGAGAGCCGCTGGCTCAGCCAGCGTTCGACGCCCTTGGCGGGGACGATGACGACTTCCTCGGCGAACGGGTCGGGCAGAGGGTTCGAGAGCAGGGCGCCGAGACCGTCGGCCAGCAGATCGGTGCGCTCAGCACGGTGCAGATGCAGTGCCATCGCGGTCTACCTTAGGAGGCCGCGCAGCTACTTAGGTGCTGTTGCGCCCGATGATCAAGTCCTTGAGTTCGGCGATGTGTTCTTCGACCGTGCGGAAGCCGGCCCGAGTTTCCTGTCGGAGGTCGGCGAGCCCGGACTCGACTGCTGTCAGCCGTGTCTCAACCGAGGTCAATTGCTGCGAGTGCTCCCGCTGATTGGCGCCAAGGGCGTTGACGGCCGACAGCACCGCACGGTAATCAGCCTGCGAAGCCTCCATCGTCAGACCAGCACGATTCGGTCGTCGCCTCCGACCAGGCGCTTCAATTCGTCGACGACGCGCTCGAGCTCGCCGACCATCCAGCTGTCCAGGCCGAGGTTGCGGTACGCGTCCAGCAGCCCGCCGAAATACCAGAGGTGATCGCGCGGGTCTTTCACGGTGAAGCGCTCCCACAGCTTGGGGCCGTGTTCGTGGTAGTCACGCAGCATCGACCGGGCGTTGTCGAGTTTGTCGGCGACCGACACCAGCAGCGTGTCCGTGCCCACCTGTGCGAGGTGCTCGATGTAGGCCGTCTTGCGTTCACGCCACGGCGGTTTCGGCTCGACGTCCGTGTCGCTGCACTCTTTGACGATGGTGGCGACGCCCGCGCCGAAGTTCTTCCGGATCTCCTCCAGCGTCGGCTGGCCGCCGGCGTCCTCGACGCAGTCGTGGAGCAGCGCGGCGATGGCCTGATCTTCGGAGCCGTTGTCGTTGATCACCAGGCCCGCCACCGACAGCAGGTGTCCGAAGTAGGGGATGTTTCCCCCCTTGCGGACCTGGTTGTGATGTTTCAGCTCGGCGTACACGAGCGCCTTGGAGAACTGGCCAGTCAGCTTGGGTGTCGAGGTCTGTTCACTCACGTCGTCTCCTCTCCGACATCCCGACCATAGCCGTGGGTGATATGCCCGTGATGCCAAGCTCGGAGCGACAAAGTCGCCTACGACGGCGACGCCCGCTCAGCCGCGGGTGACCTTGTTGGAATCGGTGGTGTTGATCTGCGGATCGCCCGAGAGATAGACGATTTCGTTGTCGAAGCCTGAGGCGCTGATCGCGTTGGCGCTGTCGACGGTGATCTTGTTTTCGACGCCGGATACGGAAACGGTGCCGCAGTTTCCGGTCAGCGTGATCGTGTTGTTGACGCCGCTGATGTTCACGTCGCCGCTTTGGCAGACGACCGTTTTCGTCTCGTCGATACCCGAGACACTCGCCGGGGCGCCGGGCGTCGCGGTCTGTTCGGTGTCGTCGCTCGGCAGGCCCGTGATGTCCGGGAAGCTCGGGAAGGTGATCGTCGGCGGGACGAACGTCCGCGTGGCGCCCGGGTTGTCGACCGATCCGCCGCCGCCCGCCACGCCCGAATCCTCGACCGTCGACGACATGAACGCCACCACCACGCCGATACCGGCGAGGATGACGAACACGAGCGCGATGAGCCCGATGACCACTCCGACCGGAATGCCGGCTTTCTTGGGGATCGGCGTGTAGTGCGTGCCGAACGGCGGCTGGTACGGATCGCCGTAGGGCTGCTGGCCATACGACGGCTGCCCGTACGGCTGCTGACCATAGGCCGGTGGGCTTCCGTAGGCCGGTGGCGGTGTGCCGTAGGCCGGCGGCGGCAACGGTGACGACGGGTTCACACCTTCGCCGTACTGGGGCTGGTCGCTGCCCAGCTCCCGTGCCCCGTATGCGGCCGCCGACTGCTCGAGCTGCCGGATGCGTTCCTCGGGGTCGTCCGGGGAGGTCATGGGCAGATCCTGACATATCGGGATGACGTGCGGGCGGTGAAGCAACCACGCCGGGTAACTTCTTTCCCATGTCGCCGAGCCTCAAGGAACGTATGCAGGCATCGAGGTGGATCACGATCGCGTTCGCCGTGCTGGCGGTGGCGCTGCTCGGCGCCGCGGTGGTCCTCGTCATCAAGCCGCGTCTGTCGGGAACGTCGACGGCGCCGTCAACCGAGGCGTCGGCGCCCAGCTCGTCGGCGCCCACCTCGCCCGTCGCGCCGCCCTGCGGCGAGGCCGAAGGCCTGGTCAACGCCATGTCCACCCGCGACAAGCTGGCCCAGCTCCTGATGGTCGGCGTGACCGGCGCCGAGGACGCCCGCGCCGTCGCCGCCGACCACCGCATCGGCGGCATCATGATCGGAAGTTGGACCGACCTGTCGATGCTGCAGGACGGATCCCTGCCCGCCATCGCCGCGTCGACCGGCCCGCTGCCGCTGGCCGTCAGCGTCGACGAGGAAGGCGGCCGCGTGTCACGGCTGGCGACCATCATCGGCGAGCAGCCGTCGCCACGCATCCTGGCCGCCACCAGTACGCCCGACCAGGTGTACGCCATCGCCTTCGAGCGGGGCACCGCGATGAAACAGCTCGGCATCACAGTCGATTTCGCCCCAGTCGTCGACGTGACGGACGCCCCCGACGACACCGTCATCGGCGACCGTTCCTTCGGCTCCGACGCCGAAACCGTCACCGCCTATGCCGGTGCGTACGCGCGCGGACTGCGCGACGCCGGAGTGCTTCCGGTGCTCAAGCATTTCCCCGGGCACGGCCACGGCTCGGGCGATTCGCACACCGGCGGCGTGACCGTCCCGCCGATCGAGCAACTGCAGGTCGACGACCTGATCCCGTACCGGGCGCTGACGACCCAGCATCCGGTCGCCGTGATGCTCGGTCACGTGCAGGTGCCGGGCCTGACGGGCACTGATCAGGCCAGCCTGTCCAAGCCGGCGTACGACCTGCTGCGATCCGGGGGTTACGGCGGCCCGCCCTTCACCGGGCTGGTGTACACCGACGACCTGTCCAGCATGGCTGCGATCAACGAGCAGTACGGTGTGCCGGAGGCGGTGCTGCGCGCGCTGCAGGCCGGTGCCGACGTCGCGCTGTGGATCACCACCGACGAGGTGCCCGCGGTATTGGATTCGCTTGAACAGGCGGTCAATTCGGGTCAGCTGAGCATGGACCGCGTCAACGAGGCCGCGACGCGGGTGGCTGCGTCGAAGAGTTCGACGCCGAACTGCGGGGGCTGATTCTCGTTTGCCGTGTCGCGAGAACGGCAACTCCGCAGTAATGATCGGCAAGCCGATGGCTCGTGGGGGAGTACCGCCACCGGGTTTCATCGCCATCGGGAGCGGTCCCGCGGGGGTGAGCGCGGCGGAGACGTTCCGCAGCAAGCACCCCGGCATTCCGGTGCGCATCCTGACCGTCGATCCTGCGCTTCCCTACGCCAAGCCGCCGCTGAGCAAGGGCTATCTGTGCGGCCGTGAGGACCGGCGCGAGTTGCACAGCGCCGGCTGGTTCGACCGCAACAACGTCGACCTCATTCGCGGGGTCACCGTCGACCACATCGACACCGACGGCCAGGAGGTGGTCACGGCGGGCGGGCAGCGTTACCCCTACTGGCATCTCGTCGTCGCGTCGGGCGCGACGCCGATCAAGCTGACGATCCCCGGCGCCGAGTCCGCACTCACGCTGCGGTCGTTCAGCGATGCGGTCGCGCTGAAGATGGCGGCCCGTTATGCCGACTCGGCAGTCGTCATCGGCGGTGGCCTGATCGGCTGTGAAGCCGCCGCGGCGCTGGCGACCGGGGGCGTGAAAACCGCGCTGGTGGCCCGGGAAACCGTTCCCCTGCAACGGCGATTCGGTGTCGAGGTCGGCGAGCGTGTGGTGAAGATTCTCGCCGACAACGGGGTCGGGTTCGTCGGTGGTACCACAGTCGCCAAAATCGACGGCTCGGACGTGGTGCTCGACGACGGCACGGCGATCCAGGCCGATCTCGTCGTCTCCGCCAATGGTGTGCGGCCGGACGTCCGGCTGGCCGAATCCGCCGGATTGGACACCCGAGACGGGCGCATCGTGGTCGACGAGCACATGCACGCGTCGGCGCGCAACGTCTACGCCGCGGGCGACGTCGCACTCGCCCACAATGTCACCGCCGGGCGCCGCATCCGCGCCGAGCACTGGCGCGATGCCGCGCAGGAGGGGCTGGTCGCCGGACTCACGGCCGCCGGCTTCTCCGCCGCCTGGGATCAAGTTCCCGGATTCTCGTCGACCATCGGCGATTCGGTGTTCAAGTACCGGGGCTGGGGCAGTTACGAAACGTGTCGACTCGTCGACCACCACGACGGGTTCACGGTCTGGTACGAGTCTGACAGCGAGGTCGTCGGGGTGTTGACGCTCAACGCCGACGAGGACCTCCGTCGCGCGGAAGAACTGCTGCGCGCGTAGCGATTACAGCCAATCCCTCAGTGCGTCGCTTACGTAGGCCCGGGATCAGCATGGGCACTCGCTGCCGGTACTCGGCGTAGCGTGCCCCCAGCGCCGCGGTGAGGTCATGCTCTTCGAACTGCAGGGCGAGCAGGATGTATCCCGTCATCACCGCCGCGAACAGCAGATGACCCGCAGACATCGTCGGGGCCGCCCAGAACGCGATGAGGAAGCCCAGCATCAACGGATGGCGCACCACCCGGTACAACAGCGTCACCCGGAAACCGGTCTCCGCGGGTGGCCGCGCCCGCCAAGCCGCGAACACCTGCTTCAGCCCGAACAGCTCGAAGTGGTTGATCATGAAGGTCGACGCCAGCACCATCGCCCAGCCCAGCCAGAACATCGTCCACACCGCGAGACGCGCGGGCTGCCACGTGACGTCCCAGACAACAGCGGGCAGCTCACGCCACTGCCAAAACATCAGGACGAGAACGAGACTCGCGATCAGCACGTAGGTGCTTCGTTCGATGGGCGCCGGCACGATGCGCGTCCACCATCGCTTGAACGCCGGACGGGCCATGACGCTGTGCTGCACCGCGAACAGCGTCACGAGGACGACGTCGATCGGCACCGCCCAGCCGACCGCGGCGACGAGGGCGTTGTCGACACTGCGTGGCACGGCGATTCCGCCGACGAAGCCGATCAGGTACAGGAAGACGACGAGAAACAGGGTGTAGCAGAGTGTGCCGTAAACGACGGCGATGGTTCGTTTCATGGTTCGACTCTTCGCCACAGCGGTGCGCAGGGCGTGAGGCGTATGCCTCAACTTTCGGCGACCAGGCCGTGCTCGAGGGCATACATGCTGGCCCCGATCCGGTTCGAGACGCCGATCTTGGTGTACGTGCGTTCCACGTGATTGCGGACCGTCTTCTCGCTGAGGACCAGTTTGGCCGCGATCTCCCTATTGCTGACCCCTTGCGCGACGAGCCTGAGCACCTCGACCTCTCGCGCCGTGAGCCCGTGCGGGCGCGCTTTCGGCTTGGCCGGCGCGTGACCGGAGGCGTACAGCACGGCGTCGGCGGCCACCGAGTCCAGTTTCCCGTCGCGGACTCGTTCACGTAGCCGACGCGCCGCACCAGCGGGCCCGAGCGCCTCGCGGTAGGGCCGCGGTTCCAGTGCGCTCTGATAGCTCACCGCACACGCCAACAACCGGTCGGGCATCGTCAACTGCCGCGCGGCCAGCCCACGCGGATACCCGGAGCCGTCGAGGCATTCGTGATGGTTGGTGGCCACGGTCGCGACGTCCTTCAGGCCCGGCACCCGCGACAGGATGCGCTCGGACAGATAAGGGTGCAGCCGCATCCGCTCGAACTCCGCCATGGTCAAATCGCTTGACTTGGACCAGATCTGATTCGACACGCCGATGCGGCCGATGTCGTGGACCCATGCGGCGCGTCGGGTCAACGTCACGGCGTCCTCGTCCAATCCTGCGGCGACGGCGGCATCGGCCGCGAGCTGCGCGACGGCGCGTGAGTGCCCGAGGGTGAACGGGCATTTGAGGTCGACGAAATCGCCGAGCGCCATCAGCAGCGAGTCCAGCGACGGCCCGTCGAGGCGGGTGCTGCGGTCGGGCGCATGCTGCAGCGCGGTGGCCCATACGTCGCCGGCCGACGGTACGGCGAGCACTCCCGACGGGTCGGCGACGAACGCGTCGACCACTGCGGGATCGAACTGCCCACCGCGGCGACTGCGCGCCATCGCGACCGCACCCTCGGTGCCGTATTCGCGTTGATGCACCTCGACCATGTCGGCGAGCTGCGCGACACGCATTTCGATCGGAATGGCTTCGCCTGCAGCGCCGGTCGGCAAGCCGCCACCGTCGAATCGCTCGAAGGTGAACCGCAGCGCGGTCTGCACGTCGTCGGCCAGCCCGATCCGCTGGGCGAGCAGCGCCGCCGAGGTGCAATGCGAGTGGATGAGTTGCGAAATGTGGCCCCGCGCATTGGCGTACAGCGTCGCGGCGGTCTTCAATCGCGACAGCAGAGATTCACCACGGCCGATGTTGGTGAGCAGGAATCGTTGATACGGCAGGCCCGACCAGTCGACCAGATACGAGCCGCGGCGCACGGCGATGTCGTCGCCGAACCACCGCGCATACTCATGCGAGTCGGCGTGACAGCCGATCCACATGATCAGCGTCGCGTAGTAGATGCAATCGCGCTGGGCGGCAGTGAGTCCCAGACGGTCGGCGATCCGCGTCGCGATCAGCGCCGACCGCAGCATATGCTCGGCGGGCTGGCCCAGCCCGAGGTCGATGGCCACCGACAGCGCCGCCAGCACTTCCGCGCGGGTCGGAAGGGCTGGCGGCGACTGCCGAGGGGGCATGTGCCGATTCTGCGCCGTCGTCATCGCTTGGTCAGCTGGAAAGGTCAAGACGGTCGCCGTCGCGATGCCGGGCGACGTCGAACACCTCGAAACGGCCCTGCGCGACGACGCAGATGCCGCGCTGGGGCAGTTGGAAGTCGGCCAGGTTGCCCTGGACCGGGTGGGGTCCGACGGGTCCGAGGTCCTCGCCCTTGACGACGGCGCTGGAGTCGGCGACCGCCCACACCCGTCGCGGAGCGATGCGGAATTCCTGGCCGTTGGGCAGGTGGCCGGTGAGCTTGATGCGGCCGATGCCCAGCAGTGGACCGACGATCGGGCTCATCGCGGCGAGCACTCTGCGGCTGCGCGACATCGTCGCGGGCAGCTTCGAGCCGACGACGCTCATGAGTCGCGTCGCGGGTGTGGTCGTGATGTCGACGCGCCAATCCAGCACGCCGTCAATGGAAATCGCCAGCGACCACGGCGTGACCCAGCGCGACGTGATGTCGCAGACGACCGGGTCGATCGGGGTCGCGGAGCTGAAGTAGCGCGAACAGCTCTGCGGGCCGGGTGTGGTCGCGTAGAACGTCCACACGCCGTCCGGGGTGCGGTGCCACACCGACAGGTAGGCGGGGGAGAAGGACGTCTCGGGGAAATCGCGGAAGGCCAGATAGTGCCCGTTGGCGAAGGGCAGGCCCATGACGCCGAAGCCGACGACGCGTTCCTCGTCTCCTTCGGGCAGGGGCATGGTCTTGGACGCGGTCGCGGCCGCTTCGGGTGTTGTGGTCATGCCCGTCATCATGTGATGACGGCGGGGGCAGCCACATGGGGCAATTGCCCCAAGTTCGGCCGCCGAGTGCTCACGCGCAAGCCGGCGAGCGGCCGTGTCTGTACGCCGACACGCCGATTACTGCGTGCATTTTGGGGCCCCTCACGGCGGTTCACGGACCCGCTAGCCCCGGAAGCCCGCCAGCACCGCCCCGACGCCCAGCTTCCAGCGCCGCTCGACCGACGGCCCCGTCGGCCCCAGCCAGCGGCCCAGCTCCTGTACCGCCAAACCCTGCGCCAGCGCGAGCAATACGTGCGCGATGTCCGTGACGTCTCCCGACAGCAACCCGGCGTCGACGCACCGCTGGATCCGGCCGATGAACACCTCGCGCACCGACGCGCCCGCCGCCAGCTCGTCGGGCCCGGGTTCGAAGTCCATGAACGGTCGCGAGAACATCACCTGCGCCAGCCGCGGGTACGCCCGGCAGAAGAGCCGGAACACCGGCACCAGCCGTTCCAGGTCGGCCAGCGGGTCATCACTCACCGGGACCTTGGCCAGCTCGGCCCCGAGCAGCCGAAACCCCTCGAAGAACACCGCCCGCACCAGGCCGGCCTTGTCGACGAACAGCTCGTAGACCGCAGGGACCGACGTGCCGGCCCGTTCGGCGACCCGCCGCGTGGTGAAGCCGGTGAAACCGTCCTCGGCGAGTGTCGCGATCGCGACCTCGAGCAGATGCTCGCGAAGTTCCGGCGTACGTTGCTTGGCTCTGGGCATCTCAGCGGCCTAGCCGAGACTGAATTCCGTTGCCAATCCGTCGATTCCGGCCCGGATCGCCTGCAACGCCGATTCGCGCGCCTTCAGTTTGGTTGCCACGTGGGAGCCGGTGTGCAACCGCGCGGCCGCAGCGGCGGCTTCCTGCGCCTTGGCGAGAACCTGGTCCTTCTCGACGATCTCGTCCAGCCAGCCCGCCGTGATCGTCTCGTCGCCGACGTAGATCGACGCCAGCGCCGCGCCGCGATGGAACGCCGCCGGCGTCAACCGCATCCGCATGATCTCGATCGCCGAGATCGGGATCGTCATGCCGATCGCCACCTCGATCGCCTGACACTTGGTCTTCGGCTGCCCGACGCGATGGTCGCCCGACAGCAGGAGGAACGAGCCCATCGCGATGGCCGAACCCGTCGCGGCCATGATCACCGGCGCGGGGAATGTCAGACACCGCACCGACAACTCGAAGCCGCCGGCGAGCATGTCATGCGCGGCCTTCGCGTCGCCGGACTGGAACACCGCGAGGTCGAACCCGCCGCTGAACACGCGGTTGTTGCCCGCCAGTACCACGGCCTTCGCGGCGTCCTTCTCCGCGCGGTCGAGGGCCTCGTTGATCGCGGCCTGCATGTTCGGACCCAGGACGTTGACCTTGCCGTCGTCCATGGTGATCGTCGCGACTGAATCATTGAGTTCGTAGCCAACTGGGCTGGTCATCGCCTCTCCTTTGAGTGCGTCAAGAATTTGGATCGATGTTACGTAACGGTGTTACGAAAGCCAACCCCGAGTGGGGTAGTCGATTACGCACGACGTCCGACGGCCACCGTCGTAGGTTTGATTCAGCCCGGCAGCGTGGGGGCGGTGCCGGGCTCCTAAAACTTCGACCGCACTGGCCCGCGCTAGCCGAGATCGCGCCGGTGCCTCGGCCGTCCGTTGATCAACTGGGTGTGCGCTTCATCGTCGTCATAGTTCGCGTCGTCATAGTTCGTGGTGTCGTTGTGGACGACGTCCTGGGGTACCGGCCCATTGAACTGCGCTTCGCGTGGTGGCGTGATGAACGGCACCTCCTGCGGGCCGGTGCTGAACGGCACCTGACGCGGCGGCGGCGCGTTGAACGGGACGTCGCGCGGGGGCGCGGGGCGCGGCGGCTGCGGGGCCGGTTGTTCAGTGGGCGGTTTCACCTTGGCGGTCGTCAGGCGTTCGCGCATCTTGTCGGCCGCGGTGCGGACCCTGTTGATTTCGCTGCGCAGCACCTCTTCGCGACTCTCGCTGGCGGCGTAGTGGTAGTAGGTCAACAGGTTTCGCAGCAGCTCGAGCTTCTGCTTCTCCTGTCGCGCGAGATCATGCGTCGTCAGCAGCTCCAGGCGCTCGACGGGATGCAGTGTGGCCCAGTCCAATACGGCTGCGGACCGGAACTGACGGCCACTGCGCTTCGATCCCTTGGTCGTCGGCTGATCGGAGTAGATGACGGCACCGTCGAACCGCGACGCAATGGTTTCTCCGAGCTCGCGGCGGTCCAGCGCCGAATCCCACACGATGCGAAATTCCTGCGACGGCGCCAGATACGGGATCTCCGCGGGCAGATTGAGCGGGACGATGTCGACGTAGCGGTCCTCGTAGACGTTCTCGTACTTGCCGACGGTGGGAGGGTGGGCCCACTCGAATCGGATGCCGTACGCCGGTGTCTGACCGAAGTTCCTGACGACGAGTTCGACGAGGTGCCAGTCGTGGGCGGCGGGCTCCATGAACATCGCGACGTTCGGCTGCATGAGCTCTTCGGCGTGTGCTCGGGCCCGCTGGTATGCCCGCCACGCGTAGATCAGCGCCGCGACGAGCACCATGACGGCCACCCAGGCGGCCAGTGCAATCCACCCGTGGGCCGATACGTCGGTCACGCTCAGCGCCCGGAGGTCGGTTTCCACGTCCCGGTGTATATCACGGTCGGCGGGCCGCTACCGCATCAGAGAAATTTGCATCAACGTCATTTGCTGGAAAATCCCAGGAAGGTGGGTAAGCAGAGACGGGAGTGCTTATAGAGGCTTGCGGCTACCTTGCCACAGCTATGGCAACGGAACCTGGATGCCGGGCCCGCCCGGCTCGCCGTGCAGCTCGACGAATTCGGGCACAGAGCCCGGCGGCACGTCGAACGCGATGGAGACGACGGTCGTCGCCCCCGGATCGAGTGTTGCGGCCGTGCCCCCGAGGTAGGCCGTCGCCTCGTCGGCCAACGGATAGATGACGCCGCTGGCCTGGAGTTTCTGAAACGTGCCGACGAAGGACGCTGGCTCGGTGCCGACGTTCGCCACGGTCATGTGCACGACGATGAACACGCCGTCCGCGGTCTTCTCCAGCGGCGCGTCCGACATGACGACCTTCGGCCCGATCTCGACGCCGTCGACGGTGAACGACAGGGGACCGTCGGTGGCGCCCGCGGTCGGGCCGGGAATAGGTGGCGCGTTCGTCGTCGGCGCTGCGGCCGGCGTCTCGGATGGGTCGCTGCCCGGTGACGAAAGTTGTACGTCCGTATTGTCTTTGATCAGAAACCCGTAGATGGCTAGGCCGACGAGCACCACCAGCAGGGCCGCGCATGCGGCGCCGAATCGGAGGAGGAGGCTGCGGTTGCCGACCGGCGGTGTCGTCGCAGGGTCCACGGTGGGCGGGTTCGGGACGGCTTCGAGCCGCCGCGGCGTCTTCGGGGGGACGTCTGGTCCGGTCGGCGGGGTCGTCATCGCGTCGGCCCCCTCCCGCGCACCGTAGGCGCTGAGGCGGAGAATAACGCAGTTTCGGCGGTACCCGGCGAGTTTTGCTGACGCAAACTGCGACGTCAGACGGGGTTAACCGCCCATCAACATGCGCCACTGGTCCAGGTTGCTAGCCCGGTAAACATAGTTCGTGCGCTTGACCTCCGACAGTGCCGCGCTGGGCTCCTGCGAATACCAGTGGCCAGGAAAGACTGTCGGATCGCCAGAAAGCTGCGCCAGCGCCTGCAGACTGCGGAACATCTCGTCGACGTCGCCGCCCGGGAAGTCGGTGCGCCCGCAACCTTCCAGGAACAGTGTGTCGCCCGCGACGAGTCGGCCGTCGAGCAGGAAGCACTGGCTGCCGGGGGTGTGGCCGGGAGTGTGCAGAAGCTCGATGTCGATGTCTCCGACCTTGACCACGTCGCCGTGCTGATGGTCCGTCAGTTCGCTGCGGGCGATGCCCGTGACACGTGAAACCCATTCAGCTTCAACACTATTGACGTGGACGGGTACGCTGACCCGCTCAAGCAGCTCGGCAAGGCCCTTCAGTTCAAAGCCCATCATCGAGCCGCCGACGTGGTCGGGGTGGTGGTGGCTGACCAGCACGCCGGACAGGTGCATGCCGTCGGTCTCCAGCGCATCGACCAGATCACCGGCGGCATACGCCGGATCGACGACGACGCAGTCGCCGGTTTCGCGGTCGCCGATCAGATAGGCGAAGTTGCGCATCTGCTCGGCGATCATGTCGCCGGCGGCGAAATCCCTGCCGGACAGCAGCTGACGGAAGTACAGGCGGTCGGTCATGCCGTAAGACTATTCAGTCGTTGGAACGCAGCCGCACCATGCGGGTGGTGCTGCTCTCGTCGAGCTCGGCCACCTCGGCGCGTGAGCGCAGGAAATCGCTGAAGGAGCGGAATCCCAGCGACTTCTCCGAGAACGACGGGTCCATCCGCTTCATCTGCGCCTTGACCGCGGAGTTGTGCAGCCACTCGGCGTCGTCCTTTTCGTGACCGATCCGCAGCGCCCGTTCGAGTAGCGCGGTCGCGGCGGCCTGCGGATCGGGTGCGTCTGGCTCGGTCTCACCTTCGGCTGCCTTCTTGCGCGGCTTCTTCTTGGGCGGCTCGGTCACCGGCACGCCCGGCAGCGCGTCGTAGGTGACGAACTCATCGCAGGCGGCTGTCAGCGACTTGCTGATCGAACCGGTGATCCCGATGCCGACGACGTAGCGGCCCAGTCGCTTGCAGCGTTGGGCCAGCGGGATGTAGTCGGAGTCCCCGGCCACGATGACGACGTGGGTGAGGTCGGGCAGCCGGAACATGTCCTCGACCGCGTCGACCGCCAGCCGGATGTCGGCGCCGTTCTTGGCGTAGGCGGCGGCGGGGAACAGCTGAACCAGGTCGACGGCGCGGCCGACGAGCTGGCCCTGGTATTCGGCGTTGACGTCGGCCGACCAGTCCGCGTAGGCGCGCGTCAACACCAGGGTGCCGAACGAGGACGCGAAGTCGATGATCGCGCTGACGTCGACGGTCGCCTCGGTGAGCCGGCCGGGTTTGGTGTGAAATCCGGCGGCCTTGTCCTTCTGGAACGAGTTGCGACCGTGAATCTGGTCGTATCGGGAGATGATGATGTTGTCGAAATCGAGATAGACGGCCACGCGCGGGGCGCCGGGTTCGGTCACTTGTCCGTCCTATCACCACCAGCGGTTTGGCGTGGCAAACGGGTTGAATGTACCCTCTTTAAGGCCCACGACGAGACTGTCGGGGCAGGCCCCCTTAGCTCAGTCGGTAGAGCGTTTCCATGGTAAGGAAAAGGTCAACGGTTCGATTCCGTTAGGGGGCTCGGTGGACGGACCGGTTCGCCGGACCGGACTATCGGGGCGGTGTAGCTCAGCTGGTTAGAGCGCACGACTCATAATCGTGAGGTCGGGGGATCGAGTCCCCCCACCGCTACAAGACGTTAGATCCGTAAGACGAAGGACAGAAAAGTGGCCTCCAGTACTGACGTACGGCCCAAGATCACCTTGGCGTGCGAGGTGTGCAAGCACCGTAACTACATCACGAAGAAGAACCGTCGCAACGATCCCGACCGGCTCGAGATCAAGAAGTTCTGCCCGAACTGCGGCAAGCACCAGGCGCACAAGGAATCGCGCTAAGGCGCTCCAATCCGTGGGCGATTGCCCGCGGTTGACGGATAGGTTCACCTCCACGTGGCGCTGTCAGAGCAGATCGTCGGGATGCACTACCGCTATCCCGACCACTACGTCGTCGGGCGAGAGAAGCTGCGCGAGTACGCCGTCGCAGTGAAGAACGACCATCCCGCGCACCACGATGAAGACGTCGCCGCGCAGCTCGGCCACTCCGCGATTCCGGCGCCGTTGACGTTCATCTCGGTGTTCGGCTACATGGCGCAGTCGGCGTTCTTCGAAAGCGCCAATATCGGCATCACCGACATGAAGATCGTGCAGGTCGACCAGACGTTGAAGTTCCGCAAGCCGATTCATGCCGGGGACACGCTCTTTTGCGACGTCTACGTGGACTCTGTCCGGCAGGCGCACGGTACCGACATCATCGTGACAAAGAACGTCGTCACCGACGACGAAGGCGAAATCGTCCAGGAGTCGTACACGACCCTGGCGGGGCGAACCGGGGAAGAAGGAGAAGAGGGTTTCAGCGATGGCATTGCGTGAGTTCGATTCGGTGAAGGTGGGCGACCAGCTTCCCGAAAAGACGATCCCCCTGACCCGGGGCGACCTGGTGAATTACGCCGGAGTGTCCGGCGACCTGAACCCGATCCACTGGGACGACGAGATCGCCAAGCAGGTCGGTCTGGACACCGCGATCGCGCACGGCATGCTCACCATGGGACTGGGCGGCGGATACGTCACCTCCTGGGTTGGCGACCCCGCGGCGGTCACCGAATACAACGTGCGTTTCACCGCGGTGGTGCCGGTTCCCAACGACGGCGTCGGCGCTGAAATCGTGTTCAATGGAAGAGTGAAATCTGTTGAGCCCGAAACGAAGTCGGTAACAATTGCGTTAACCGCCACGGCTGGCGGCAAGAAGATCTTCGGTCGCGCCGTCGCCACCGCGAAGCTGGCATGACCGATGGCCCTTAAGACAGACATCCGGGGGATGGTCTGGAAGTACCCCGACACTTTCGTGGTGGGCCGCGAGCAGGTCCGCCAGTACGCCAAAGCCGTGAAGTCGGCCGCACCGGCCACCGTCGACGAAACCGCGGCCGCGGAGCTCGGGCATGACGCCCTCATCGCGCCGCTCACGTTCGCGTCGATCTTCGCCGTGATGATCCAGAACCACTTCTTCCAGCACGTGGATGTCGGCCTGGAGACCATGCAGATCGTCCAGGTCGACCAGAAGTTCCACTTCCACCGGCCGATCAAGGTCGGTGACGCGCTGACCGGGACCATGTACATCGAGACGGTCGACGAACGGTTCGGTGCCGACATCGTCACCACTCGCAACGTCTGCACCGATCCCGACGGCACCGTGGTGATGGAGGCCTACACCACCTTGATGGGCCATGAGGGCGACAACTCGATCTCGGCGAAATGGGACCCCGAAACCGGCCAGGTTGTGCGCACCGCCGTCAGCGCGAACGGTCACGTCGCGGATTAGTAACTGACGTGGGTGGCGCGCTACACTCGCTACTCGGGGTTTCCCCAGTCCAGCGCGCTGTCCGTCGGTTTCAGATCGACCGAACGGGGAGCGCGCGGTTTGTGTGAGCCCCGGAAACCGGCGATATCGCAGCGCCAGCGGTGTCAAGGTAAAGGGGCGTAGCTCAACTGGCAGAGCAGCGGTCTCCAAAACCGCAGGTTGCAGGTTCAAGTCCTGTCGCCCCTGCTCAACTGAATACTCGACACGGCGTGGACACTGGAAGGTGTCCACACAACTAGACGACCAGAACAAGGAAGGCATGCGGTGAGCGACGAGCGTGATCGTGACGGCTCCGCAGGGTCCGACGACACCGGCGGTAGCGGCGCGGTCGTAACCCGGCCTACTCGGCCCAGCGGCAAGCGGTCGCGCCGCGTAGCCAGCGGCGAGAACGTCAGCAGCGCCGTCGACCTGGAGACCGGCACCGAGGCGTCGCCGACCAAGAACGGCTCGGGCACGGCGAAGAAGACGGCCAAGAAGCGCGGCGACGGCTCCTCGAGCAACCCGTTCGCCTATGTCTGGAACTACCTGAAGCAGGTCGTCGCCGAGCTGCGCAAGGTCATCTGGCCGAACCGCAAGCAGATGGTCAGCTACACCATCGTGGTGCTGGTCTTCCTGGCGTTCATGGTGGCGCTGATCGGCGGAGTCGATCTGGGCGTCGGCAAGGTCGTCATGTGGGTGTTCGGCTGACGTGGAAGTACTGAGAGGACTGACAAGTGACTAGCTTCGAGGGCGATACGCCTTCGGCCGTGTCCGACGCGATCGCAGAAGCAGCGGACCCGGCAACCGTGATTGCAGATGAGGCGGCTGAGCGTCTGGAGGACAGCACCGCCGCCGAGGCTGTCGAGGACGCGGCGCCAGTTGAGGTTGCCGAGTCGGAGGTCGCCGCGGAGGCGCCCGTCGAGGACGAGGACGAGGACGAGGA